>DASSGK010000343.1:0-2899 GCA_035693505.1 Vicinamibacterales bacterium
GCCGACAATCCGTCGAGCAATCGCGGTAGAGCCGGCTCGCCCTTCGTAACGTCGTAGCGATCGGAAGCGTGAGGAGGACTTCGATGCTGTCTCGCCGCGACCTGCTATCGAGCGCCATTGCCAGCAGTGCCGGAGCATCCGACTTCGGGCAGCCATCCGACCGCGCAATGCAGGACATCGTGAAGGCTGTTGGCGATCTGCGCTCAGCGCTCATCGAGCCTCACAGCTTTACCGACATCGCCCGCGTCCGGACCCGGCAAGTCGAGTTCCTTCGCTCTCAGGCGAAGTTTCCAGATTTCATGGAAGTGGGGGTAGACGTCTGGCTCGCCGTCTACGACTGGCACGTCCGGCACCTGCAGCCGATCACGCTGGGACGCGATCCGTCCGGGCGTTACACGCTGGTGCTGTTAGTAACGACTCTGATTCTGCGAATCGATGCCGATGCGAACTTCGTCGGCGTGCCGTATGACACGCCCCGCTGACGCGTGTCGGCTTTGGGCTCAGGGCTTCTATGAGGCGGGCCGTTGTCAAGCCCCCTGTTTTCTACGCATTTCCGATCTCGTGAAAGGACACATCCCCCTTCACGACGGCCAGTCGCGTCATCGATCCGTCGCTGGCGGGCCAGCAAGCCTCTGCTTGCTGGCCTTCAGTGCACCGGTCACGAACCAGCGCGGCCGGGTCCAGGGGCGCCGCGTCGTGTCGCCGCGCCGCTGATCCTCGGTGACCGAAGGCGGCGCGCGAAGCGCGCGCAGCCCTGGACCCGGCCGCGCGTTCGTGACTCTTCTCCTCCTCCCGATACAGCGCCTGGGTGACACGGGTCCGGGCTGAACGTGGGTCGCAGACCCAGCGCTCTGCTTCTATCCGGCGTGCGCGGTTCGCGCAGCTTCCTGAGACTCTGCAGTCTCGACCCGGACACGGTGCGGCGGCAACCTTCTTTGGGACGGTCAACGTGTGACCCTGCCCTTAACGTGCACGCCGCGCGTGTCAGTGTGCCGTCATCAACTCGCGCCGACGACGGCCGCGCCGTAAACTCCTACGCCTTGAGCACCGCGCCCGCCGGCGCGACGCCGGTCGTCGCATACCGCCATAACGCGATCACCAGCTTCCGCGCCAGCGCCACAATGCCAATCCGGCGCGCCCGCCGATAGACCCCAAACTTCTTCAGATACCACTGCGTCAGCGCACTCAGGGGTTGCCAGCGCACCCAATTCCACGCCAATTGAATGCTGATCGCTTGCAACCGCCGGTTGCCAGCGCGACTAATCCCTTGATCACGCTCTGCCTCGCCGCTGTTGTACTTCGCCGGCGCAAACCCGAGCAGCCCCCCGATCTCGCGGCGATTCTGAAAGTCGCGCCAGATCAGCCCCTCGTCCAGCAAGACCGAGGCGCTCGTCGTCGCGACGCCGCGCACGCGCACCAGGCGGCCCAAGGCACTGTCGGCCGGCGTCGCCGCCACCGCCGCGGCCTGCGCCGCCTCCAGCGCGACGATGTCCGCGAGAATGACGCGCAGCCGCGCGGTCGCTCGCGCAATCCGTTGCTGCACCGGCGCCGGCAACGGCCTGCCCTGCCAATCGCGCGCGCGCGTCCACCACTCGCCCGTCCGCTCCCGCCGCCCCAGCTGACAGCCATACGTCGCCAACCAGCTCTCGATCTGATTCCGGACGCGATTCTCGTCTTCCTTCAGCGCCGTCCGCTCGCGACTCACGTGCCGCGCCGCTTCCGCTGCTTCGCTCGGCACCCGGACTTCCCGCCACACGTCCGGCTCGCCACAGCACGCCCGCACCAGCATCGTCACCAGCTTCTGCGCGTCCACCCGATCCGTCTTCGTCCGCCGTTGCCGTCGATTCACCTCGATACTCGCCGAGTCGACCACACGATTCGCCCAGCCCCGCGCCGTCAGCGCGCGATGAATCCAGAACCCGTCCCGCCCGGCTTCATAACAGCTCACGATCGGCGTCGCTATCCCCAGCCCGAACTGCTGGCGCGCCCGCGCAATCACCCGATCAATCGCCGCGAAGTCGCCACTCGGCACGCTGCAGACATAG
Organism: Vicinamibacterales bacterium; assembly: GCA_035693505.1. GTDB lineage: Bacteria > Acidobacteriota > Vicinamibacteria > Vicinamibacterales > CAVVIG01 > CAVQFC01. Next base: position 2,046 of record DASSGK010000343.1, read on the forward strand.
GGATGCGTCCCAAATCCTCCCGACAGCCCGAGCTTCCACGTCTGCTTGCTCAACTCGAGCGCCACATACAGCGTCGCCTCGTTTACACTACGGAATTCAGAGCGGGTCGTTGCCATCGTTAACCTCCTTCGGTGTTTAAGGCACTCCGCAGGAGCTTACCGCAGCGATCCGCTCTCATAGTTTCTTTGGGCTTTGGGCCTGCCGACGAAGAAATCACAGACGGGCCGGACCTCCGCTGTCGGCACGACGGCGTGCCGCGAACAACCCACGGACGATGGCCGTGTTATCCCGCCTGCTCAAGTCGATGTCATCGTGCGCAACAACTGAACGTGCCGTCGTCGAGGCCAATTGGTGCCTTCAGCTCGTTAAGGACCGCGCGCTCTGCGGCGCGAGCGGCCGACGTTTCATATCCGGATCGCCCCTTCAACGGAAAACCAATGCGGCGGTACATGTCCAGCATGCCCTGAACATCGACCACTTCAGGATGTTCGACTATTTCGACCGCGTGCTGCAGCTCGTGACCGATCAACGCGAGCACGTGCTCCCGATCGGTGCGATCTAGACGCGCGGTCAGCACGATACGCAGATAGCGGCCCTTGCTTGTGTTGGCGACGAACGGCAGCACGCAGGCGTCGAGATGTCCGAACGCGCAGACGCCGAACTCGACGTACACAATCGTGTCCGACCGTTGAATACACTCGACCAGCAACCGGAAGGTTTTCGACCGCTCGTAACCGTAAGCCAGCAGCTCGGTGACGCGGCGGTCTGTGGACCGCACCATCTCCGGCGTCTGCGAGGCTGCGATCAACTCGAAGGACGAGCCACGAGCCAGAAAGGCCGATAGCGCCAGAATG
>DASSGK010000344.1:0-3584 GCA_035693505.1 Vicinamibacterales bacterium
GGTGTACCGTCAGTCGCAGCGGGTCTTCCATGTAGGTTTTCGCGCGATCGATGTTGTCTGTCCCCAACTCTTTCGTCAGGAATGTCACGAACGCGTCGCGCGTGGCAGTCGCCGCCGGCACTCGGAGCATCCGCCACATCAGATAGTCGACCGCCTCCCCCGTCGTTTTTGAGCCGCTCTCCAGCACCATCCGTGTCAGGTCGAACTGTGCCGCATTGCGCGGCGTGGGAATGAGCTTGCGCGCGGCCTGCTCCCAGCCGATGTAGCCCGAGATGCGCGTGTTGAACTGTTCGTCACGCTCCATCGCGACCATGTCGAACGTGCTCATCTTCGACGGATCGTTCACCGCCGTCGCGGCGCCGATGTCGTACCCGTCGCGCAACCGCCGGCCAAGGACGTCGTCGGTGCCGGCGGAAAAATTCCAGTCCCTGAAGCCGGTCATGTCCGGGATCAGGACGTCGCGCGCGACATTGCCGCGCGCGATGAGCAACCCGGGCGTGATCCAGGCTTTGCCGCCCGCCCATCCCGCCACCGACGGCGGATTCAGGAGATGCTGGCCCATCGCAATCGTCGACTGGTTGAAGTCGGGCACGCCGGGTATGGCGTCCACGCCCAGCTGCTTCATCATGGAAACGAAGTGCTCGACCGGTCCCTTGATGTGAGCCCCGTAGCTCGCCGAGCTGTAGAAATCCCTGGATGAAAAGATCACCATCAGCAGCGGCTTGACCTGATAGTCGTTGTCTCTCAGGACTGTGCCCAGCCGCTTTTTCAGATCCTGCGAGAGCTCCTCCCGCACGAGGAAGCGATAGATTCTCCCCGCCAGATACTCCGCCGTCACCGGCTGCTGAAAGATGATCTTCAGCGCGTCCACGCCGTCGAGGTTGCCCGTTTTGCCCAGGAACGTCTTCGGACCATCGTCATGCTTGTCCGGATCGATCTTGAAGGTGAGATTGTCGAAGTACCAGCCGGTGAACGCCCGTGCGGCTTCGCGTACGTCCTTCTCCGAGTAGTTCCCCACGCCCATGGTGAACAGTTCCATCACCTCGCGGGCGAAGTTCTCGTTCGCGGCGCCTTTGACGTTGTACTGCGCGTCGAGAAAGTACAGCATGGCCGGGTTCTGGGCGACCTGGATGGCGAGGTCTCGGATATTGCCCGTCGCGTACTTCTCGAACAGGTCGATCTGCTGCATCATCTTGCGGTAGTCGCGGACCTTGTTCTCGTGGGTCGCGAAATGCCCGTGCCACAGCAGCGCCATCTTCTCTTCCAGCGGATGCTGGGTCTGAAGCATCCGGTTCGCCCACCAGTAGCCGAGACGCCGCGTTTCGAGCATGGTGGCGCGCAGCCAGTAGAAGAAGCGGTCCGACGAGGGCTGGACAGGGCGGCTGCCCGCGGGCTTGTTCTCGACGCCCATCGACATCCCGTGCTTGAGGGCGCGATCGGTCGCGTCGGGCCGGCTCTCGGGAAACGCATTCAGCGTCGGATCCCACAGCCCTGATTCGACGAACGGCTGCATCTTCGGATTCGGGATGCTCTCGTAGTGCACGAGCGAGCGGACCGCGCGCTCGAGACCCGCGTCGGCCAATTGCTCAATCTCCGCCGGCGTGCCGCTGAAGCCCGCGTGCGCGAGCAAATGTGCGGCGCGGTCGTAGTTCCAGTCCGCCGCGCTGATCGGCGCCAGGTCGTCCTTCCAGGTTGCCGGTCCGGGAGACCAGCGCACACGTCCGGTCATGACTGCCTCCCCTACGCCCGAAACATCCCCAGCGTCTGGAATTTCTGCCCGAGCACCTTCGTGGAATCGGCGCCCATCCACCCTTCGATGAGGCTGGCGTACACCTGACGGAAGTCGGTGGTGTTTTCGAGGTTGCCGTCGAGCACGAGGTCGGTGAGGCTCGGCGGCGTCCCATACATGCCGCCCTTCACCGGATCGCCGATGACGAAGTTCACCTGCGCGGTGCCGTGATCCGTGCCGAGACTGGTGTTCTCCGGCACGCGCCGGCCGAACTCGCTGTGGACGTACATCACGACGTCATCGGCCCGGCCGATCCGCTTCATCTCGCGGAAGAAGCCGGCAATCGCATCCGAGCAGTACTCGAGTTGCCGATCGTGCGGAGCCGCCTGATTCACGTGCGTGTCGAAGAGGCTGTTGCGCAGCGGCACGTAGTACAGCTTCGTCGGGAAGTCCGCCTCGATCAACGCCACGACCTTGTCCAGGTCGAGCAGGCGCAGATCCGGGTTGTCCTTCCCTTTGTAGTTGCTCCACGCCGTCCGCACGACTTCGGAGGCTTGCGCCGCGCTCCTCGTGACCTCCAGCACGTACTTGTGCGCGTCGCCCACCGGTACGGTCTGCTGCGCGCTCAAGGTGTCAAGCGGGGCGTGCTCTTGCGCGAACGTCCCGCGCTTGAACTTCGCCGGGTCGATGAACACCAGCGGCACGTGCTTCTCCGCCTTCACCGCGAGCGTCTGGCTCTCGGCGATATTCACGATCAGGTTCTCGCGCGCCCCGGCTGGATCGAGCGCCGACGCTGTCCGCCCGATCCATCCGTATTCGTTGCCGCTGTTGGGCGCCGCGGTGTGCCAGAACGACATCGACGTGAAGTGCGAGAACGACGGCTGTCCGTATCCCACGCCCTGGACGATCGCCACCTTGCCCTCGTCGTACAGGGTCTTCATACCGCGCATGGATTTCTGCCAGCCGAAATGGGCATCGATCTTCAGTACGTCCTTCTCTTTGATGCCGATCGTGGGACGATGCTTGTAGTACATCGGGTCGCCGTACGGCACGATGGTGTTCAGTCCGTCGTTCCCGCCGAACCACTCGAACACCACGAGGATCTTGTTCGACGCCGCTTCTGCGACGGCTTCGCTCGCCCGGCTGAAGACATACGGCACCGGACCGATGCCGCCGAACAGGCCAAACCCGAGGCCTCCGGCGCCGATTCGCAGCATGTCGCGACGCGAGACGCCGCAGGCGGACAATCGGCTTCTGGTCGTCATGGTGTTCGCCCTCTGAGGTGCTTCCGCAGGAATCGATTCGGCGCCCAAGAATAGCGCCGTTTCACATCGCTCGCCACGATCAGAAGAAACCGCTGAGACCGCAAAAGACCGCAGAGAAGAGAATTCGGTTGCGATTAGAATCCGTGCACTATGGCCCATTACACACGAGGCGAATTTCTTGGATTCGGCGCCGCGCTGGCCGGTGCGTTCGCGCTCGGCGAGGCACCGCGTGCGGCCCAGCCGGCGCCCGCGACCGCGCTGCCGTCGGCGGAGCCCGATCTCGTCGTCGTCAACGGCCGCGTGCTGACGAGCGACGCCACGCTGCCTCGCGCGCAGGCGTTCGCCGTGAAGAACGGCCGCTTTGTCGCCGTGGGATCGACCGCCGACGTGCGCAACCTCACCACCGCGCGCACCACCGTCGTGGACGCGCAGCAGATGACGGTCGTGCCGGGTTTCATCGATGCGCACTCGCATCCGAGCGGCGTCGAAGAACTGTTCGGCGTCAACACGAACCTTCGCACTGTGCGCGAGATTCAGTCGGCGATCAGACAGAAAGCGGAGCGCTCGGCTCCGGAAATCTGGGTCAACGG
>DASSGK010000345.1:0-3467 GCA_035693505.1 Vicinamibacterales bacterium
TCCAGAGCGAGAGAAGCGCCTACTGCACGTCCTGCTACACAGGCGTCTACCCGGTCGAATTCCCGCGCGACGAGGCGACCTACCTGCAGCTCGCGCTGAAACTCGATCGCAAGGGCGAGCCGGTCACGAAATGAGCCACGAGACGCGCCGTGTCGTTCCGTTTTGTGTCCTTTGTAGCCTTTGTGTCCTCTGTGTGGCGCGCGAAGCGCGCCCGCAAGAACCATCGGCGCCGCAGGCGGTCTCTCCCGCGCAACTGCAGGCGGCGATCTCGAAGCTGGGCAATCTCGACTACGCCACGCGCACGAACGCGTCGCGCACAGTCAGGCGGACGGCGAATGCCCAGGCGGTCCCTGCGCTGCTCCAGGCCGCGTCGGAACAAGCAGACGGCTACGTTCGCTATCGCGCGCTCGTGCTCTTGACGGGTTTCAACGATCCGCGGACGAAGGACGCGATGCGCGAATCGCTGGGCAGCCCGAACGATCGGCTGCGGACGGTCGCCTACAGCTTCTTCGAGCACAACCCGGATCGCGCGCTGATTCCGCAGTTCGTGACCGCGCTCGAGAAGGAACAGGCCGAATTCGTCCGGCCCGCGCTGGTGCGCGCAATGGCGGCGGCTGCGACTGGGATGCCGGATCTGGGCACGGCTCGTGCCCGGCAGGCGCTGGTGCGCGAGGTGTCCCGCGGCGAGGATTTTTTCCGCAGCGCCGTGATCGAGGCGCTTGGCGACTACAAGGCGCTGTACGCGATTGACGCGTTGATGGCCGTGGCCAGGCTCGAGGGCCCCCTGCAGGACGATGCCGCGCTGGCCCTCGGGAAAATTGGCGACAAGCGCTCGCTCGAGACGCTTGCCGGTTTGCAGCGCACGGCACCACGGCCCACGCAGCCCGCGATCGCGGCAGCCATCTGTCTCCTTGGCGTCAATTGCGAATCGCATCGAGGCTATCTGGTCGATGCGGTCACGTTCGCGGACAAGAACGCGGGTTACCAGGAGCTCACGCGCGGAGCGGCAGCGGGTCTCGCGGCTCTCGGTGTCGCGGGTCAAGCTGAGGCTGCGCAGGCACTCGTGGACCTGGGCGTCCCGTCGAAGGATCCCACCCGTGCGCCTCTGTCCCTGGCACTTGCGACCGTGGCGCTTCGCAACACGCCGCTGATGCTGACGCTGCTCGAAAAGCTGCAGGATCGCGGCAAGGCGATCGATCTGCTTGGCGAAGGCTTCGACATGCTCGAGGAAGATCTCGACAAGGAGCGCTTCTTCGCCTTCGTCCGCCATTCGTACTGGGAATCGCCGGAGTCCTCGCCCAAGCGCGCCTTGATGCAAACACTCATCGCCAAGCTGGACTTCTGACTGCCGGACCATCATGGAATACAAGGCAGCAGGCGTTGACATAGACGCCGGGAACGAAACCGTCAGGCGCATCCGGCGGCTGGCGCGCGGCACATTCACACAGGGTGTCCTCTCCGAAATTGGATCGTTCGGCGGTCTCTTCCATCTCGATCGCGCGCGGTACGAGGACCCCGTGCTCGTGTCGAGTGCCGACGGCGTTGGTACCAAGCTCAAGGTCGCGTTCATGACGGGCCGGCACGATACGGTGGGCGCCGACCTGGTGAACCACTGCGTGAACGACATCCTCGTGCAAGGCGCCGAGCCGCTCTTTTTCCTCGACTATCTCGCGACCGGGCGCCTGTCGCCGTCGGTGGCGGAACAAGTCGTCACCGGCGTCGCGCGCGCGTGCAAGGAAAACGGCTGCGCGCTCATCGGCGGGGAGACGGCCGAAATGCCGGGCTTCTACGCTGACGGCGAATACGACATCGCCGGCTTCATCGTCGGAGCCGTCGACCGGACGAAGGTGATCGACGGCCGCGCGGTCGTGCCCGGAGATGTGCTGATTGGCCTGCCGTCAGCGGGGTTGCACACCAACGGCTATTCGCTGGCCCGGCGCGTCTTCTTCGAGATGGCCCGCTGGACGCCGGAAACGTTCGTCGCCGAGCTCGACACGACTCTCGGCGATGCGTTGCTGGCGCCGCACCGCTCGTACCTGCCACTTGTTCGTCCGCTGCTGGAACGAGAGTGCGTGAAAGGGCTCGCGCACATTACCGGAGGCGGCCTGACCGAGAACGTGCCGCGAACGCTGCCCGAAGGCTGCGGCGTTCAAATCGATCTCGACGCGTGGTCGATTCCGCCGATCTTCACGCTCCTGCAGCAGCACGGCGCCATCGACCGACAGGAAATGTTCCGCGCGTTCAACATGGGAGTCGGCCTGGTCATCGTCTGCGGAGTGCGGGACGAGGAGCGTGTGCTGGACATGTTGAAGAAAGATGGCGAGCCGCACGCGTTCAGACTCGGCACCGTGGTCGCCGGTGAGCGGTCGGTGCGGTACGTGTGACGCAGCCGTTGACGCAACGGTCGCTTGGCGTCCTGATCTCGGGACGTGGAAGCAACCTGCAGTCGATCATCGACGCAACGCGGGCCGGGCAGCTGGACGCGACCATCGCCATCGTCATCTCCAACCGCGCTGACGCGGAAGGCTTGCGGCGAGCCCGGGATGCGGGCATCGATACGGTGTGCCTCAACCCGAGAGACTTTTCCGATCGCCTGGCATACGACCGCGCGCTGGCCGAACTACTTCTCGAGCGGCGAGTAGCCCTGGTCTGTCTCGCTGGATTCATGCGCCTCGTCGGCACGCCGCTGCTCGACGCATTCCCTGACCGCATTCTCAACATCCATCCGTCGCTCCTTCCCGCGTTTCCGGGCCTCGACGCGCAGCGACAAGCGCTCGAGCACGGCGTTCGCGTCACGGGTGCGACGGTGCATCTGGTGAACGCGACCCTCGACGGCGGGCCGATCGTTCTGCAGGCGGCAGTGCCGGTGCTCGAGAACGACACGGTCGAGACGCTGGCCGCTCGAGTGCTGGTGGAGGAGCATCGGCTGTATCCAGCCGCGATCCAGCGGGTTCTCGATGGCGGTTGGGCAATCGTCGGCCGTCGTTTTGTCAGCACGGTGGCGTCGTGAGCGCCTGGACGGAGGACGACTCCCGGATTTACCGGGAGATTGCGGACGTTGCTGTACCGCGGCGCGAGGAGATGACCGCGACGCTCGTTGCGGCGGTGCCTTTCGCTCGCGACGAACCGGTGAAGATGCTGGAGCTTGGATCAGGCGACGGGCGTCTCGCCGAAGCGCTGCTGACGGTGTTTCCGCGCGCAACATTGACCGCACTGGACGGCTCGGAATCGATGCGCCGGGATACGACGCAGAGGCTGGCGCTGTTCGGCGATCGGGCGCGTGTCGCCACGTTCGATGTGGCGTCGCTCGACTGGTGGGATCGCATGTTCGGCGTCGACCTGGTTGTGTCTTCGCTGTGCCTGCATCATCTCAACGACGCAAAGAAGCAGTATCTGTACAAGGCCGCCGCCGAACGGCAGTCAGCTCGCGGCGCGATGCTCGTCGCCGACTTGATTGATCCGCAACA
>DASSGK010000346.1:0-15281 GCA_035693505.1 Vicinamibacterales bacterium
GAGATCAAGAAGATGACCGCCGAACGGCGGGGGGCAGCAACCAAGTAAAAGGTTCTCAGGGTTAACGGGGTGCTCGGGGTTCGCAAGGTTCGAAAGGTGCTCGGGGTGCTCAAGGTTCGCTGAGCACTCTGAGAAACCCGAGCACCTCGAGCACCTCGAGCACCCTGAGCACCCCGAGAACCCTGAGCACCCCGAGAACCCTGATCGCCTCTCAAACCCCTGCTGGTAGGATCCCCCGGTGCCTACCCAGCCTCGGCGCCTCCTCCTCAGCACGCTCGTAGTCCTAATCGCGACCTGCGTCGGTCTCTCCGCGCTGCGGGGACAGGCGCCTTCCCGCAAACGACTTCTCTTCCTGACCCATGCCGGCCTTTACAAACACGCCAGCCTGGGGCCGGCGGAAGCGGCCGTTACCGAATATGGAAAAACCGGCGGCTTCGACGTGACGACGCTCGAGGGCTACAAGCAGGACTCGGCGAAGCTCGACATGTCGTTCCTGACGCCGGAGTATCTCTCGCAGTTCGACGGCTTGATGCTGATGACGAACGGCAACCTGCCGCTGAGCGATGCGCAGAAGCGCGCGATCGTCGACTACGTGCGCAACGGCAAGGCGCTCGTCGGCGTCCACTGCGCGTCGCTGACGCTCTACGACTATCCCGAGTTCGGCGAAGTCCTCGGAGGCTACTACCGCCGCTCGATCATCCCCACCACCGTCGTCGGTCAGCGGATGGGTGTGCTGAAAGTCGAGGATCCATCCCATCCCGCGACGAAGATGATGAACGGCAGCTGGACCGTCGGCGAAGAGTTCTATCAGTTCGGGACGGCCGTGTGGGACGCCAGCCGTCCAACGGAGCAGATCAGCCAGGTCGGGCGCCTGCACATCCCGATGGCGTTCTCACGCGACCGCGTGCACGTGCTGCTCAGTCTCGACACCGACAACACCGATATCAGCGGCCTTGGTCCGGAGATCGTGAAAGGCGGCGACTACCCGCAGGCCTGGTCGCGGACATTCGGCAAAGGCCGCTCGTTCTACACATCGCTCGGTCACCGCGAAGACATCTGGTCGACGGACCAGACGTTCCGCGCGCACGTCACCGGCGGCATTCGCTGGGCTCTCGGCATCGAGAATTGAGAATTGGGAATTAAGAATTAAGAATGGTATCGTGCCAGACTGGCTATGTTCCGGGGCGACAACATGAAAAAAGCCGAAGCAGCTGCCGTTCTGCTCTGCCTGCTCGCATCGTCGATCTGGATCACCGCTGCGGAGCAGCTGAAGCCCGGCGCGAGCCGGGAAGCGACCCAGAGTCTTCTGACCCGTACGGCTGACGCCGTGCTGGCTCTCAAGAGCACGCGCTTCTCGTTGAAACGAGAGGGCACGCCCGCCGTTCTGGACGCGAAGAACAACATCACCTTTACCGCGGCCGATTGCGCCTACGCATCGCCGGACCGCGTGTCCTGCGACGTCAAAGTCGCGCTCAAGAACGGATCGATCCTGCAGTTGACGCGGGTGTGGGTTCCTGAAGGGACGTTTCAGTCGAATCCGCTGACGCGGCAGTTCGGCAAGGCGCCGGCGGACGCGAACTTCAATGGCGTCGTGTTGTTTGCCAGGACCGGCATCCCGGAAATCCTGAAGACCGCCGTACAAAAGACGCAGGTCGTCGAGCGCGAGACGCTCCAGAACCGGGAAACGCTTCACCTGCGCGGCGAAGTAAGCGGCGAGAAGCTGAATCCGCTCGTCGGGTCCACGCTCAAAGCGGATGTCATGTATCCCGTCGACTGCTGGATCGAAGAAAAATCGGCGAACATCGTCCGGATTCACGTCACGGAGCCCGAGAACAACGGCTGGCTGATCGAGCTCTTCGGGACGAACGAACCGGTCGACATTCCGACGCCGCAGCTGCCGCCCGCGACTCCCAAGCCGCAAGACTGAATGTCGCGCGCACGACAGTACCCGGGGCTGATCCTCGCGCTCGTCTGTCTCCCCGTGTTCATCGGCGCGCTCGATCTCACCATCGTCTCGGCGGTGCTGCCCGAGGTCATCCGATCGCTGACGATCGAGATCCAGAAGCTCGACGTCGCCGGCTGGGTCGTCACCGGCTATTTCGTCTCGTACGCGATCAGCATGACGTTCATGGGGAAGGTGTCCGACCTCGCCGGCCGCCGCCTCGTGTACCTGATCTGTCTTGCGATCTTCTTTGTCGGATCCTGGCTGGTCGCGGCCTCGCCGGGCTGGCCCGCCGACATCGCGCTGCGAGTGCTGCAACTGTTCCAGAACCATCCCCAGCCGGCGTTCGCCTCGCTCGACGCGCTGATAGTCGGCCGCGTCGTTCAGGCGTTCGGCGCGGGAGCCATGGTGCCGGTGAGCATGGCGCTGGTCGCCGATTTGTATCCGCCGGAGAAGCGGGCGCTTCCGCTCGGCATCATCGGCGCGGTCGACACGGCGGGCTGGGTCCTGGGACATTTGTACGGCGGGATCATGGTGCAGTTCATGAGCTGGCCGTACCTGTTCTGGATCAATCTCCCTGTCGTTGCGGTGATCTTCTGCATCACGTGGTGGGGCCTGGCCGATCTGCCGCGGATGAACGTCAAGGGCGGCATCGATTGGATCGGCGTGATGCTGCTTGGGACCGCGCTGCTGCTGCTCAATATCGGCCTCGGCGCGCCGGAAGCGGGGCTCGAAGGATCGGCCGCTCCTTCATCGCCTCATCGCCTGTACTGGGTCGCGGGAGCCGCGCTGGTGTTTGCCGTCTTCCTGGTCTCTCAACGGCGCGTGCGCGATCCCATCCTCGACCTGCGCATCTTCTCGAATCGCAATCTGTCGGCCGCGAGCGGCGTGAATCTGCTGGTCGGCTTCTGCATCATGGTGGCGCTGGTCAGCGTGCCGATCTTCATCAACGTGGCGGGCGCGGCGGACACGAGAAAAGCGGCCCTGGTCACGGGATACCTGCTCTGCGCGTTTACCGTGCCGATGGCGCTCGCCGCCATACCTGGAGGCTGGCTCTCAGAACGGCTTGGTTATCGCGCGTCGGTCATCATCGGCTTGATCACGGCGATCGCCGGCTTCTGGATGATGAGTCTGTGGAAGGTGGAAATGGCTGCTCAAGCCGTCGCCTTCTTTGACCGCCTGCTGCAGGGTCCCGTGCCGTCTGACACTCACGGAACCGGCTTCATGGCGTCAGGGCTGGCGCTGGCGGGCATCGGCATCGGGTTGACCATCGCGCCAGTCGGCGCGGCGGTCATCAACGGCGTGGGCGAACAGGACCGTGGGATGGCGTCGTCGCTCGTCATCATCCTTCGACTGATCGGCATGAGCGTCAGCATGAGCTCGATGACGGCCTACGGGCTTCGACGCACGACGGTCCTCGGCCGGCAAATGCTCGGCTCCGAGGATGCATTGGATTTGGAAAAGACGGCCAGGGTGGCGCTCGAGGTGGTGACGAAGATCACCGGCGAGATCGCGTTGATTGCCCTGGCCGTGACCGTGATGGCGCTGGGCGTGGCGATGCTGCTGCGACGAGGCGACCTCTCGCCGCAGCGTTAGCTGTTTTCACGACCAAGAAAAAACCGCGAAGCTCGCTACTGCTTGATCCGCTTCGCGGACCACTCCATCTGTCCAAGGCCCGACACTTCAGCCTTGCCGTTGACGATGTTGTCGCCGTCGAGGTCGCCGGTCATGGTGACCGTCAACTCGCCCTGCGGCGTCTGCGCCACCAGCGTGAGCTTGAGCATCTTCCCTTCGGCCGTGCCCGACACGGGGACTTCACCCAGCTGGCTGCCGAACGTGCCGGTCAGCTTGCCGTTGTCGTCGCTCAGCGTCGCGTTCGCCGGCATGTCGCCGGCGGGGGTCTTCATCATCACGTCCCACTTGCCGCCGAAGCCGACACCGGCGACAGCAGCCGTCGCCGGCGCCGCGGCTGCCGGTGCGGCGGGCGCGGCCGCAGCGGTCGCCGAGGCTGCGCCGGTGCGCTTCGCGCTCCAATCGCCCTCAGCGAAGCCTCCGAAGTCGGCCTTGCCGGTCATCGTCTCGCCCTCGACCTTGCCGGTGAGCGTGATGGGCAGTTCCATTCCCTGCACGTTGATCGTGAAGGTGAACTTCAGATCGTTGCCAGTCATGGTGCCGCCCTCGAAGGGCAGCGTTCCCTGGGGCGACTTGAACATCCCCGACACCTTGCCGGCTTCCTGCTTGAAGGTCACCGGCGTCGTGTTGGAACCCTGCGGCGAGTTGACGGTGACGTCCCAGTCTCCGGTGATGTCGGTCTGAGCGAAGACCGGCGACGCGATGAGCAGCGAAAGCGCCAGCAGCGTGGATTTCAAGCGGGTCATGCAAAGGCTCCTGGAAAGAAACGTGTGCGTTAGTTGCCGGCGTCGCCCGTCCGGCGAGCGCTCAGCGGTCCTTCGCCGACGTCACCGAGCTTGGCGGTCCCGGTGATCAGAGTCGCGGTTTCGAGCTTGCCCTTCATCGTGATCTCGAGCATCTTCCCGTCTTCAGCCACCGACCAGACGACCGTCACTTGATCGTCCACCAGCCGGCCGCTGATTTCGTACTCGCCGAACTCGTCGGTGGCATGCCCTGTGAGCCTGGTGCCCGACTGATTGATCGTCATGATGATCCAGTTCTGTCCGAGGGGCGTCACGAAATCGACGCGCCAGGTGCCGGCGACGCTGCGCTGGGCCTGCTGCTGCTGCGCGCGGGCGGGAACGGCCAAGGCGGCCAGCGTCAGGCACACGGCCACAAAGGTTCTCATCATGATGCCGACATTTTACTTCCGGGCAGGGGGGTAAAAGTCAGGAAATTGGGTAATTGGAGAATCTGGTGATTGGGTAATCGATTAGCGATTACCAGATTACCCAATTCCCCGATTACCCAATAGCTGGGTCGATCAGACCGCCTGGGCGACCGGTTCTGCCTCTGCCTGGACAAGCGGCGCCTTGGCCGCCGCGACTGCCGACGTGACGCGGCAGAAGCCGGCGAGATGGCGATCGAACCGCAGCAGAGATCGGGCGATGCGGCTGCCGGTCAGGCGTTCGTGAGCTTCGAGCAATTCGCGCAGCAGTTTCTGTTCGGCGGCCGTCGGCGCATCCATCGACAGTTGCTGCGGATTGATCCGCGTCGCGAGCGACTCGCGGCTGCCAGCAACGTAGATGACGCCGCCGGTCATCCCGGCCGCGAAATTCTGGCCGACCGAACCGAGCACGACGACCGTGCCGCCCGTCATGTACTCGCACGCGTGGTCGCCGACGCCTTCGACTACGGCCGTCGCCCCGCTGTTGCGAATGGCGAACCGCTCGCCAGCCACGCCCGCGACGAAAAGGCGGCCGCCGGTCGCGCCATAGAGCGCCGCGTTGCCTGCCAGCACCTGGTTTGCCCGGCCGCGCTCGCGGGCTGCGGGGGCGACCACGATCTCACCGCCGTGCATCCCTTTGCCAAGGCCGTCGTTCGCGTCGCCGATGAGCGACAGCCGCATGCCGGGCACGAGAAACGCGCCGAAGCTCTGACCCGCACTCCCCGTCATGGCCAGTTGCACGGAGCCGTCGGGCAGGCCACGGTCGCCGAACCGCGCCGCGATCGCGCCCGCAATGCCGGCGCCGAATGCGCGGTCGGTGTTGGTGATCGCACCGCTCACGGCAAAGGGATGGTCCGGGGAGAGCGAGTCCAGCAAATCGCTCGTCGTTCGAGGTTCGGCGTTCGCCGTTCGGAATTCGTCGTTCGCGGTTCGACGTTCGACAGTCGGCGCGACCGGCCGCTCCGCGCTCGCGCGCGCGAGCAGGACGTCGAGCGAAATCGAGGGCACGACGCCGGCCCGGCGGCGCAGCAGATCCGCGCGACCAATCAGATCCTCGAGGCGCGTCAGCCCGAGCGACGCGAGAATCTCGCGCACCTCGCCGGCGATCAACTTCAGGTAGCCGACGAGCATGTCGGCCGTCCCCGCGAACTCGGCACGCAGATCCTCGCGCTGCGTGGCGATGCCGACCGGACAGGTGTTCGCATGGCACTGCCGCGCCATCACGCATCCGAGCGCAACGAGCGCCGCGGTTCCGAATCCGTATTCGTCCGCCCCCAACGCCGCGGCAATTGCGATGTCGCGACCGGTCTTCAATCCGCCATCGGTCTGAAGCACCACGCGGCCGCGCAGGCCGGCACGTGTCAGCGCGTGATGCGCTTCCGAGAGGCCGATTTCCCACGGCATGCCCGCATGCTTGATTGATGCTCGCGGAGACGCGCCGGTGCCGCCGTCGTGTCCGCTGATCTGGATGGCATCGGCGCCGGCCTTGGCCACGCCGGTCGCGATGATCCCGACGCCGACCGACGCGACGAGCTTCACGTTCATTCGGGCGGCGGGATGAAACGCGCGCAGATCGTAGATGAGCTCGGCTAGATCCTCGATGCTGTAGATATCGTGGTGCACCGGCGGCGAAATCAGCGTCGTCCCCGGTTGTGCGTGCCGCAGACGCGCGATGTGGGGAATCACTTTCATGCCCGGCAACTGGCCGCCCTCGCCGGGCTTCGAACCTTGCGCGATCTTGATCTGCAGTTCATCGGCCGAGCGCAGGTACGCCGGCGTCACCCCAAAGCGCGCGGATGCCACCTGTTTCGTGCGGCTGCCGTCCCAATCGCCATGGGCGGGACGTACGAACCGATCCGGTTCCTCGCCGCCCTCCCCGCTGTTGCTGCGCGCTCCGAGCCGGTTCATCGCCGTCGCGATCGTCCGATGCGTCTCGGGCGACAGCGCGCCGACCGACATCGCCGACGCGAAGAAGCGGCGGCAGATGGCCTCCACCGACTCGACGTCTTCCAGCCGGGCGGGTCTCGTGCCTTCCGTCGGTGTGATCTCCAGGAGATCGCGGACCGCCTGCGCGGGGCGCCCGTAGACGTGTGATTTGAAGGTCTCGTACGCAGGAGCGCCGGTGACCGCCATCGCTTCGTCGCGCGATTTCTGCAGTCCGCGAACGACGACCGGATTCGTGGCGTGATACTCCCCGCCGCGGCGGAAGCCGTGCAGGCCCGGATAGTCGGCTTGCGGCGGTGCGACATCAAACGCGCGCGCGTGCCGCGCCAGCACCGTCGTCGCAATATCAACCAGCGTCGCGCCGCCGACCGGCGACGAGGTGCCCGGGAAGAAGCGATCGACGACCGACCCGTCGAGCCCGAAAATCTCGAACAGCTGAGCGCCGCAATAGCCGCTGAAGGTGCAGACGCCCATCTTCGACATCAGGGTCCTGAGGCCGCGTTCGAGCGCGAGACGGTAGCGGGTGACGGCGATATCGCACCCGGTGGCGTCGGCCTCGGCGAGCGCCTGGATGGTGTCGTACCCGAGCGACGGGCACACGGCGGAGGCGCCGTACCCGAACAGCAATCCGAGCTGGTGCGCGTCGCGGGCGTCGCCGCAATCAACGACGAGGCTCGCGCGCATCCGGAGACCGCGGTTGACCAGCGCATGGTGCACCGCCGCCTGCGCGAGGAGTGCGGGCACGGGCGCGCATTCCGCACTCAGAGCACGGTCGCTCAGGATGATGAGCGCGCTTCCGCGTTCTACGGCGGCGCACGCCTCGTCTGTGATGGCGCGCAGACGGCTGTCGAGCGCGTCGACTCCGCCGGAAGCCGGAAAGACGATGTTGATGGTGGCCGGTGAGAGCGCCGGGGACGTCGACAGCTGCTCGAGCTCCCGGCGGCTGAGAATCGGCGAGCGCAGGACGATGCGAGCCGGGCGCGGGGCCAGCTCGTCGATGAAGCTGCCATGCCCGCCAAGCATCGTCGTCAGCGACATGACCGCCGACTCGCGGTACGGGTCCACCGACGGGTTCGTCACCTGCGCAAACCGCTGCCGGAAGAAATCGCTGAAGAGCCTCGCCCGCGACGAGAGGGCGGCCGGCGGCGCGTCGTCGCCCATCGAGCCGATCGCCTCGTGACCGTCGGCGATCATCGGCTTGAGGAGCATCTCGATTTCCTCGTGCGAACAGCCGAACGCCGCATGACGGCGGCCGAGGTCCACCGGACTCCGATCGCCCACCGGACTCCGATCTCCCGCCGGATTCCGATCGCCCGCTGGATTCCGATGTTCGGCTTCAGCCGGACCATTCACGACTGCGTCATCGACATCCACTCCGACCGGATCGGCAAGGGGCCGAAGCACGTCGGCGACCAGCCGGCGATACCGGCGCCGGAATGCCAGGCGCCGGCGGATCTCGTTGGTGCCCATCACCGAACCGCGCTCGACGTCGACGATCACCATGTCGCCGGGTCCCAGGCGGCCGCGGTTGATGATCTCGTGCTCGTCGGCCGGCAGGACGCCGGCCTCGGACGCGACCGCAATCAAATCGGCCGCGGTCGACACGATGCGCGCCGGGCGGAAGCCGTTTCGATCGAGCGCCGCGCCGACGTGGCGGCCATCGGCAAACACGAGCGCCGAGGGACCGTCCCAGGGCTCGCTCAGGAGCGACTGGAATTCGTAGAAGGCGCGGACGTCGGGCGGCATCGCCCGATCGCGCTCCCAGGCCGGCGGCACGAGCCGAGTCACCGCGTGCGCCAGCGAGTAGCCGTTGTGCGTCATGAGCTCGATCGCATCGTCGAGCGACAGCGAGTCGGAGCCGTGCGTCGAGATCGGCGGATCGAGGCTGAAGCCAGGCAGCGCCGTGGCGTCGGCGGCGCGGGCGCGCATCCACAGGCGGTTGCCGGCGATCGTGTTGATCTCACCGTTGTGCGCGAGCGTGCGGAACGGCTGCGCCAGCGCCCAGTCGGCCGAGGTGTTGGTGCTGAAGCGCTGGTGGAAGGTGACGAACGGCGACACGAAGCGTTCGTCCGCCAGATCCGGATAGAAGCGGTCGAGGGCGTCCGGCGTCACGAGCGCCTTGTGGACGAGCGTCCGCGTCGAGAGCGACACGATGGTCAGCCGGATGCCGGCCTCGCGCGCACTGCGTTCGATCCGCAGTCGCGCGCGGTACAGCGCGGCGTCTGCGGTCGGCCGGCCATCGTCGAACCCCGCGAGCACCTGCAGCACCTTCGGCGTGGTATCCCGCTGGGCCCGCAGGACGGCGGCGCCGTCGATCGGCACGATGCGCCAGTCGATCGAGCGCGCGCCGGCTTGGCGGAGCTCGCGCTCGACGATTTCGGCCCCTTGCAGCCGGTCGGATGGACGGACGAACACCATGCCGAGAGCGCGCGTGCGCGCCGCCGGCACCCGGCTGCCGAACGCCTCGCCGACCCAGGTCCAGGGAATCGCCGTGAGGATGCCGCAGCCATCCACCGAGCCGAGCGACGCGTCGGCGCCGCGGTGCGTCAGCCGCCGGAGCGCCGACAGGCCATGCTCGACGATGTCGCGGCCCGCGCGACCGCGAAGATGGGCGATGAAACCGACGCCGCACGCGTCGTGATCGGAGGACGGCTGCACACGCGAATCCATGTCCACGTGTTTATGCGCCCTCGGGTCTGATAAGTAAAATAGAACTTACAGATACGACCCATACCTTCTACACATGTCTCATCTGTGCTGCGGTATCATCCCACCCATGACCGCATGGCATCGTTCCCTGTTCGTGCCGACCGTTCCGCTGCTGCTGTGTGCCCTCGCCGCCTGCAGCCAGGAGCCGGCGAAACCGGCTGCCACCACGCCCGCGCCGGCCGAGGCCGCGCCGCCGCCTGCGCCGCCGAAGGTGCGCGTGTACGTGACGAACGAAACGTCGGGCGATCTGACCATCATCAACGGCGACACGCAGGCGGTGATGGCCACGGCGGCGCTCGGCAAACGGCCGCGCGGCATCCAGCCGAGCCCGGACGGCAAGTCGCTGTACGTCGCGCTCAGCGGATCGCCGCCCGCAGGACCTGGCGTCGATCCAAAAACGCTGCCGCCGCCGGACCGCAACGCCGACGGCATCGGCGAAGTCGACGCCGACACCTACAAGCTGAAGCGTGTCATCCATGCGGGCGCCGATCCCGAGCAGCTGGCAGTCAGTGCCGACGGCACGCGCCTGTACGTCGCCAATGAAGACACCGAGACCCTGAGCGTCGTCGACCTCGCGTCCGGCAGCGTGTTGACGTCGGTCAAGGTGGGGGAAGAGCCTGAGGGCGTCACGATTCGACCGGATGGCAAGGTCGTGTACGTCACGTGCGAAGGCGACGGCGCGGTGTTCGCCATCGACACCCAGACCAACAAATTGCTCAAGCGGATTCCGGTCGGCCCGCGGCCGCGCTCCATCGGCTTTCTCCCCGACGGATCGCGGGGGTACGTTTCGCTCGAGAATCAGGGCGCCATCGCGGTGTTCGACGCGAAGCAGCAGAAATTTCTCCGGCTGATCGCGCTCGAAGGACAGGGGAACACACCGAAGCCACGGCCGATGGGCATCGCCGTCGCGCCCGACGGCTCCACGGTGTACGTGACGACAGGCTCGTTCAGCCACCTGTTCTTCATCGATCCGGCCAAGAGCGCACCGACCGGTTCGTTCGAAGTGGGCACCCGCCCGTGGGGCATCGCGCTGCTGCCGGGCGGTAAGATGGCCTACACGGCGAACGGCCCGTCCAACGACGTCTCGCTCGTTGACCTCACGACAAAGCAGGTGGTGAAGAAGATTCCGGCCGGCACGCGCCCCTGGGGGGTTGCAATAGTCGTTAGTCGTTAGTCGTTAGTCGTTAGTCGTTAGTCGTTCGTCGGAGTCGTTAGACGCGCGAGTGGGAGACTCGATGGAGCGCGAAGGCTCCAGCCGAGCGCCATCGTTCCTCCCGATGGAGCGCGAAGGCTTTAGCCGAGCGTCAGCGCTAATCGACCTTAACGTGCAACTCCGCGCCAAAGAGCATCGTGCGGTCGTTGTCGAGCGCGGCGTACTTCAAGAGCGTCTTGACGTTCTTCTCGACCTTCCCTTCGAACACCGTCCGTCCGTTCCCGACGACCTTCACGGGCTTCGAAAAATCGAATTGATCCGGTGACAAGAGCAGCGTAAATGCCGCGACTCCTCGCGTCGCGGCGGTAATCACGCTGCCTGACTGCGTGATGTCGACACGCCCTGCGGTCCCGGTGCGGGCGAACAGATGTTTCGGCGGCGTCTCGACAATCTGCGGCCGGTAAACACCCGACAGTTCCACCGGCAGGTTGTCGCGTACGACCATCAGCGTGATCTTCGATCCCGGCGGCGTGTCCTCGAGCGCGCCGGCCACGTCGCTTGACGCGGCGACGCTCTGATCGTTCAGCCGAAGCAGGACGTCGCCGGCCTTCACGCCCATCTGCTCGGCGTTTGATCCGGGAACGACTCGGTTGATGCGCATCCCGGCGCTGCGAACGCCGAAGTCTCCGGACGGAGGCTGTGCCATGTCGTTCAGATCGGCGAGCGTCCGGGCGTCGCTCTTTTGCGCGCCAAATCGATCCACGATCAGCCAGTGGGCCCGGTTGAACGGATCGCCGTCTGCCGCTTCCCACGTCAGCGTATCGGGCAGCGGCCGCCGCGGGTGCTCGCGAACGAACGCCTCGTACGTGTCTTTCACCTCGGGCCACCACGCGGTGTTGTGCGCCGCGTTCGGTTGCGGGTGATAGTCGACGGTGACGCCGCCGTGCTTCAGGTGGTCGATGTACGGATCGACCACGCGCGTGGGATAGAGCGGATCGCGGCCGCCGTTCACCGCGAAGATCGGCTTGTTCCGCAGGTTGTTCGCGAAGATGAGGCCGTCGTCGATGTCGCGCAAGGCGAGCACCATCAGGTATCCGTTGAGCGGGAGGATGCTGGCAAACGGTGTGGTCTGGCGCATCGCCACATAGAGCGCGCCAGTGGCGCCGTCGGAGACGCCCGACAGGACCACGCGATTCTCGTCGACGTTGTAGAGGCGCTTCAGCCGGTCGACGATGGCGGTCAGGTTCAGCACCTGATCGGGACTCCACCACGGCGCGTCGGCCCAGGCGTAAGGCACGACGTAAATCTGCTCGGCACCGGTCAGCGCGCCGACCGTCCCGTTCCCGACCGGCGCGTTCGTCGCTCGACCGCCCACACCTCCGTGCAACTGGATGCGGACCTGGTAACGGCGGGCGGGATCGTAGTGCTCAGGGACGCTGACGGAGAAGAAGTGCTCGATCCCGTCCGAGGTGCGGTTGTCCATGCGAACGACGCCCGCATCGCGGGCGCCGTACGGGCGGCCGCGCTGCAGACGGCGATAGAGCTCGTCGAAACTCAGCCCGCTGCGAATGATGGGGTCCGCCAGACGCGACGCTTCGTCTGGAGTAGACGCCGCCCAGAACGTCTCGAACGCGCCGTCGGCGGTGGACGCCTGAGCCGCGGGACGGCCCGGTAATCCGCCCATGCATAAGACGATTGCGACGAGTCCGAAGACGAGCCTGCGCGCCATGCGTCGGTGTATAACATAAGTGGAGCCCATGAAGTTCGCTGCTCTACTCTTTGCGCTCGCGCTGGCCGTCAACCCGGCCGCGGCTCCCCAGGCCGCGAGATCGGGAGCGCAGGCCGCGCCGAGCGAGAAACTGCCGCCGTTGTCGTACACGTGCCCGATGCACCCCGAGATTCTCGAGGACAAGGGCGGAACGTGCCCGATCTGCAAGATGGACCTTGTGCCCATCCGGCTCGACTCGGTCTGGACATGTGCAACCAAGCCGCTCGCTGTCGTTCGCGACGGTCCGGGCCGATGCCCCATCGACGGCACCGCGCTCGTACAGGTCACGGCCGCGGTGTCGTGGACCTGCACAGGGGGCACGGAAGAATCGACGTCGCCTGGCACGTGCACCGACGGGGCGGCCAAGACCAAAACGTATGCGCTTCGCGCGCATGGCAACCACAATCCCCAGCACGGCGGCATTTTCTTCATGGCGCCGGACAACACCCATCATCTCGAGGGTGCGTATCTGTCGTCGGGTATCTTCCGGATGTACTTCTACGACGAGTTTACGAAGCCGCAGAAGCTTGCCGCCGTCAGGACGTACAAAGCGACGCTGAACGTGAAGGACGCGAAGACCGGCAAGGACACGGTCTACTCGCTCGTTCGCAGCGGCACGTACATGCAGGCGCAGATCGGCAAGCAGCCGCTG
Organism: Vicinamibacterales bacterium; assembly: GCA_035693505.1. Lineage (GTDB taxonomy): Bacteria > Acidobacteriota > Vicinamibacteria > Vicinamibacterales > CAVVIG01 > CAVQFC01. Next base: position 13,008 of record DASSGK010000346.1, read on the forward strand.
CCGGCCGAGATGTATGCGACGGTCACGTTCACGCCGGGTGGCAAGGGCAACCGGTTCGACTTCGCATTCCCCACGTACTCGAAGGAGCCGCACACGGCGGCCGCCCCGACGATGACCAGCGCGGCGCCGGCGACCACCGCACCGCTCGTCGAAACCCTGCCGGCACCAGCAACGGCTTCTTCCTCGTCCGGGATCGACCCCGCATTGGTGCCGCTGCCGATTCCCGACACGGTGCCCGAGATGCTGGCGCAGCTCAAGACACGAACCGAGCAGATCCGAAGCTTCATCGACAAAGGCGCCTTCGCAGCCATCTACGTTCCGGCGTTCCAGGCCAAGGATCTGGCGCTCGCGCTGGACGAGCACAAGGGCGAACTGACGCCGGCGGGCCGGAAGCTTGCCGAACCGGCAATCGCCAAGCTGGTGCGCTCCGCCTACCTGCTCGACGCGTTCGGCGACATCGGCAACAAGCAGCAGATTTCAGAGGCGTACGCGAAGTTCATGGAAGCGGAAAAGGACATCCACGCGGCGTTTCCGCAGTCCGCAGGTCGTAATCCACAATGACCCAGAAGCTCGTCCGCACCGCTGCCGCCGTCGCGTTCGTCTGCATCTGCGTCGCGATCGCGATTCAGCCGGCCGGCGCGCACAAGGCCATCACCTCCAAGTACACCTACAACGACGACGTCTTTCCGATCCTGCGCGAGCGCTGCGCGAGCTGCCACGTGCCCGGCGGCGTCGCACCGATGTCGCTGATGACGTACGACGACGCGTTTCCGTGGGCGGAGTCGATTCGCGCGGAGCTCGTCGCCGCGCACATGCCGCCCTGGAACGCGGACGAGGGATACGGCGAGATCAAACGCGCACACACGCTGACGCCGAAGGAGCTCGACATCATCCTGACGTGGGCCACCGGCGGCAACCCGCGCGGCTCGCTCGATCAGAAGCTGCCGACCGTCGAATTGAAAAACGAGTGGAAGCTCGGCGCGCCGGACCTGGCGTTGAAACTGCCCGCCGACTTCACGCTGGCGGGCGACAAGATGGAGGACACGCAGGAGTTCACGCTGCCCACCGGCACCACCGAGGCGCGCTGGATTCGTGCGGTCGATCTTCTCCCGGGCACGCCGTCCATCGTCCGCAGCGCGACCATTTACGTCAAAGGTGCCGCTTCGGGAGCGGCGTCGACGACACCCATGCCTGAGCACGTGCTCGCCCTCTGGCTGCCGGGTCAGGACTCCGCCTCCAACGACACCGTGGCGTTCAAGCTGCCGGCTGGAGCCGAAATCGGTCTGCGCGTCCATTACAAGAAGACGTGGCAGTTCGAAGGCAAGGCGCTCACCGATCGGAGCTCGGTCGGCGTCTACTTCGCAAAGGCAGGCAACACGCAGGAGTTGCTGTCGGTGCCGATCGATTCGCCCGCTGCGGCGTCGAGCGGTGGCGATCAGGCGATCAAATTCAGCAAGACGCTCAGCGAGGATGTTCAGGCGCTTGCGCTCAGCCCGGATAAAGTCCCGGGCAACATCAGCCTTCAAGTGGAAGCCGTCAAGCCTGATGGATCGCGGATTCCCATGATTCGCCTCAACACGCGAGCCGACTGGGACCGCCGCTACTGGTTCGAAACGCCGATGACACTGCCGCGCGGCACGCGAGTCGAGGTCACGGCGAACCTGCAGGATCCCGACATGCTGTCGGCGGCGTTCACGTCCACGCCTGGCGCCGCTGCCGCCACCGCGCGCCCCTCGTCGATGCACCTGACGCTGAATGTCGTTCCCGCGCGATCGAAACCGTCAGCGCCCTGAATCCGTTCCTCAGAACGAGGACCGCCAACTTCTAGTAGCGCAGCGCTTCAGCGCTGCGAACACACGGCTTGCAGGGCTGAAGCCCTGCGCTCAGCGGACCATCAGAATCGCACGACCGACTGCTGCGACGGCAGTTCCAGGCGTCGAGTCGCTGCCGACGGCACCCAGGCTTCGCCTTTGGCGAACGCCTCCAGCGATCGGAACGCACCCGACACGTCGAACTGCTTGAACACGTAGGGCAGCCCCTCGGAGCCCAGCGTCGAATTGGTGTCGCCGACGTGGAAATGCAGATGGGGCCCGCTCGACACGCTGCCCGAGGCGCCGAGCGACGCCAGCACCTCTCCCGATCGCACGTGCTGCCCCACCCTCACCCGGATGCTGCCTGGACGCAGGTGTTCATAGAACGCAAAGCGTCCCGCACCGAGATCGAGGGTGACGTGATTGCCCGCCGCATTGTCGAGTGTGATCGGCACGGTCGGCT
>DASSGK010000347.1:0-13601 GCA_035693505.1 Vicinamibacterales bacterium
TCCATCTTCGGACGGCCGGGAAAGCGATCGCTCCGGCAATAAACGCCGTGCTGGCCGACGAGCGCCAGCGAGTCGGTGAGCAGATCCATGGCGACGGCCAGGCGCCCGCGCGCCGTCCCCATCATGGTCTCGTGGTGCTCCAGCGCGCGGCGATGCTTGTCGAAGACGGACATGGTGGCCCTGTCGATCGCTATTTCTGCGGTTTCGACGGACGGATTTCGACGCGGCTGGGAATGCTCCGCGCGTTGCTCCGCAGCAGGTCGACGACGACGTCGGCGATGTCTTCCGGGGAACTCTTCCAGTCAGCGCCTTTCGTTTCGTCGCCGCTGGAGAAACCGGTCGCGACCGATCCAGGCATCACGTAGCTGACTCGGATATTGTCGTACCGCACTTCCTGCATCAGCACCTCGGTGAACGCGTTCAGCCCGGCTTTCGAGGCGCAATACGCGGCCGCGCCCTTGAAGGGGTTCTTCCCGGCGAGGCTGCTGATGTTGATGATGTAGCCGCCGCCGCGGCGCCGGAGATGCGGAAGGGACGCCTGGCACGCGTTGAAGACGCCGGTGATATTGGTGTCGATCACTTCGGCCCACTGATCGGGCGTCATCGACGCAACATCGGTGAAGATGCCCACGCCGGCGTTGTTGATCAGGACGTCGAGCCCGCCGAAGCGCGCGACCGTGGCTTCGATCGCGTTCGCGACTTCATCGTATCGCCGCACGTCGGCTTGCAGCGTCTCGACGGCGCCGGGACCCGCGGCCTCAATCCTGGGTCGAGCGGCTGAGAGGTGCTGCGCGCTGCGCCCGGTCACCGCCACCTGCACGCCGTCGGCGACGAGCGCGCGCGCGATCGCGAGCCCGATCCCGCGCGATCCTCCCGTGACCAGGGCCACCTTCCCGCGAAGCGATTGCATAGCTATTACAATATCGCACCGGATGCAGGAGGTGGCCATTATCGGCGCGAGCGAACTGGGCGGCGCCGTCGCGCACGCGCTGGCACGGTCGAACCTCGTCCGGTCCATCAGGATCATCGACGAAGCCGCGCGCGTGGCCACCGGCAAGGCGCTGGACATCGCCGAGTCCGCACCCGTCGAAGGATTCTCCACGCGCCTGTCGGGCGGATCCGATGTGTCGATGGCCGCTGGCGCGTCGATCGTGATCATCGCGGACCGGATCGGCGGGGGTGAATGGCAGGGAGAGGACGGGCTGCTTCTCCTGAAGCGCCTGATGCAGACCGCGCGCGGTTCGGTGATCCTCTGCACCGGCGCGTCTCAGCGCGAGTTGGTTGAGCGCGGCGTCCGTGAACTCAAGTTTTCGCGCACGCAGCTGTTTGGATCCGCGCCCGAGTCGCTGGCAGGCGCCGCACGCGCGCTGGTCGCGTTGGCCATCAACGGATCACCGCGCGACATCGCTCTTTCGGTGCTCGGCGTACCTCCCGGCCACACGGTGATCCCCTGGGGTGACGCGACAGCCGGCGGATTCTCGCTGACGAGGCTCGTCGACGAACCGACCCGCCGCCGATTGTCGGCGCGCGTCAACGCGCTCTGGCCGACCGGTCCTTACTCGTTGGCAGCTGCAGCGACCGCAGTAGTTGAATGCATGGTGGGACGATCGCGCAGGGTGGTATCCGCGTTTGTTGCGCCGGACCTTTCGATGGGCAGCCAGACGCGCACGGCCGCCCTGCCTGTCAGGCTCGCGCCAGCCGGCATCGTCGAGGTCGTGCTGCCGTCACTGAGTACCGTCGAGCAGGTCGCGCTGGACAACGCAATGATGCTGTAGGCGGGATGACCGGAACTTGCAGGCAGGAGGGGCGGGATCGGCAGGATAGGCAGGAAACAGGCGCGACCGTCCTATCCCGCCTGTCCTGCCCGTCCTGCCTATCCAGCCTTTCCTGCCCTTAGAGCGTTCCGTACGCCGGCCTGTGGAGCGTCAGACCGCCGGCGAAGTCAGCGAGCTGCTTGCGAAGAATCAGCCGTCCTCGATGGAGCCGGGACTTCAGCGTCTGATCCTTCACCTTCAACACGGCGCTCGCTTCTTCCGTCGACATCCCCTGAATGTCCCGCAACATCACAGGAGCACGGTAGATCGCCGGAAGCGCGAGGATCGCGCGGAAGACCCGCTGCCGGAGCTGCGAGCGGAACACCCGCTCATCCGCCAGGTCGCTCCAGTCGGCGACGTCGGCCGTACGGGTTGAGGGCGTTCCATCCTCTTCCGTTGCCGCCGCCGCGCGACGGTCCTCGGCCTGCGCCCGCTGATAGCGAGCGGTCCGTAGCCGCGACATCGCGGCGTTGAATGTGATCCGGTAGATCCAGGACGACAGCTGGGCGTCGCCGCGGAAGGCATCCACCTTCCGGTAGACCTTGAACAGCACGTCCTGGGTGATCTCTTCGGCGTCTTCCTTGTTGCGGAGGTAGCGGAAGGCCAGCTGGTAAATCTTTGAGCTGTAAGCGTCAGAGAGATCCGCAAGCGCCTGCTCGTCGCCGGACTTGAGCCGTGCCAGGAGCAGCTGATCGGCGGTCGGACCCGCTAAGAGAGAATTAGTGCTTTCGGTATCCCGCATGGGGTTATCCCTTCGTTTGGGGACATTAACCCCGGTGCCCGATAAATTATTCCACCCCTGAACTAAATTTCTAAAGACTCAAATCAAACACATCCGCGAACTGTTCGATAATGCGATTTTCTACCTCTGCCATATCGACGGACCGGCCGAGGAGCCGCGCGATGGACGTCACACCTCGGTCTGCGATGCCGCACGGCACGATCAGATCGAAATGGTCGAGGCTGGTGTTCACGTTCAGCGCGAAGCCGTGGCTCGTCACCCAGCGGGCGATTCGGACGCCAATCGCGGCGAGCTTCTCGTCGCCGACCCAGACGCCGGTCAATCCCTGAACGCGTTGAGCGGTGATTCCGTATTCGGCGACGGTGCGGATGAGAACTGTCTCGAGATCGCGGACGTAGCGATGGACATCGCGACGGTGGGGATTCAAGTCGATGATCGGGTAACCAACGATCTGTCCGGGGCCGTGGTACGTGACGTCGCCCCCGCGGCCGGCTTCGTGCACCTCGATGGCGCGGGTCGAGAGATCTTCGGCGGACGCGAGGATGTGGCTTCGGCCGCCGTCGCCGCGCACGCCAAGCGTCAGAACGGGAGGATGCTCGAGCAGCAGCAGCGTGTCGCCGATTGTTCCGGCGCGGCGATCTTCGACAAGTGAACGCTGCAGCGCGAGCGCATCGGCGTACGGCACACGGCCCAACCGCCGTACATCGAGTGTGCGCGTGATCCGCGCTTCCGTCGTCTCCTGCCCGTCCAGCCTATCCCGCCCTTCCTGCCTGTCCCGCCCCTTCCTGCCTGTCCCGCCCCTCCTGCCCGTCCCGCCCTTCCTGCCTATCCCGCCCGTCCCGCCCTAAATCGCGTTCGGATCCCAGTTCTCGAGCGTCTTCTTCACGATCGACATGAACTCATCGGCCACGGCACCGTCGATGACGCGGTGGTCGTAGCCAAGCGTCAGGTACGCCATCGGCCGGATCGCGATCGCATCGTCCACGACAACCGGGCGTTTTTCGACGTTGCCAATGCCGAGAATCGCCACTTGCGGCTGGCTGATGATCGGCATCCCGAAGAGCGCGCCGAAGACGCCGGGGTTGGTGATGGTGAAAGTGCCTCCAGCGACTTCGTCCGGCTTGAGCTGCTTCCCGCGCGCGCGGTTGGCCAGGTCGATGACGGCGCGGCTGAGGCCGACCAGGTTCTTCTCGTCCGCGTGCTTGATCACCGGCACGATGAGTCCCCAGTCGAGAGCGACCGCGATGCCGACGTTGATGTCCTGGTGATAGACGATGTTGTCCCCGTCCACCGAGGCGTTGACGATCGGCACCGCGCGCAGCGCGTCGATCGCCGCCTTGATGATGAACGACATGTAGGTCAGCTTCGCGCCGGCCCGCTCGAACTCCGCTTTCTTCGCGTCCCTGATCTTCGCGATGCGCCCGAAGTTCACCTCGAACACGGAGTGCACGTGCGCCGAGGTCTTCTTGCTCAGCACCATGTGTTCGGCGATCCGCTTGCGCATCACCGACATCTTCTCGACGTGATCGCTCACGCCCGGCTTGAAGGCGATCGTCGCAACGGGAGGCGCCCCGGAAACGGAAGCGGGCTTTGCCGCCCCATCCTGCCTATCCCGCCCTTCCTGCCTTTCCTGCCTGTCCCGCCCCTGCCCCGCCGTCCCCTTGTCGATGAATCCGAGGATGTCGTCCTTCGTCACGCGTCCCGCGATTCCGGTACCCCGGATCTGCGCGATGTCGACGTTGTGCTCCTTCGCGATCTTCCGCACGAGCGGCGACGAGCGTTCGCGGATCGCATCTTCGGTGGATCCATTTGCCGGCGGACGGCTGGCGACGGGTTCAATCCTCGCGGGAGCAGCTGGAGTCGCGGCTGGAGCAACGGGTTCGTCCTCGCGATCGTGGTAGTGCCGGGGAGCAGGCGGCGGCGCGGATGCACCGTCGGCCTGAGGCGATGCTTTCGGCGGCTCGGCGGCCTTGGCCGTCTGCACGGGCGGCTCTGGCGTCGTCGTGCGGGCGGTTGCTGCCGCACCCGAGCCGATGACGGCGACGACGCTGTTCACTGGAACCGTCTCGCCTTCCTTCACACGAATCTCCGAAATCACACCGGCGGCCGGCGACGGAATCTCGGCGTCCACTTTGTCGGTGGAAATTTCAAAGAGCGGCTCGTCGCGATCGACCGTGTCGCCGACTTTCTTGATCCAGCGGACGACCGTGCCCTCTGCAATCGACTCGCCCATCTGTGGCATTACTACGTCAGTCGCCATGACCTGTCCCCTTAGCTATGGATCGCCGCACCGTGCGTGGCGTGCGCCGCCTCGCCAACCGCTTCTGCGAACGTGGGGTGCGCGTGAATCGTGCGAATCAGCTCCTCGACCGTCGATTCCAGTTGCAGTGCCACGGTCGCTTCGGCGACGAGCTCGGTGGAACGCGGGCCGATCATGTGGACTCCGAGCAGTTCGTCGTATTTCTTGTCCGCCACGATCTTCACGAAGCCGTCCGTCTCCTGCGCCATCTTGGCGCGGCCCAGGATCCCGAACGGGAACGTCCCGACGCGCACGTCGTACCCGCGCGCCTTCGCCTCCGCTTCGGTCAGCCCGACGCTGCCGATCTCCGGATCGCAGTAAGTGCAGCCGGGCACATGATCGTAGTTGATTGGGCGTGTCTCGCGTCCGGCGATGCGCTCGGCGGCGACGATGCCTTCGGCCGAGGAGACGTGGGCAAGCTGCGGATGTCCCGGCGTGCCAAGCGTGATGACGTCGCCGACTGCCGAGATCCCCGGCACGCTGCTTCGAAATAGAGAATCGACCTTGATGTAGCCCTTCTCCATCTGCAGGCCGACGCCTTCGGCGTTCAACCCGGTCGTGACCGGCCCGCGGCCGGTGGCGACGAGGAGATAGTCGGTCCGAATGTTTTTCGTCGTGCCGTCGGCCAGCAGAATATCCACGTCCACGCCGTCGGCACCCGATTTCGCGCCGGTGACCTTCGCGCCCGTGTGGCTCGTGATTCCCTGTTTGCGGAACGACTTCTCCAGCTCCGCGGACACCGCTTCGTCTTCGACCGGAACCAGGCGCGGCAGAAGTTCCACAATCGTGACGTCGCTGCCAAAGCGATTGAAGATCGACGCGAACTCGACGCCGACGGCTCCGCTGCCCATGATCACGATCGTCCTGGGTACTTCTCGAAGACCGACCGCCTCGTCGCTCGTGATGATGCGCTTGTGGTCGATCTCGATGCCAGGAACGCCGCGAGGCGCCGATCCTGTGGCGACGATAATCTCCTTGCGCGCGCGCAGGGTCCGCTGTTCGCCTTCGAACACATCGACGACGCCGCTGCCGGTCAGCCGCGCCGTGCCTTTGATCCAGTCGATCTTGTTTTTCTTGAACAGGAACTCGACGCCCTTGGTCAGGCCCGTCACCACGCGATCCTTCCGCGCCTGCACCTGGCCCATGTCGATCGAAACCGCGGCGGAGCCGAGCGAGATGCCCCAGTCCTTCGCGTGCTGTGCGATTTTGAACGCGTGCGCGTGCTCGAGCAGCGCCTTGGTCGGGATGCAGCCCCACAGCAGGCAGGTTCCACCGAGCGCCTTCTGTTTCTCCACCACGGCGGTCTTGAGTCCGAGTTGCGCGGCGCGAATCGCCGCGACATATCCGCCGGTTCCGGCGCCGATGACGATGACGTCGTATTCGTCAGCCACGTATGCTCGCTTATCGCTTCAACGATGAGAGGGGAATGAAGTTGGTCGCCGCCGGCGGGCCGGCCGGTGCGGCCGTGCCCTGCGGCTCCGGGTCGAGGCGCTGCACGCGTGCACGTAACTGCCCGTGCTCGTACCGCAGTTCCCAGTAGGATTCGGTCAGACGTTCGAGACGCTTGCTCTGACGCCGCACGACAAGGAGCGCCGCACCAGCCAGGATGAGGGCCGCGCCGGTCAGCAGCCAAAGAAGGGTCAACAACCTTGGTACGTTATCGAACGGGTTGCAACAGTGTCAACCGCCTGACACAATACCCGCGTTCTCAGGTGGCCCCGGGGCCATGAGCCACAAACCTAAGACGGTTTTAATCGTAGACGACGACGAGGGGATGCGCGATACGCTGACCGCCATCCTCAAGCGCGAGTATCGCGTCTTGAGGGTGGCGAGCGGCGAGGCGGCGCTCCCCATCCTCAACCGCGAGGACGTCGACCTGATGATGCTCGACGTCCGCCTGCCGGGAATCAGCGGTTTCGAAGTCCTCCGGATCGTCAAGGAAAACTACAGCCTGGTGGAGGTCCTGATGATCTCCGCCATCAACGAAATCGAAACAGCCGTGCAGGCGATGAAGCACGGCGCCTATCACTACGTCACGAAGGACTTCGACTACGACCAGCTGCGGTCGCTGGTTCGCAACGCCAGCGAGCGGCAGGATCTCAATCGTCAGGTGCTCACGCTGTCCGCGCAGGTCGCCGACCAGACTGAACGCGAGTTCATCGTCGGTCCGAGCAAGATCACGCGCGATATCGTCGAACTCGTTCACAAGGTCGCGAAGTTGTCGGCGACGGTGCTGGTGCTGGGCGAGAGCGGGACCGGAAAGGAGCTGCTCGCGCGGCTCATTCACCGCGAATCGGGCGATCCCGAGGCGCCGTTCATCGCCGTGAATCTCGCCGCGATTCCGCGCGAACTGGCCGAGAGCGCGCTCTTTGGCCACGAGCGCGGCGCATTTACCGGCGCGCACCGGCAGCAGCTCGGAAAATTCGAGCTGGCCTCCAACGGCACGCTGTTTCTCGACGAGATCGGCGACCTCCGGCTCGATCTCCAGGCCAAACTGCTGCGCGCGATTCAGGAAGGCGAGATCGAACGCGTCGGTGGGACCAAGCCGATCAAGACGGAGTTCCGTCTCATCGCGGCGACCAACGTGGACCTCGAGAAAGCCGTAAAGGAAGGTCGGTTCCGCGAGGATCTCTTCTATCGAATCAACGTCATCCCGATCAAGCTCCCGCCGCTGCGCGAGCGCTCTGACGATGTGCCGCAGTTGGCGGAGTTCTTCCTGCGCCGCTACAACACGCGGTTTCGAAAGCGGATTCAGGGGATCACGGAACCGACGATGTCGTTGCTGAAGAAGTACTGGTGGCCGGGAAACATCCGCGAGCTCGAGAATCTCATCGAGCGCCTGGTGGCGGTCAGCGACAAGGACTACATCTCTGAAGAGGATCTGCCGCTCGAGTTCCATTTCGCACAACTCGAGCCGCAGGGCACACCGACCGATAGTCTCTTCGAAGATGCGACGAACACGTTCGAGCGAAACTTCATCCTACGAGCACTCGAAAAATGCGGGTGGAACGTCACAAGTACCTCAGAGTACCTTGGAATTCCACTGAGCACTTTGAAGTACAAGATGGATAAGCTCGAAGTGCGACAGATCGCCAAGCGTCTGCGCGGCGCTTAAGCACAGCCAACAATTTGGCCGGATCGGCCAAGTGGTTGTCCTTCCCTCTAATCCCCTGATTTTGCAGTAGTAAGAAAGCACTCCTGCAACACGCTCGAGAGAGCCGGGCAAACGGTTGCCCTCGCAGGGCAGTTCATCAGCTGGGCTGTACCCTCAATCTGCGTTCGGAATTTTGCGAAGTCTTAGCAAATTCAACGAATGCCTCTCAGGAGCCACAGATGGCAGAGCCGTTGCTTTTCACAGGGGCATCGACCCGGCGGCGGCCAAGAGAACCTGCTCCCGGAGAAATTTTCCACCAAATGAAACCTTCGATGTTCAACCTCCGTGTGCCACTCGAGGCCCGCGATGACGTGTTCCTCATGAACACGCTCACCGACGCGCAACTTGTGGTGTCGAGCGACGTCGTAGCGTTGCTCGATCGCGCCGCGGACGGTGATATCGAGGAGTCGACGGTCTCCAGCGACGAGCGCGAAGCCATCGACCTGCTGCGGGAGAACGGCTTCCTGGTCGAGAGCCGCGAGGCCGACCGGCAGGCGCTGGCTCAGTACCTCACCGAAGTCAAAAGCGACACATCCGAGCTCAACGTCACGCTGCTCACGACCCTCCAGTGCAACTTCGCCTGCGACTACTGCTTCCAGGGCGATCACGGCGACTACAACCTGCACGCCGACAAGATGTCGCTGGAAACCGCGGCTCGCGTCGCCGACTGGTTCGAGCGCGAGCTGGATCGGGTCCGTCCGCAGCGATTCGTCCTCACGTTCTTCGGCGGCGAGCCGCTGCTCAATCTCCCGGTGATGTACATGCTGGCCGAGCGCGCGTTTCACGCCGCGAAGGCCCGCGGCGTGAAGATGCTCGCCAACATCATCACAAACGGTTTGCTGCTCACGCCCGAAGTCGTCGACCGGATGCTGCCGTTCGGGTTGAACGGCGTGAAGATTACGCTCGACGGCGACCGGGACACGCACAACCGGATGCGTCCGCTCCGCGGCGGACAGGGCACCTTCGATCGGATCATCGAGAACATCCGCCTGGTTGCCGACAAGACGCGGATCGCGATCGGCGGCAACTTCGATGAGTCTTCGGTCGGCAGCTATCCCGCGCTCCTGAGCTATCTCAAGGCGCAGGACTTCGGCGGCAAGCTCGCCAAGGTCAACTTCAAGCCGATCGTCCGCACGGAACCGGTCTCAGCCAAGGGCATCATTCCGCTGATTCCGGTAGGTGGTAAGGAAGCGCTGAAGGGCACCTGCATGACGTCGGTCGGCTCGGGCGCCGGCCAGGCCTGCGATTCCTGCCACACGATGGAAGACCAGATCACGTTCATCCGGGAAGAAACGCAGCGCCACGGCTTCCCCACCCTGGATGGCGTCCCCAAGGGTATGTGCCACGTGCACAGAACCCACGCCCACACGATCGGTCCCGATGGTTCTCTGTATGCCTGTCCCGGTTTCACCGGACAGCTGGCGATGTCGACCGGCCACATCGACGATCGCCGCGACTCGTGGCGCGAATCCGCTCTCGAGAAATTCGAACGTCTCCATCCGTGGAAAGAATGCGGCGACTGCGCTTTCATCCCGACCTGTGCCGGGGGCTGCGTAGCCGCGTCGCATTCGCAACTCGGGGACATGAACTCGCCGACATGTCACAAGCCGAGTTTTGAATCGGCGGTTTACTCGCTGGCGCAGACCGCGGCCAGCTCACCTGCTTGGGAGTTACAATGAAGATCAAGATTGTGAAGAAGGCCACCAACGTCAAGCCCCAGGGATTCTGCATGGCGATGGTCGACGACGTCACCTTCACCAAGCGCTAGTCCGAATGAACCGATGACAGAGGTCCCGAACCGCCGCAAATTGATCGCCGCGGTCGGGGCACTCGCCTCTGTAATCGGATTCGCGGCCCCGGCGTGCAAGGACCAGGCGGGTCGGCAAGCGCAGCACCAGCCGGCGACGCTCAGGATTGGCGTGAGCGTCGGCCAGATGGCGGCAGCAGATCCGCAGACCGGTCTGCGCCAGGTCACCCAAAATCAGTCGGTCGAGGGGCTCGTGAAGATTGGCGAAGACGGCCGTGCGACGGCCTGGCTCGCGCAAGGCTGGGACTTCACGCCGGACGGTCGGACTCTGAAGATGCATCTGAGGCCCGACCTGACGTTCCACGATGGTACGCCAGTCAGCGCACCGGTTGTGGCGCACCTGCTCGAGACCCAGTTGCCTGCGTTCATGGGTCCGACGTTTGCGGACGTCGAGTCGATCACTGCGTCTGGACCAACCGAGATCAACGTTCGACTGCGCCAGCGTTCGCCATTCGTTTTGGAAGCCCTCGAGCTGCAGCTGCGCAGCCCGGGGTCGGCCAAGGCCGGAACGGGACCCTTTGAACCTGCCGGACCGGCGTCGCCCACCGACCTCAAGGCCAACGATCACTACTATCTGGGACGGCCCGCCATCGATCGGCTGACCGTGAATACGTTTCCGTCGGCGCGGGCGGCCTGGGCAGAGATGCTGCGGAACAATCTGGACATGCTCTACGAGGTGAGCACGGATTCGCTCGACTCGCTCGAGCGCTCAAACCAGATTCAGATCTTCAATTACCTTCGTCACTACCAGTACACGCTCATCTTCAACACCCAGCAGGCAGCGCTTCGGTCTCCCGCCGTCCGGCAGGCGTTGAGCCAATCGATCGATCGCGACGCGTTCGTTCGCGATGCGCTTGGCGGCCATGGCGTCGCGTCGTCAGGACCCATCTGGCCCGGTCACTGGGCGGTTGGACCGGACCTGGGAAAGTTCGGCTTTGAACCTCAAAAGGCCGCGAAAGTACTGTCGGGCCGTCCGCTGCATTTCACCTGCCTCGTCCCGCCTGACTACGAACGAATCGCGCTGATTGTGAAGCATCAGCTCGACCAGGTGTCCGTGGCGATGGACGTCAAGGAGATGCCACCGGATAAGATTCTCGAAGCCATGGCTCGCCGGGAGTTCGACGCCGTGCTGTTCGATGCGATCAGCGCCCCCAGCCTGTTCCGCCCGTTCCTCTGGTGGCACTCGAAATCCACCAGCAACTCGGCAGGATTTGCCAGCCCCGCGGTCGACAATGCCCTCGATCGCATCCGCCACGCGGGCTCGGACGACGAGTATCGTGCCGGCGTCGCCGCATTTCAGCGGGCGACGATTGAAGATCCGCCGGCGATTTTTCTTGCGTGGTCGGAACGGGCGCGTGCGGTCAGCAAGCGGTTCGTCGTGACGGAGACCACGGTCGGCCAGATGCGACTCTGGACGCCGGCGGCCGCCGCAAAGGGCCGGGCGAACTGAAGCCGTGGCGATCACCATCAAACACATCGCCGTTCGTTTTGCGCTGCTGGTCGCAGTCGCGGCCTTGCTGCCGCTCGTCGCATACGGAGCCATCTCGCTGCTGTCGCTGCAGCGCGGCACCCGTGAGTCTGTGATCGCCGGCAATCAGAACGTGGCGACACGCGCCGCGGAGGAAATTCGCCGCTACGTGGTCACGAACGCGGAATTGCTGAAGGCGCTGGGCGCGAACCTCCAGGACACCGGCCTCACCCAGCGTCAGCAGGACCAGATTCTCAAGAACTACGTCCTCCAGTTCCGGGAATTCCGCGAGATCACGCTGTTCGACGAACACGCCGAGATGATCGCGACGAGCCGCATGGGGAAGCCACGCGTGGTCATCCCGAAAGACACGCAAATCAACATCTCCGGCGTCGCGATGTCGCCGATTCGCGTGGACGAGGATCTGCTGCCCACATCGGTCTTCGTCATCCGGCTGACGCACCTGAACGAGCCGTCCGGGTGGCTGGCCGGCGAGTTCAGCCTCGAAGAAATGTGGCGGATGGTTGACCAGATCCGCATCGGCGATTCCGGCTTCGCGATGGTCATCGCGCCTGGCGGCGAGCTCATCGCGCACGGCGATCCCAACAAGAAGACGCTGGTGGCCCAGACGCGGAACATGAGCGGGCATCAATTGTTCGCCGCCGCGCGGACGCGTTCCGACACGACGCCGCTTTCGCAGGAATACACCGGCGATGACGGCCACAAGGAGCTGGGTGTCGCCGCTCGCATCGCGCAACTGGGTTGGACGGTCATCGTCGAGCAGCCTACGTCGGAGGCGTACGCCAACGCGGCCATTCTCCAGCGTCAGCTGGCGATCGCCATTTCGATCGCGGCGCTCGGCATGATTACGGTCGGCTATCTGTTCGGCCGCAGCTTCATCAACCCCATTCTCGTCTTGCAGCGCGGCACGCACGACATCGCGGCGGGACAGCTCGACACACGCGTTTCCATCCGGCGCGACGACGAGCTCGGCGACCTCGGCAAAGCGTTCAATACCATGGCCGATCGGCTCGTCACGCTGCAGGAAGAGGTCAAGCGGCAGGAGCGGCATGCGATGTTCGGCCGCGTCGCGGCCGGCCTCGTCCACGATCTCTCGCATCCCATCCAGAACATCGGCAACAGCACGCGCCTGCTGCTGCGCGACGACCTGGACGTGGAGTCGCGCGATCAGTTCCGCCGGACCATCGAGCGCGAGCTGCAAACGCTCAAGCGCTTCATGGAGGACCTGCGCCACATCGTCAAGCCCAAGCCGATCGAGCGCTTCGCGATGGACGTCAACAGTTCGGTCGCCGAAATTGCCGAGACGATGCGCGGTGAGGGTGAGCGCAACGGCCTCGTCGTCGAGACACGCTACGGTCCCGGCCCCCTGGTGATCGAGGGCGACATCTTTGCGCTCGGCCGTGTCTATCGTAACCTGATCACCAACGCCATTCAGGCGACGGAGCCAGGAGGCCGCGTGACGATCGAGACCGGCCGCAGCGGCGATCGGGTCGAGATTCGCGTCAGCGATACCGGCTCAGGAATACCCGCGGATCGACTGTCCGCGATCTTCGACGATTTCGTCACGACCAAGCGCCGCGGCCTCGGTCTTGGCCTCGCGATTTCCAAGCGCATCGTCGAGCAGTTGAACGGAACGATCGAGGTCGAGAGCGAAGTGGGACGCGGTACGGCGTTTACGCTTCGCTTCCCCGCGCGAGACGATCGCTCGGCTCAAGCCGCGGCCAGCTGAGCTCCTTTGCCTGTGAAAAACGCGTTTGTTATAGAGGAGGGTTGAACGATGTTTCGGACACTCGTGAAGACCGACGCCCTGATCGTGCAGGATCGCACGGTGGCGGTGCGCTATTTCGAACTGCGGACGCTGCGCGGTGCGCGGCGCTACAGTGCTGAGATTCTGCTGGGGCCTGGGGACCGCATCATCCTGGACGACGACTCGGTGGTGAATCTGGAAGCGCGGACCGCGTGCCTCGTGCCGGCGACGCTCGATAGCCGGGTGCTGGCGGGGACAACCGCCGCGGCCTGAGGCACACGACAAGAGGTGGCGCGACGATAGCTAGTCGCCGCGCCGCTCCGGGAACTTCCCGCCCGGTCAGTGGTGTGGGGGAACCACCGACGCTACTTCCGCGGTAGAACCGTATCCTTCAGCTGCTTCGCGATTCTGGCCTTGACCACGGTCTTGGCTGGAATCTTGATGGCCTCTCCGGTCGCCGGATTCCGGCCCATCCGCGCCTTCCGCTTTTGGACGACGAGCTTGACCATACCGGGCAGCACGAACTCGCCGGATCGTTTCAGTTCCTTT
>DASSGK010000348.1:0-16260 GCA_035693505.1 Vicinamibacterales bacterium
CGTGTCGAGTGACGTGATTCGCTAGACGGGCCGGTGCGCGCGGAGGAACGAATGAATCTGGCGCACGGCCAGGGGAATGCGCTCCTTCGGTTCCTTCCACGGGAACACGCTCACCTCCGCTCGCGGGGCGAGCATCGCGCACTCCATCGCGACCGCGTAGGGATGCGCCGGGACTTCGTCTGGCAAAACCAGGATCGGGTTCTGACAGGCGCGCACAAAATCGCGCGTGACGGTGAACACGAAATCGGCGTCGGTCTCGAACATTTTGATCACGAACTGTTCGGCCGTCTGCTTCGAGATCTCCGGTCTCTTCGCGCTGATCTGCGCCGGCCAGCCCTTCCAGAATGCGCCGGCGTAGCCCGGGTCGCGCATCTCCGGACGCCAGCCCACCGGCTGTGCGAGCACGGCACCAGCGATGCGATTCGGTGCGCGCTTCAGCAGGCTCCAGATGAACGGGCCGCCTATGCAGAAGCCCATCACCATGAACTTGTCGATTCCGAGGTGGTCCATCAGGCCGAGCTGATCGTCGGCATAGGATTCCCACGGGCGGTCGACCTCGACCGGTCCGGTTGACTGGCCGGCCGGCGCGTTGCGCAGGTCCGCGGTGATGCACCGGTATTCGCCCTTGAACTCCTCGATCGCGTTGAACGGCGGGTTGCCGGTGAAAAAACCAATCGTCGCGTTCAGTCCCCCGCCGGGAAGCAGCAGGAGAGGGAAGCCCGACCCCGCTTCCTCGTAGTAGATGCGGACGGGACCCTTCTCGAAAAACTTCCCGGTTCCCCGTGCGGCGGGTTGCCCCGCGAACACACGAGGCACGGCGGTCGCTGCCGCGACTGCGGCGCCTGCGGCCAATAGCGCGCGTCTCTTCGGATCCATCGTCACGTTCTCCTTGACGTGCCATAGAATGTCGGCCTGCCGTTCTACCGTCAAATGATTTCTGGCGGAAGCCGCCAGCCCACTGCGACATGGACCTGACCCCGTTCCGCAACCGCGACTATCGCCTGCTGTACGCCGCGCAGTTCGTGTCGCTCATCGGCACGATGGTCACCTACGTCGCGCTGCCGTACCAGATGTACCGGCTCACCGGATCCTCGTTTTCGGTGGGTCTCCTCGGACTCGTCGAGCTCGTGCCTCTCCTCGCCACTGCCTTCATCGGCGGGGCGATGGCGGATGCCGTTGACCGGCGCCGTATCGCGATCGTCACCGACGTGGCGCTCGCCGCCGGCAGTGCCACACTCGCGATCATCGCGATGCGGGGGGCGTCCGCGTTGCTCCTGTATCTCGTTGCGGCGTGGATGTCCGCCGTCAGCGGGCTGCAGCGTCCCGCGATCGAGTCGCTGGTTCCGCGCCTCGTCGAGAAGGACGAGTTGCCGGCGGCCGCATCGCTCGCGGTCGTGCGCGGCAGCATCGGTATGATCGCCGGGCCGGCCGTGGGCGGACTGCTGATCGCATCGGGCGGGCTGACCGTCACGTATCTCGTCGATGTGGCGTCGTACGCGGCGTCGCTGGCGTGCCTGGCGATGATCCGCGCGGTGCCGCCGGCCGAGGACGCCGAACAGCCAAGCGTCGCCGCCGTCGTCGAGGGATTCCAATACGCGAGCAGCCGTCAGGAACTGATCGGTACCTATGTCGTCGATTTCGTCGCGATGGTCTTCGGCATGCCGCTCGCGCTTTTTCCAGCGATCTCCGATCGACTCGGCGGTCCATCGGTGGTCGGCTTGCTCTATGCGGCGCCCGCGGTTGGAGCGCTTGCCGCGAGCCTCACCAGCCGCTGGACTCCCCGCGTCCAGCGTCATGGCGTCGCGGTGATGGTTTCGGCCACCGTGTGGGGACTTGCCATCGTCGGCTTTGGTTTCAGCCGGACGCTGTGGCCGTCGCTGGTGTGCCTCGCGATCGCCGGCGGCGCCGACGGCATCAGCGGCATCTTCCGCATGACGATGTGGAACGAGACGATTCCCGACGCGCTGCGCGGCCGGCTGGCGAGCATCGAGATGGTCAGCTATATGAGCGGCCCGCTGCTCGGAAACCTCGAAGCCGGCGCCGTCGCTGCCGCGTTCGGCGTCACGGCTTCGGTAGTGTCAGGTGGCGCCCTGTGCGTCGCCGGCGTGCTCGCGTGCGTCGTGTGGCTGCCGCGCTTTGTTGGCTACGACACGCGCCTGTGGAAGAAAGAGCAGGTTGCGGACACGTGAAGAGGGCAGGAGGGGCGGGATAGGCAGGAGGGGCAGGAGGGGCTCCGCACTCTTCACGATCTGTGCTGATTGTTGACGCAACAGGCCGAACGTAACTCCGGCCAGCACGTAGACGCCGAGCGCCACCAGCATCGTCGTTCGAAAGCCGAACGAGAGTGAGCAGAGCGCGGTCGTGACTCCGCCGATCGTCGTGCACAGGCCGTTCATGCTCCACGCCCATACGATCGCGGCACGCGGCTTCGATCGCAGCGTCAGGATGCCGAGCGGAAACGGCATGCCCATGAAGAATGCCATCGGCGCGATCATCGAGCCGGCGATGAAGATGCGCAACCCGAGTCCGTTGCGCATGAAGTGGGCGGATACGCCCGGATAGCTCGCCCAGATACACAAACCGGTGGCGAGAATGCCAGCAAATGCCACATACCATCGCGACGCATCGCGACCGACGATGGTATCCGAGCACATGCTGCCGCAGGCTGCGCCGATGAGCATGACGGCGATGACCGTGGTGATGGCGTACAGCGGATAGCCGATGAGTTTCATGAATAGCTGGATGAAGAGCAGCTCCACGGTGATGAAGCCAAGACCCAGCAGCGAGAAGAAGGCGAGCGCTGCGCCCCTTCCATCCCACGGCTCCCTCGCGGTACGGCTCAGGCCAAGCGGCGCCAGCAGGAACGCAAGGCCGTACACGACGCTGGCCGCGGAGGCGACCAGCAGGTGCACCCAATCCATCGGCAGCCAGCCACCGCGCATTTGCGCGTTGAGCACCGCCGCAGTCGCGGCGTTGAGCCCGACAGATTGATCCGCCGAGACATGGTGAAGGGATCGGCGCAGGAAGTGAAAGAACGGCCGATCGTCGGTGACGACGGCGGCGTTGAACGGCGCCGCGGCGAGCAAGGCGCCGGGTAGCGCGCCAGCGTAGTACGACCCGGGAAGAAAGCTGTGAACCGGATCGAGTGGATTTTCGACGAGCGCGTACGTCATTTCGTGGACCGCCGGGAATGCAAAAAACCATCTGGCATCGTCCACCTCCGCCGGTGTCCACGGCGTCATCTTGATGAGCACCGTCGGCAAGTAGTCGGGATCGGGGCCTTGCGTTTCGAAGACCATGACGTGCGATCGGAACTGGTCGCGTCCGGTCGTCTGCCAGGCGGCCGCGGCGGTCGCAATCGTCCGCGGATAGGCGACGTGATTGATCTGGACGATGCCGTCCGGCCTGAGGTGCGAGTAGTACTCGACGAACGCCTCCCTGGTCTGGAGATATGCCGGCGCAAGCGCCCCTGATCCGGCAGCGATGCTCGACGACGTGTAGTTGCTGAATACCTGGATGACGTCGTACGCCTGGGTCGACGCGCGAAGGAAGCTGCGGCCTTCGCCCACGCGGACGTCGACCGCGGGATGCCGGAAGATGCCGCCGATGTAGGCGGCATAGCGACCCGTGCCGAGCTCCACCATCGTCGGAACCATCTCGATGGCGTCGATGTGCGACGCTCCGAAGAGCAGCGCCGCCTTCGTTTCCTGGCCGCCGGCACTGCCGATGATCAGGGCGCGATGGCCGGAGTCGCGCTTCAGGTAGTGCGACGCCAGAACGGCCCGCCGCCAGAATTGGAACGCGACTCGACGAGGAAGGTCCCGCCGCAGCGACGCAAAGTCGCCGTCGAAGGGAAAGAAATCTGAACTTTGCGTTCCGCCATCGTAGGCGACGTGCTTGCGGCCGCGATCGTCGGCGCTGTCGGTCAGCGGCGGCTGCGTGACGACGGAAATCTGAGACACGGGGTCCCATCGCGAAAATTCGAGCTGACCGCGTGCGATCGCCGCCAGCGCGTCGCGTTTGTTGTCATGCAGACGCAGCGTCAGGTAGCGCGGTCCTGCGCCAAGCGGCACCAGGAGGACGATCAGCGCGGCCATCGCCAGACGCCGCCGCTGAGCGCCGGTACCCGAGAAGCACGCCGCCGCGGCCAGGCCGGCCAGCGCGGTCACGATCATGAGGCGCTCGGGTCCAAGCCTCGGGAGGAGTGGTGTCAGCACGGCGGTACCGATGGCGGCTCCGCTCAGATCGGCAAAGTACAGACGGCGGATATCCTGCGGGCGGCCGGAAAAGATCCGGCAGATCGTGAGGCCCGCGAAGAAGAACGGCAGCAGCAATACCAGATACAGCAGAAGAAACCAGAGCACCTGGGCGAATGGCTGGTGGCCGATGTTCTCGATCGAGAACGGAATCACATTGAGCAAGAGCGGCAGCATGCAGACGCTCGCGGCGAACGCGGCGGCCGGAACGACCAGCGAATGTCGCGACGGTTCATCGACCGGGGACCACACCATATCGAACAGGCCGCCGACGGCGAGGCCGAACATGGCACAGGTGATCACCATGAACGACAGGTGCGGCGACAGGATGACGTCGAACACGCGCGTCAGCAGCACCTCGACGAGGAGCGTGGCCCAGGAGATCAGGAAGAGACCGATATAAGTACGCCGCAAAGTATTTCTCCAGCCGTCGTCAAATTGGAGAGCGCCGGCTACCACAATGAGTGAAGTTCATCGAGAATTCATGCCCGGAGGAGCATCCACGTTGCTCATCGCAAGCGCCGTGCCTGCGCCAATTGGAAGTGGTGCAGATGTTCAGGTCCGCGTTCGTGCGGACATCAAGGAAGGGCGATCAGGCTTCTGACAACCTGTCGAGACTCAGCGGAGCGGCGACGAGCAACAGGCGCAGACTGATGGTTTGTTCTTCCACTCGTGATGATTCTCAAATGGTGCGCTATCGTGCCGCCAGTCGTTCGACGTCTCGTGCAAGTTGATCCTTCGTAACCATGATCGGGTAACCCCACGAGACGGGTCGCGGAGCCGGATTTGTCCATCGATCTCCGGCCGCGTACACGAAGAACGCGTCCCAGAGTGAGTCCGCTTCCGGCGTCAGCGTGCCCGACGCCTGACGATCGAGAAACATCGGTAGGCTGAGTAGCAGTCGAAGGCCGAGGAGTCGCTGCTCGTCCCAGTAATGCGTGACGCGACTGTCCGTGAGCAACTCGGCCGGCCACTTTGTTCGCGCGTCGCCTGGGTACATGTTGAACCACACGGCGTAGATCGCGAGCCCGGTGTCCGTCCGTCGAGCCAGGAGGTCTTGCTGCGCCCACCGGGCGGCAGAGACACAGGCCGGTCAGGTTGGCGACAGCAGCAGGAGCACGCGGACTTTCTCGCGGTCTTCATCGAAGGCTGTCTGCAACTGCGCGATCGACGAGAGATCGCGCAGCGCAGGTGGGACCGGTGTCTGCGATCGGGTGACACCAGTTGCACTCAGCTGGTAGAGGCCGACCGACAGCGCCAGTGCTGTGCCGAATGCCGTTCGTCCGCGAAGCGGGCTGGCCATCAGCCACCCGGCTTTCGTGGCACCGCCTGCGTGGCGACGGTGGGGCACGCCACGTTGATCGCCGTGACGCACATGTTGCCGAGGAATGTATTGTGGTTGTTCGGCGACGATTGATCCCAGAGATCGACCCCGGTCGCCGTTGTCACGCTGTTCGACTGCTGAATGGGAGGGTTGCCGACGGCAACGTTCTGCCGCACCTGATTGTTCGTCGCCGGCGGGAACACAACGATGCCGTTCGAGTTGCCGATTGCCGTGTTGGCTTCGATGATGTTGCCGTCGCCCGAGACCACGCCGATCCCGAAATCGACGGCTGTGCCTGTTGCGTAGCCGTTACCGCTCGTCTCGTTCCACCGGAGCGAGTTGTTATTCCCCTGCACTCATATGCCGCCGCACGGATTCGCCGAGGTCCCGTTTCTCACCGACACGTTGCCTTCGACGCTGATCCCCGAAGACGTGGGATTAATCCGGATGCCCGACATGCAATTCGTGGTTGTCGTCACACCCTGAACCCAGCCCTTGGCGGTGGCGTTGAACAGGATGCCGTCGCCCTGGAACCGTTGCACCAGACCTGGGCCTCGCACGCCGACATTGGCCTGTCCGCCCGAACTGATGCCTGTCTCTGTGCCGACACTGGTGCCCTTGCAGCCGGTGTTCGCGTCGTTGGGCCCGGTGATGGAGAAACCGTTCAGACTGAGCACGATGTTGGGTGCGCCGAAGGCGATGCATGGCGCACCGGTGACCTGACAGATGACGTCGCCGACGAGCTGCGTGTTTTCTGAGAGCACCAGTGTCCTGACGATGGTCCCTCGGATGTCCTCCGCGTCCGCGATGCCCGAGCCGATGAGCACCGCGACGCTCGCCAGACCGGACAGTCCAATCCGCCTTGCGAGTGTCATGACTCACCTCGTGGGAAAACGATTTGCCGGGATGTCGACTGTGGGTACGAACCGAGCACCTTATACGCCTGGCCGGACCTTAATGCAAAACTTTCCGCATGCGGTCGCGCGCGACCCGGATGGCGCGTCACGACCGAGTGTCAGGCCAAACGTGACTGGACTCCATCGCGGGCTTCTGCGCTAAATAGATCTCCTAAGGGGTCAACCATGCGGCTCATCACGCTCGTAGCTGCGCTGCTCCTCTGGAGCGCCGCCTCGCTGTGGGCCCAGCCAACGCCACCTGCCGAATCGCTCGATGAGGAAATCGACCTGCCGGAACTCATCCGCGCATGGCGCCAGAAGCCGCCGCCCCCTGAGAAGGAACCCGGTCACAAGGCGTTCATCGTCGCACCGGTCATTGGATCGAACCCGTCGTCCGGATTCCTCATCGGCGCGGCAGGGCAGATGACGATGTTTCGCGGCGATCCATCGACGACCAGTATCACGTCCGGCATTGCGAGCCTCACCGTGTCGAGCAAGAAGCAGTTCGTATTCAACGTACGGTTCGACAGCTTCAGCGACGGAAACCAGTGGCTCATCGAGGGCGACAATCGTTTCCAGAGCACGTCGCAGGATATCTACGGCTTTGGCAGTGACACCGCATCCTCGTCTGCGCTCGCCACGGATTACGGGTTCGTGCGCGTCCACGAGACCGTCTTTCGCAAAGTGGCCCGCGACTTCTATGTCGGTGGTGGATTTCTGTTCGACTCGCACACCGACGTGCGGCCTGCCGATCCGTCCGATCCGAATTGGCCGGGCTCGGCGTACCTCGCCTACAGCGAACAGCACGGATTGCCGACCAACTCTCAACAGTCGGCTGGATTCGGCGTCAATGTGCTGCTCAATCACCGCGACAACGAGATCAGCCCGCGCCGCGGCTGGATCGTCAGTTCGAAGTACCGATGGTCGTTCGAGGGCTTCCTCGCTGGCGACTCCGCCTGGCAGGAGTTTGCCGCCGATGCGCGCGCGTACCTGCCGCTGGACCCGTCGGGCCGGTACCGAATCGCGGTCTGGAGTTACACCGCATTGGTGACGAAGGGGGTTGCGCCGTATTTCGATGTCCCGGCAACGGTCATGGACACCTACGGCCGATCGGCTCGCGGGTATCAGGACGGACGATATCGCGGCGAGCGGCTGGTGTACGGTGAAGCCGAATACCGGGGACCGCTCATGAGCAACGGCCTGCTCGGGATGGTGGCCTTTGCGACCATGACGACTGTGTCCAACAGTCAGACCGCGGAAAAACTCTTTGACTCGCTCGCGCCGTCCGCGGGCGGAGGTCTCCGGCTGTTGCTCAGCAAACGATCGAGAACGAATCTTTGTTTCGATCTGGCGTGGGGGAAGGATGGCGCCAAGGGTGTGTACCTGGCGATTCAGGACGCCTTCTGACCCTGTCTGTCATGGAGTTCTGGCACGCATGGCGATGAGGCCCGCGCCGCGTGCCCGCGCGTCGTTTGCCAGCGCGATCGAATCGCGTTGAACATTGTCGCGGGCTTCCCGCTGGTCCATCCGCAGGACGAGGAGACGGCGCTTCAGTTCGCTCAGTACCAGGCCTGATTGCTGGAGCGTCGGGCGAAGTGCGTTCAGCCGCCGCCGGCCCTCTTCGGCCCGCCCGTTGGCCATGTCGACTTCCGCGGCGGTCATCGTGAGATCGTTGATCAAGCTGACGCGTTCGGTTCGCGTAGACGAAGTGCGCGCGGTCGTCAGCGCGTGAGAGGCGCCGGTCACATCGTGTCTGGCGAGCCTGGCTCGCGCGGTAATCAGCTCGGCCTCCGGGCGCAAGACGGTCGTCTCCTTGAGCGAGCCGATCACGTTCTGCGCCTGGCTCTCGGCGTCGGCCGGCCGCCCGTCCTCGAGCGCGATCGCGGCCAGCGCCACCTGGCTCTCGAGCATCGTCCGCGTCTCTTTCATCTCCTGCCTGAGCGCGAGCGCCTGTTCGTGTTGACGGCGCGCTTCGGCGAGGTCGCCTGCGGCTAACGCGATCTCGCCAAGCTGGTAGCGCGCCTGCGCTTCGCCGGGTTTCAATCGCGCCTGGCCGGCGAGCCGCATCGCCTCCTCCTGACTCGCGCGGGCGGCGTCGATCTCTCCCTGCTCGAGCAGGACCATGCCCAGCTCGACGCGGCCCATCACCTGACCGCGGACGTCGCCAATCGTCGCGCGCAGCGCCAGCGATTCCTCGAAGCCGGCGCGGGCATTCGCGAGCTGGCCCATCTCCCGCTGCACGATGGCGAGGTTGTGCAGAGCGCGGACGATCCCCCTCTTGTCGCCCAGCTCCCTGGAGATGGAAAGCGACTCGCGATAGTACGTGGTGGCGTCGGCGAGCCGGTCCTGTTCGAAGAAAACCACACCGATGTTGCTGAGCGAAACCGCCATCCAGTTGCGATCGCCGATCTCGCGGCGCAGCGCCAGCGAGCGCTGGTGGGCGCTCAGTGCCTCCGCGAACCGGCTCTGGTCTTTCAGCAAGACTCCGAGATTGTTGAGCGCAGCCGACATCGACCGCCGATCGCCGATCTCTTCGCTCGTGGCCAGCGACTGTTCGTACATCCGTTGTGCCCGGGTGATGTCCTGCTGATCCGCGAGCACCCCGCCGAGGCTGTTCAGCGCCGAGGCTGCGCCCGCGCGGTCGCCCGCGTCCAGGAACGTCTGGCGGGCGGCGTCCAGCGACTCTTCGGCTTTACGCAGTTGTCCCTGGCTGTAGTAGCTGCGGCCTTCGTACAACCGTGCCCGCGCGACGAGCAGGCGTGCGCCGGCCTGCTCCGAGCGCTGGAGCGCGCGCTGAATCGCCGCGAGCTCTCCGGGAAAATCGGCGAGCGCCGATTTGGCCTGCGACTCCGCGAGATCGATGCGTGGATCCGCGTTCTGCGGCGCGGGGGCACGCCGCAGTGCGGCCACGGTCGCCAGTGCTTCCTGATTGCGGCCCGCCGCGCTCTGGGTCGCGGACAATCGCAGCCCGTACTCGATGTTGTCGGAGAAGAAACCCCAGAGCGTGCGATAGACGTCGACGGCCTTCGGCCAGTCGTGCTGCACCTCGTAGAGATGCCCTTCGACGTTCAGCCGATCTTCGCGTGTCAAGGCGCTGGACGTGTCGAAGGCTTTCTGCGCGGCGTCTTTCGCTCGGCCGTCGTAGCCGAGCGCGGTCCATGCGGACGAGAGCGCCGTCTGAATCAT
Source organism: Vicinamibacterales bacterium (assembly GCA_035693505.1). Lineage (GTDB taxonomy): Bacteria > Acidobacteriota > Vicinamibacteria > Vicinamibacterales > CAVVIG01 > CAVQFC01. The sequence goes on from DASSGK010000348.1 coordinate 9,663, forward strand.
CGGGTTGCCGGGCTCGAGTGCCGCCGCGCGCGCAAACAACGTCTGCGCCTGTACGGCGTCCAGCAGGCGCAGCCGCGCGATCCCTTCAGAGTACAGGCGCAACGCCTCGACACCTTGTGGAAACGCGGCCCTGGCGCTCTTCGCCGCGTCGGGCGTGTTTTCCTGCAAACCGAGCCGCGAGCGCAGCGCGCCGCCCGTCTCGGCGATCATCGAGAAGAGGCCGGTTTCCTCGCCGACTCCCGACGCCGATACGGCGTCGCCGGATCTGGGAAGGACGCGCACGTCCATGCGCAGCGCTCGCGATGCGCCGCCCGGGCTCGTCGCAAAGGAACCGACGACCAGATAGTCTGCGTTCAGCGTGTCGCGCAGGCGCTCCATCGTATCCGGACGGAGTGCGCCGGTCGCATCGCCTCCGAGATCGCGTGAGGCGCGGGTGACCTGGTCGGCCGGGACGGCCCGGACTTGACCGCCGCCGGCCAGTTCCGTGGTCAGCATCTCCGCCATGGCCGTGGACAGCCATTGATCTTCCGCACGGCCGGAGAGGTTGGTGAAGCCGGCTACCGCAATGGATCGACGTGGTGCCGACGTGGTCGAGCCTCGTGCGATCTCGGCGGGCACCGGAGCGCGCGACGATCGCGTCCAGACGATCGCGGAAACCGCTGTGAGGGCGACGGCGACAAGGACAAGGGCAGCGACCGCGAGCGCGGACCGATGCCGGTCGAAGTATCGCCTGGTCCGGTAGCGAAACTCATCACGCCCAGCCGCAACCGGCCGTTCATCCAGCCAGCGCCTCACATCGTCCGCCAGTGCGGCGACGCTCGGATAGCGGGACGCCGGCTGCTTGCGCAGCGCCTTCATCACAATCGCGTCGAGCGGTCCGGTCAGGCGGTTGCGCAGCGCCTCTGGCGAGCCGTCGCGCGTGGAGCTGACGTCGATCGATATCTTCGTTTCGGTCGTGCCGTCGGCGCGCGTCACCGTTTCGGTGCGGCCGACCGCCCGGCTCGGGCGCTCCGGTTCCTGCTCGCAGATCACGCTGGCGATTCGTTCCGGCGTCTCGGTCGTGAATCGGAACGGTTTGTGGCCGCTCAGCAGTTCGTAGAGGAGGAGTCCCAGGGCATAAACGTCGGTGGCCGGCGTGACCGGCCTTCCGAGGATCTGTTCCGGGCTTGCGTAGTCCGGCGTCATGGGCCGCGCGAGCGACGTCATGGTGGAGTCCCGTTCCAAATCGGGATCGAAGATCTTCGCGATGCCGAAGTCGAGCAGCTTGGGCTGGCCTTCGGTGGTGACCAGGACGTTGCTGGGTTTCAGATCGCGATGGACGATATGGTGCTCGTGCGCATGTCCTACCGCGTCGAGAACCGGGAGACACAGGCGAAGCCGCTCGGTGGTCGTCAGCCGGTTGGTGTCGGCGTAGCGATCGATCGTCGTGCCCGCGACGTACTCCATGACGAAATAGGGCAGGCCCGCCGGCGTGGTGCCGCCGTCCAGGAGCCGCGCGATATGGGGATGATTCAGCGACGCGAGGATCTGACGCTCGTTGCGAAACCGGCGGACCACGAGTTCGGAGTCCATGCCGCGGCGGATCATTTTGATCGCCGCGACGTGCTCGAAGTCGCCGGTCCGCCGGCTCAAATAGACGGCACCCATCCCGCCGCGTCCCAGACACTGCTCGATCACGTACGGACCCACGTGCTGTCCGATGTGAGGATCGGTGTCTGTCGCGTCTTCAGCCAGACGCACCGCCGGCGCCGCGAGGAACGAGCCGGCGTCCGAGTCCGCCTCGAGGAGCGATTCCACCTCGGCGCGCAGCTCGGGCTCGCCGGAGCAGAGCGTGTCCAGCAGCGCCGCGCGCTTGTCGGGAGGCTGATCGATTGCGAGTCCGAGGATCTCCTTCACCCGGGGCCAACTCGCCATGTGCGGGCCAGATCATACTTCCATCACGAATGCCGACGGGCGCGCAGATCCATGGCTCGCGCCTGGCTGCTCGTGAAGAGCATGGCCACGTGCTGGGCGGGCCCCGACCTGGGTGTGGCGCCTGGATCCTGGTGACCAGGAGCGCTTGATCGGCGAGCTGCGAGGCCGATCGGAGGCGAAGCTGCGGTCCGACATCGAGAACGTGATGACCTCGCTGTTCCACTGAGCCTCTCGACTCAACCGCACGCGTTCATCCAGCATTCATGTTGGAGCGTCCCTCGTCGAGATCTGTCGCGATTCTGATCGATCCCTTACGTTCCGGTCGCATCAACGTTGCATCCCCTCACTAGACGGCATGCACGCACTCGACTACGAGAACTGCGTTGCCAACGGCACATGCCCGCATCTCGCGCGCCTCGGCGAAACAGGCATCACCTACATACGGACATCGACCTCGAAGCCGTCCGATTCGTTTCCGGGGTTGATGGCGCTGGTGACCGGCGGCACGCCGAAGACCGTCGGCGCTTACTACGACGTGGCCTTCGACCGAGTAATGGCGCCGCCGGCCGTTGACACCGGCAACGGGCTCGAACATGGACCGTGCCTTCCAGGGGTCGTGAACGGCACCCGCACCGAGTACGAAGAAGGCGTCGACATCGATCAGAGCCTGCTGAGCGGCGGCGGTCCTTATACAGGCTTCGACGGCGACGTGCTTTCAATCGATCCGGGCAAACTGCCGCGTGATCCTTTCTCGACCCCGCGCCGGTGTATCCCTGGAATTTCATTCGCTCCAACACCATCTACGGCGTCGTCCACGCCGCGGGTGGGCGAACCGCGTGGGCGGACAAGCACGCCGTTTATGCGGCCGTCTCCGGTCCGACGGGAACCTCGTCGCCGAGCAACGTCGACGACTACTATGCGCCGGATGTGAACTCGAACATCGTGGCGCTTCCAGGTGTAAAGACGGCGTCGGGGCTGTCTTGCACCGCGGTGCCGGATCCGAATGGGGGCGCCTGGACAGACAGTTTCGTGAACATTCAGTGCTACGACCAGCTCAAGGTCAACGCGGTCCTCAATTGGATCGACGGGAGAACACATCTTGGTACCGGCCGGGCGCCGGTCCCCACCATCTTCGGCATGAACTTTCAGGCAGTCAGCGTCGGGCAGAAGCTGATTGAGAACGGACGCAAAGGCGGCTATACGGACGCCGCGGGCACGCCGACGGGCGACATGCAGAGCGAAATCAGCTTCGTCGACGGTGCGATCGGACAGATGGTCGCCGAGCTCTCGTCGCGGGGGCTTCTCGAGTCGACCGCTCTCATTATCACGGCCAAGCATGGCCAGTCGCCGATCGATACGCATCGGTTCTTCCCGATTCCCGGTCACAGCGAGACGAACGGCGTGTCGCCGTCGGCGCTGCTCTCCGGCTTTCTCCCGGCGTCGGAGATTGGCGGCATCGGTCCAACTGAGGATGATGTATCGCTGCTCTGGTTGACACACTCCAGCGACACGGCGGCTGCAGTCGACGTCCTCGAGGCGAATTCAGCAGCCGCGGGCATCGGACAGATTTTTGCCGGGCCCTCGCTCGAAACAATGTTCAACCGTCCGGGCTTGCCTTCGACCGGCGGCGATCCGCGCACGCGCGACATCATCGTGCAGCCCAACGCCGGTGTCGTCTACACGGGCAGCTCGAAGAAACAGGCGGAGCATGGCGGCTTCGCTCACGACGATACGAATGTCATCATGCTGGTGTCCCACCCTGGGCTGCGTGCCCGCACGATCACAAGCTTCGTCGAGGCGACACAGGTCGCGCCGACGATTCTTCGCCTGCTGGGACTGGACCCGAACAGTCTCTCGGCGGTTCGCAAGGAAGGCACGCCCGTTCTGCCGGGTTTTGGATTTCGATCGCTGACACTGGTTCGGGGCGTCGCGGCACTCGAAGGGTCTGAAGGCTGCCTCGCCGCGTCGCAGGCCTGAAGGCCTGCATTACTACAGTTGAGTGAACCAGGCTTTATCTTCTCAGGGCGTCGACCGGATCGATCGAGGCCGCACGGCGTGCCGGCAGATAGCTCGCCGTGACGACGGCCGCCAGCAGGACGAGCGGAACAGCGGCGTAGGTCAGCGGATCGAGGCGGCTGACGCCGAACAACAGCGACGACATCAGCCGCGAGAGTGCCACGGCTGCGACGAGGCCGAGCGGGACGCCGACCGCAGCCAGCACCAGTCCGGACCGCACGAACATGCGTGTGAGTTCCGCCCGCTGCGCGCCAAGCGCGACGCGGATGCCGATCTCGCGCGTGCGTTGCGTCACGGCGTAGGCGATGACGCCGTAGATACCCACGATACCGAGCACGAGCGACATCAGGCCCGCAATCGCGAGCATGACGAGCGTGAATGTGGTCCTCGCGAGCGACCGATCGTATAGCTCCTGCATCGTCCTCAAGGACGCGAGCGACAGGTTCCCGTTGATCGACCACACCGCGGACTGCACGTCGCGCAGGAAGCTCTCCGTCCCGGCACGCGGACTTCGAAGGACGAACGTGATGAGCCGGTTGATGTTCGGCGCGCCGGCGCGATAGGGGCTCTCGCCAAAGGCCGGCCAGTAGACAATCGCCGGCGGCGGCTGATCGACGCCGTTGTCGTGAACGTCGCGCACGACGCCAACGACTTCCTGCCAGGGTGCGGTCGGCAGTGTCTGAAGGCGCTTGCCGAGCGCAGCGGCTGGTGATCCCCAGAATTCCCTCGCAAGGTTCTCCGACACCAGCACCATGCGGCGGCGATCGTACAAGTCAGTCCAGGTGAAGGCGCGGCCCGTCACGAGTGCCGTCCCCATCGTGCGGAAATAGTCCGGCGAGACGTCCTTGAACACCCGGAGCGGAGGCACTTGATTGCCGTAGGCGCGGTTCTCGGGCTGGACGGCGTCCCAGTTCGTCGGAAGCCCCTCAAGCGGGAGCGCTGTTGCATACGCGGCCGACGTCACGCCGGCGATGGCGCCCAGCTTTTCGACGAGATCGTTCTGCAACCTGGCAACGCGCTCGGGTTCGGGCACGAGCCGTTGTGGAATGGCAACACGGAACACCTGCAACCGACCCGGATCTGAGAACCCCGGATCGACGCCGCGAAGTGCGGAAAATGTTCGAATCATCAAGCCCGAGCTCACGAGCAGCACGAGCGCGAGCGCCAGTTGAGCGACGACCAGGACGTTTCGGACGCGCTGGCCGCCGCGGCCCGGTCCAATCGTGCGCGCGTCGGTGCCGAGCGCGGCCGCGATTCGAGGCGAGGCGTGCCGTAGCGCCGGTATCAAGCCGAAGACGATACCGGAGATGAGCGAGATGGCCGCGGTGAAGCCGAGGACGCGAGGATCGATGGCAATCTCACCGACTCTGGGCAGGCCTGCCGGCGCATAGGCGACGAGCGCGCGAAGGCCGCCGTAGGCGAGTGCCAGGCCGAATACGCCGCCGATGATTCCGAGCAGCAGGCTCTCGACGAGCAGCGCCCTCACGATTCGCGACGAGCCGGCCCCGAGGGCCGCGCGGATCGCGAACTCCTGGTTCCGCGTTTCGGCCCGGACGAGGAGCAGCGTCGCCACGTTGGCGCACGCGATCAAGAGGACGATGGCGAGCGTGCCCATCAGGACCCACAGCGCATCGCCGACCTTGCCGACCACGTCCTGCTTGAGCGGGCGCAGGGCCGGACCGATCCGCCACGACTCGTAGACTTTCGGATTGACGTTCTCGAAGGCGGGCCACGATGTCATCCAGATGGGGATCATTCGCGCGATGTCGGCGCTCGCGTCGGCGATCGTCACCCCGGGCTTCAGGCGCGCGATCGACTGATAACCGAAGCCTGCCAGGATCTGCTTCCGGCGATCGAAGCGCGTCGGCATGATCAAATCGGCTTCCTGATCGGCGATCTGGAAACCCGGCGGCATCACGCCGACGATTTCGACCGGCGCGCCGTTCACCTGGAGGGTTCGTCCGACGACGGTGCGATCGCCGCCGAACCGGCGTTTCCAGTAGCCGTCACCGAGCACCAGCGTCGGCGGCGCGTCTGGAGTCTGATCCGATCCGGCGAGCGAGCGTCCCAGCGCCGGCGGGACGCCAAGCGCCTGCAGGACGCCGTCGGACACCATGACCGTTCTGACCTGTTCGGGCTCGGCAACGCCGGTGACGCTGGCGGTAAACGGAAACCAGATCCCCATGTGCTCGAACGATCGGTTCTGATCCGAGTAGGTGAAGTACATCGACACGGACAGCCGCAGATCGCCGGACACCGACGCGAGCCCCTCGGCGCCGGGCGCGACGTGCCACACGGCCACGAGCTCGTCGGACTTCGGGTAAGGCAGCGGCTTGAGAAGGACCGCGTTGATCACGCTGAAGACGGCGGTGTTGGCGCCGATGCCCACGGCGAGCGTGAGGAGCGCGACCGCCGTGAACGTGGGCGTGCGCCGAAGCGTCCGGAGGCCGTGGCGGAGATCGCGTCCCAGGTCGTCCATCCAGGGCAGGCCGCGCTGATCGCGAAGCGCTTCCATCGACTGCGCCATCGCGCCGTGTCTCATCACCGCGGCTCGCGCGGGATCCGCCGTGCCGTTCCGGCGTCGTTCGTCATCGGCCGACAGGTCGAGATGCGCGCGAAGCTCGGCCTCGAGATCACCGTCCGGCCGCGGGGGGCGAAGAGTGCCGAT
>DASSGK010000349.1:0-10438 GCA_035693505.1 Vicinamibacterales bacterium
CGCTGACGCGGCCCGCGCCTCGCGCCGGAATCGCGCGAGCGCGTCGGCGTCGCCGGCGAGATCGGGCGACAGGAACTTGAGCGCCACGTAGCGTTGGAGGCGCCGATCTTCGGCTTTGTAGACGACGCCCATGCCGCCGCCACCCACTTTCTCGACGATGTGATAGTGCGAGAACGTGTGGCCGATCAGCGGATCGAATCCGGGCCGGGCGTCGTCGATGCGCGGCTCGGCGAGCTGGCGGGCGGCTACATCGAGCGCGGGAGCGCCGAGAAAGCTGCCGGCCTGCTCGTGCGCGGCGAGCAGAGACCGGACGTCTTCCTCGAGCTGGCCGTCGCCGCCGCAAGCGGCGCGGAGAAAGGCGTCGCGCTCCGACGAGGAAATCTCGAGCGCGGACTGCAGCAGCCTATCGACGCGGTTCCAGCGTTCGGGATCCATTCATGGTTTCGCCGATCAGCTCGTGATAGAGCCAACGTGCTGATGGAAGAGAGTATATCTGCCCTTCTCCGTTTCTTCGACTGATGGCGTACGCGCCGCTGGGCCTCCGAGATTCCGGAGAGGCTACGACCGCACGGCCTCTCCGGAGCCGCGACTGCGATAACACTCACGATTTTGAGGCCACCAGCTCTGGCATCCCCGGTGCACTTCGCCCGTATTGCCGCCGCGGCTAGCGGCATGCCCGCGAGCACCAGGGCACGGATTCCCGCGAGCTGAATCTCGATGAAAGGGAGCAGGTTGGCCATGTCACACGCAAAAACCGACGGATCTGGCGGTACACATCCTTCCGACTCAACACGGCACGAAGGCCCAGGGGACGCTGCGTTCGTCGACACACAGCAAGTGATCGCGCACGCGATTCCATCGAATGTGAACCGGCGGATCTTCCTGATGAGAACGGCCGTGGGTGGCGCAGCCGCCGTGATGACGGGGTGCTCGGCCTCGCCTGAAGATCGAACCGCGAAGGCCGTCGCGACATCAGCGCCGGCACAGGCACCGGCCGCCGCACCGTCGGCGCCGCCGCTCGCAGCGGATTTGAACGTCGTGCAGAAAGAAAAGGGCCCGGTCATGACGACCGTGGACGAGTTCTACAAGGTGGGCCCGGGTCCATCCAGCTCGCACACGATCGGCCCGATGCGCATCACGTACGACTTCTATCAGCGGGCCACCAAGCTGCCGGCAGATCAACTCGCCACGGCGACGAAGCTCCAGGTCAACCTGTTCGGCAGCCTCAGCGCGACCGGCAAGGGTCACGGCACGGAGCGCGCCGCGCTCGCCGGTCTGATCGGCAACGAGCCGGCGACCGTCGACCCGAAATTCCTGGACGGCCTGCGCGACAAGCCCGATCAGGTATTTCCCGTCAAGCTCGGGGGCAAGTCGATCGACGTGAGCCTCAAGGACGTCATCTACGACGCCACCAAGGGCGACTTCAAGCACCCGAACACGATGACCGTCAAGCTCCTCGCCGGCGACAAGGTGCTGCTCGAGCAGGAGTACTACTCGGTGGGCGGCGGATTCATCGAGTGGAAAGGGTACACACCGCCGAAGAAGAACCAGCCGAAGTACCCCTTCGCCACGATGAAGGAGCTGCGAGCCCACGCCGACGGCAACAAAACCACGATCGCGAAGATCGTGCTGGCCAACGAGATGTCGATTTCCGGCAAGTCGGAGGCAGAAGTGTACGCGTGGGTCGACAAGGTCATCAACGCGATGATCGCCACGGTGAAGTCGGGCCTGTCGATGCCGGAAGACGACGTGCTGCCGGGGCCGATCAAGCTGCACAGCAAAGCGGCGACGGTCTACAAGCGCGCCATGGACGACAAGTACCAGGCTGACCGCGGCATCGGTGTCCTCTCGGCGTACGCGCTGGCGGCGTCCGAAGAGAACGGGCGCGGCCACCTGGTGATCACGGCTCCGACCGGCGGTTCCGCGGGCGTGATGCCGGCGCTCGTCTACGCGCTCGTCGAGAACCGAAAACTCCCGCACCAGAAGATCCGCGAAGGCATGCTCGCGGCCGCGGCGGTCGGGTACCTCTGCAAGCACCACGCGACGCTGTCCGCGGCCGAAGGCGGCTGCCAGGCGGAAATCGGCGTCGCGTCGTCCATGGCCGCGGCGCTGACGGCAACGGCGTTCGACGCGGAGTCGCACGTGGTCGAGAACGCGGCCGAATCGGCGCTGGAGCATCACCTGGGCATGACGTGCGATCCGGTCGCAGGCTACGTGCAGGTGCCGTGCATCGAGCGGTGTGCGTTCGGAGCCGTCAAGGCCTGGACGGCCTATGCGATCGCCAGCAACGAGATCGCCTCCAGGCATCGCGTCGACCTCGACGCGACCGTGATGGCGCTGGCCCAGACCGCCAAGGACATGAACGGCAAGTACAAGGAAACGAGCGAAGCCGGTCTCGCGCAATCGGTCGTGCTCTGCTGATTCGAATGGGCTCCTTGCGCGAACTCAGCTGGCGGAGAGTTCCGCAAGGAGCCTTTCTGCTCCGTGGCGCCTTCATCAACGCGACGGTCGCCGTCGCGTTCACGTCCCTGACGTCGTTCGCGACACCCGCCGCCGCGCAGCCTCCAGCGACCGAGCCAGGCGGCGATCCGCAAGCGGCGACCGCTGCCACGCCACAGGCAAACAACGAGCGTTACCGGGATGGCATGGTCATCTGGGAAACTCCGCCCGACGACAAGGTGCCGTTCCTGTTGAAGTTCAACATCAACACCCAACTCCGGTATCTCAACACGCAGAACAGCGAGGAGTCGTATACCGACCATCTGGGCGTCACCCGCGACGTCCACACGCGCAACGACATCACGGTCAATCGCGCGATGTTCATCCTCGGCGGCTACGTCTTCGACCAGCGGGCGCGATATAGTTTCACCGTCTGGACATCAGCCGGAGCCGCGTCGATTGTGGTCGCCAGCAACATCGGGTGGACATTCAACAAGGCGCTCTCGATTACCGCAGGGTACACGGGCGTTCCCGGCAGCCGATCGCTGGTCAACACGTTCCCCTTTTTCACGTCAACCGATCGGAGCATGGCCGACAACTACTTCCGGCCCGGGTTCACTCAGGGCGCGTGGGCAAACGGCGAATTGGGAAATGGGCTGAACTACCTCGCGTTTGTCGGCAATGGCCTCAACACGTTAAGTATCTCGGCGAACAAGATCGACACGCACCTCGCGCTGTCGGGCAGCGTCTGGTGGGAACCGATGGGCGCGTACGGGGAGCCCGGCAAGTCGCGCAACATGTACGACGACTACTTCGCATCGAAGAAGGTGCGCGTTCGACTCGGCACGGCATTCACCCGATCCCGTGAAGACCGCTTTTCGAACCTCGATCAATCGAGCCCCGAGAACACGTCGCTCTACAATTCCGACGGCGTGCTCACGTTCTCGACCGGCGCCTTCGCGCCGGGCGTCACCCTCGACGTGGCGACCTACAGGATGTGGGCGATCGACGGCGGCGTGAAGTGGAACGGGCTGGCGATCAACGGGCAGTACTTCATGCGTTGGCTCAACGATTTCGAAGCCGACGGTCCGCTGCCGCTCGCATCGACGTTCGACCACGGCGCCGAGCTCACGGCGGGCTACTTCGTCACACCGAAGAAGGTGATGGTGTACGGCCGCGGCTCGTGGGTGCGCGGACAATTCGGCCACTCCCATGAATATGGCGGAGGGGTCAAATGGCACTTCCTTCCGACCGAGCGGCTCTGGCTCAACGGAGAGCTGTTTCAAATCGATCGAGCGCCTTACAGCGGCGCCTTCACTCCGTATACCGCCGGCATGACTGGCTGGGTGCCGATGGTGCAGACGGTCCTCGCCTTCTGACAACCACGCGCGTTGGAGTCTGTAGCGTGCGCTCCCCACCCTGTGACTCGGTGCCGCTGTGGTTGAAAATCTCTGTGTCTCGGTGAACTCAGTGGGCGTTGCTGATTTCGCAAGTAGTGCAGGCCTTCAGGCCTGCAAACACGCGGCGGACCTGAAGGTCCGCACTACACCGAAAGCGTCAGGCGGACCCGCGAAGGTCCGGCTAAAGCCGGACACTACCGAGTCAGAGCACGCTTCAACACTCGCTTGCTCGCGGGTGGCCGCGAACGGGGCCGCCCCGCCGGGCGCGGAGCCGTCACCCGTGACAGATGCTCTTCGGCGAGCACCCCGTGGGGCTGTTCGCGGACAGGACCCGCCGGAAGCTAGTGTGGCAACCCGGTCCCGGTCTCGGGAGCTGATCCCGCCACGCCGTTCGCTCGGCTGAAGCCTTCGCGCTCCTTGGAGCACGTTTCAACACGAGTAGTCGATCATTCCGTGCGGAGCGCGACAAGCGGATCGATGCGCGCCGCACGGCGCGCGGGGAGATAACACGCGAGCACCCCGACTCCGGCCAGTATCGTCAGCGTGGCCGTCAGCGTGATGGGGTCCGAGGGGCCGACGCCGAACAGCACCGACGCGAGCAGCCTCGTCGTCCCGAATGAACCGATCGCTCCGGCGGCGAGTCCGAGCGCGACCCACGCCATGCCGCCGCCGAGCACGAGCGCGATGAGGTTCGCCGGTGTGGCGCCGAGCGCGGCGCGAATCCCGATCTCCTGCGTCCGCTGCACGACCGAGTAGGACACGACGCCGAAGATGCCGATGGCCGCCAGGGCCAGCGCGATCGCGGCAAACACGCCCAGCAGCCCCGAGCGCAGACGGTCCACGGCCCACGACTCGGCCTTCAGCTCGTCGATCGTCCGGACATGCTCCACGACCTGCCCCTTGTCCACGCGCGCGATCGCGTCGCGCAGCGAGCGCTCCATCGACGAAGGATCGATCGAGCTCCGGACGATCAGGCCCGCAAAGCCTCGCGAATCCTGCTCGTTGCTCACATACACCACCGCATGCTCCCGCGTATCGTCGAACGACGTCATGCGTTCGTCGGCGATCACGCCGACGATGTCGAAGCGGGCGGAATCGCCTGAGTAGGCGAAGCCGAATCCCGGCGCGTCCATCAGCAGCTGCTGGCCGAGCGGATCGCCGGTACCGAAAAACTTGCGCACCAGCGTCTCGTTGATCACGGCAACGAGCGGGGTGTTCTCGCGATCGAGATCGCTCAGCGTGCGGCCGCGGCGCAACCGCAGGCCGAGCGCGCGAAAGTAGCTCGGGCTCACGAGCCTGAGATCGACAACCGGCCGCTGCACGCGTTCGAGCACAGGGTCTTTCGCCAGCTGAAGGAACACACCGCTCGGCGCGCCCTGCATCGGCATCCCGTCGGCGAATGCGACTTCGGTGACGCCAGGAATCGCCTGCACAGCCGCGATCACCTGCCGCATGAACGTGTGCAGCTGCGACGCGTCAGCGAATCGCTGCTCGGCGACCGGGAGTTCGGCCGTGAGGACGCGCGTCGCAGTGAAGCCGGTGTCGGCCCGGCGCATGTTCCAGAAGCTGCGAATCAGCAGGCCCGCGTTGGCCAGCAGGACGAACGCCAGCGCGACCTCGGCGACGATCAGACCGTTGCGCAGCCGGCGCGTGCGTGCGGTCGCGGTGGTCGTTCGGCCCAGCCCCGTCGCGGTGGATCGAATCGCCCGAATGGCGCCGAACGCCGGCGCGAGGCCGAACGCGATGCCGCAGCCGATCGAGAGAACGGTGGTGAACATCAGCACCCGCCAGTCGAGTCCGATTGACGCCTCGGCGGGAATCAGAACAGGCAGGATGGCCAGGTTCAGCGGCAGCGCCGCGAGCGTCGCCTTCAGCAGCCACATCGTGAAGTATCCGATCGCGACGCCGAGCACACCCCCGGCGAGCGAGATCAGAACGCTCTCGGTGAGGAACTGCTGGATCACCCGGCCCTGGCTGGCGCCGAGCGCGAGCCGGACCGCGACCTCGCGCTCACGCGCGAGCGCGCGCGCGAGCATGACGTTCGCGACGTTGACGCAGCAGATGAGCAGCACCGAGCCGACCGCAGCCAGGAGCACCCAGAGCGAACGCTGCAGGTCACGGCCGGCGACGATGGTGGCGTATGGTTCGACGACCGCACTCCATCCCTTGTTCGTGTCCGGGTAGTCGACCGACATCCGGGCGCCGATCGCATTCAGATCCGCGCGAGCCGCCTCGATCGTGACGCCCGGTTTCAACCTGGCGATCGCGCCGCCGGTCAGCCAGAGCAGCCAGTGCGACGTCCGGTTCATGCGATCTGGAGTGAAAGTCAGCGGCAGCCATGCTTCGACGATCATCCGGTCGAACGGGCCATGTTCCGGCATGACGCCAATCACGGTGTGCGGCTCGCCGTTGATGCGGACCGCCTTGCCGACCAGCGCCGGATCGGATCCGAAACGCGATGCCCATGCGCGGTGGCTGAGGACAATGACGTGATCGCGCCCGGGCTCGTCGTCACCCGCCGCGAAGGTGCGGCCCAGCGCCGCCGACGCGCCGAAGACATCGAAGTACTGCGGCGAGACGTGCAGCGCAAAGAGCGTCACGGCAGGCTCGCCGTTCAGAATCGTCAGCCCGCAGCAACCGGTGGTCGCGGCGATCCGCTCGAACACTGAGTTCTGCCGCGCGTAGTCGAGATAGTTGAGCGTGGTCATCGAGTTCGGCTGGCCGGACGGCCGCCGTTCCCAGATGCCGACGATCCGATCAGCGTTCGGATAAGGCAGCGGCTTCAGCAGGATGGCGTCCACGAAGCTGAAAATCGCCGTGTTGACGCCGATGCCGATGGCGAGCGTCAGGAGAATGACGGCCGCGACACCCGGGCTGCGGCGAAGTCCCCGCAGCGCGTATCGCAGATCGTGTGCGATCGTCAGCACCCGCCCATCCTAGCGTGGAATCCGTACGGCAAAGCACTCTGGAAATAGTCCGTGGCGAAGCCGCTCTACCACTCGAACCTGCCGAATCAGCATATCGAGATCTCAGACGCCCCATTTAGGGTAGACGGGTTGCCGGACCCACGGCCAACCGGGTCCGCGGAGACGGGGAGGAGCGTCCATGAGAACCGTACGAGGTTGGGCGATCGGAATCGGCGTTGTCGCGGCGTTGACGACCGGATGTACATCGAATAACGCCGGCCAGAACACCGCCAGCGGACAGCCCGCGAGTGCCGCTGCAGCCCCCGCCTCGACCATCAGCGACCAGGACATCAGCGACGCGTACCTCTATTTGATGGGTCGTCTTCTCATTCTCAGGCAGCAGCAGGCCGACTTCGCCGAGGGGTTCAAGTGGAACACGCTGGTCCACCGGACGCCGGGCGATGTGCAGTGGCCGAATCCCAATCTCGACGTCGCCTATTCGGAAGCGTGGGTCGCCGTCGACGAGAAAAGCTGCCTGATGGTGTCGGTGCCGAAGATCACCGGCCGGTATTACACGGTTCAGTTTCTCAACGGCTGGGGAGAGACCATTGCGAACATCAACGAGCGCGTGTTTCCCCAGCACCCGAACGGCGACTTCGCCGTGTGCCTCAAAGGGAGCCAGGTCGAGGTGCCGGCCGCAGCGCAGCGGCTCGACGTGCCGGTGAAGTACATGCGGGTCCTCTCGCGTGTCGAGCTCGGCACCAAGCGGGACGAGGCGGTCGCGCTGCAGCGAAAGTTCGAGTTCCGTGCGACAGGCGAACCTGCGTTGCCGACGATCCCGAAGACGGTGATGTTCGACATCGAGACGCTGCCCGGCGTCGAGGCGTTCGATTCGGCCGACGCCGCGCTCGACAGCGAAGTCGATCTCAATCCCGGGATGGAGAAACTCCAGGCAAACGCGCGCGCGATCGCGAAGGCCGTCAAGGATCCGACCGAACGGGAACGCGTCAACCAGTTGATTCAAACGAAAGCGTTGGCCGACTTCAAGAAAGCCATGCCGATCCTCGGGGATGGCACGACGCGGAACAACTGGGTGCTCGCGTCGACGATGGGGGTGTACGGGAGGAACTGGCTACTGCGGACGCTCGTCAACGATGGCGGCATCTGGGCCAACACGTTCGACGAAGTCGTGTACTTCAAGGGGTTCGTCGGTCCGGACGGCGCACCGTTGTCCGGCGATCACGCGTACACGCTGCATTTCACCAAGGAGCAGCTGCCGGCGCAGTACGCCACGTATTTCTGGTCAGTGATCGCCGTCGACTCGGTCCACAGGCGCGTCCTTCCCAACCCGCTGAAGCGCTATCTTCTCAACAAGGAGTCGAAACTCCAGTACGGCAAGGACGGATCGCTCACGCTGTATTTCGCGGACGCCAAGCCGAAGGATGCGCCGGACGGCAACTGGCTGCCGACGCCCAAAGGGCAGCACTACAGCCTGACGTTCCGCTTTTATCGTCCGAAAGGTGGAGTCGCGGATCGAAGCTACTTCCCGCCCGCGTTGACGATGCAATGAATCAGCGTGCCGCGTGAGCGGTGCCGGCACGCGCGGCCTTGATCGCGGCGATATCGATCTTCTTCATCGTCATCATCGCCTCCATCGCGCGCTTCGCGGCGGCGGTGTCCGGGTCGTGGAGCGCCTCCATCAAGGCGCGCGGGACGATCTGCCAGCTCAATCCGAACCGGTCCTTGCACCAGCTGCAGGCGCTCTCCTGGCCGCCCGCGCCGACAATGGCATTCCAGTAGCGATCGGTTTCTTCCTGCGTGTCGGTGAAGACCTGAAACGAGATCGCCTCGTTGAACTTGAATGCCGGGCCTCCGTTCAGCCCGACAAAGGGCTGGCCGACCACGGTGAACTCCACCGTCAGCACGTCGCCGGCCTTGCCGTTCGGATAGTCCGCTGGCGCCCTGCGTACCGCGGTGACGCGGCTGTTGGGAAACGTCGCGGCGTAGAATTTCGCGGCCTCCTCGGCGTTTCCGTTGAACCACAGACAGGTCGCCATTTTGATTTGATCGGTCATCGTCCTCATCCTTTCTCGTGGAGTCGATTCGACCGATCTTTGCACGATCGCCGCCACTTCTTCTCGAGCTTATTGGGCCGTGAGAGCCGCCAGCCCCGGCCCGGCGACCCTCGCTGTGCGATCACTGCGCCGCGTGCAGTTTCGCCACGCTGCCGGCGACGTAATCGCCGGGCACCGTGCCCGCCGCGATGTTGAGCCGGTTCCAGCCGTTGATCGCGACGATCGCGAGGCTCAGGTGCACGAGCTCGTTCTCCGAGAACTGCTCCCGCACCCGCTCGTACACCTCGTCGGAGACATGACTCCCCGAGACGATCGTGAGCGCTTCGGTCCACTCCAGCGCCGCGCGCTCACGGTCGGAGTAATAAGGTGTCTCGCGCCACGCGTTGAGCCCGTACAGCCGCTGTTCGGTTTCACCGTTCGCACGTGCGTCCTTGCTGTGCATGTCGAGACAGTAGGCGCAGCCGTTGATCTGCGACGCCCGCATCCGGACGAGATCGAGCAGCTTCTCGTCGAACCGCGCTTGACGGATCTGCCGTTCGAGGCCGAGCATGGCCTGGACGACGCCCGGGTTGACGTGCATGAGATCGATTCGCGCTTTCATGATGTTTTCTCCCTTCACCTTACTAAGACGAACCAGAAAGAGCCTTGTGACACCTGGGCCAGACCTGACGGTGTCACAGCCGGCCTTCGTCGATCGTCTAGAGGTTGGGGCTGGGGGCTGGTGACTCGGGTCTAGAGGCGGATAGGAGACGCGTACGAAATGGCGACGACTGACTGGGATGCGGCCGCGTTCGAGGCGCATCGGCCTTTGCTGTTCTCGATTGCCTACCGGATGCTCGGGAGCGCCAGCGAAGCCGAGGATGTCATGCAGGACGCCTGGCTCCGGGCGCTTCAGGACGAGCACGCGGACGTCCGCTCTCCCCGAGCGTATCTCACGACCATCGTCACGCGGCTCTGCATCGACCGTCTGCGCAGCGCCGAGCGGACGCGCATGGAATATCCGGGCCCATGGCTGCCCGAGCCGCTGGCCGAACCCAACCAGGAATCGGCGGAGCTGGCCTCGTCGCTGACGACGGCGTTCCTCGTCGTGCTGGAGCAACTGGCGCCGACAGAACGCGCCGTGTTCCTGTTGCGCGAGGTGTTCGAGCTCGACTTCGACGAGATCGCGGCCAGCGTCGGCAAGAGCGAGGCCAACACCCGGCAGATCCTCACGCGCGCGCGAAGCCGGCTGCGCGATGCGCGCCCGCGATTCACCGCGTCCCGTCGCGAATCGGAGGAGGTCGTCAGGCGATTCCGTCACGCATGCGTGACCGGCGACGTCGAGGAGCTGATGGCGGTGCTGCACGCCGACGCAGAGCTCGTGTCCGATGGCGGCGGCAAGGCTGCCGCGGCAACGCATCCGGTGCTCGGCGCGGATCGCATCGCGAAGTTCATCCTCGGCTACGCCGGCAAGATGCACTGGTCGGAATCGGACTTCGAGCTCGTCACGATCAATGGCGAGCCGGGCCTGCTGATGCGCCACGAGGCGTCGGGCAACGGCACCTACTCATTCGACATCGCCGACGGCCGCATCCGCGCGATCTACGTCGTGCGCAACCCCGACAAGCTGCGCGGGTTC
>DASSGK010000350.1:0-11212 GCA_035693505.1 Vicinamibacterales bacterium
AGTACGACTTCTCGCTCGCCTCGCCGAATCATGAGCTCGACTACTCGATATTCCGTGAGAGCGAGACCGCGAACCCGATCGAAGACCTCTCGTTGATCGACGCCGCGAGCTCGTGGCAGCCGGGGCGTGGCGAATCCGGGAATCGCGTCGATCTCGACCGGATCATCGGTGCTCCCGAACCGGCCGTTGAGCGTGAATCGTCGAATGCCGCCTCCAATAGGGCGCCCAGCGCGTCGAGGCTCGCGACGGTCGAGGAGCTTCCGCTGTTCGGCCCACCGATTCCAGACGACGAGCCGCTCATCACCAAAGCGTCCCCGCCTCGACCTCCTCTGGCGGTCCGCCGCGGCACGCCGGAGGCCAACCGCGCCCGAAGTGAACCGCAGCTGCGTGCCACGAGCCTTGATCTCGACCTCGACGTCGATCCTTCGCCGCCGCCGGTCGTACTCCCGGCGGATCGTTACACCGATGACGCGTGGGACGACGACGAAAGCGGGATGGAGGACGCGGGCGTGGGCGCCCGGCTTCTCGCGGTGATCATCGATCTGTTGATCCTCGGCGTCGTCGACGTCATCGTCATCTATTTCACGATGCAGTTGTGCTATCTGACACCCGACGACCTGTGGATCCTGCCGAAGGGCCCGCTCTTCGCGTTTCTGCTGGTGCAGAACGGCGGGTATCTCGTGGCGTTCACGGCGGGCGGCCAGACGCTCGGCAAGATGGCGGCCGGCATTCGCGTCGTCCAATGGGAGTCTGACGCCTCGCTCGACCTCGGGCGCGCCTTCTTGCGCACGTTGATGTGGGCGATTCTCGCCATCCCGGCCGGCCTCGGGTTTCTCACGGCCGTCTTCAGCCGTGATCATCGGGGTCTCCACGATCGCTTCGCCGGCACGCGTGTCGTTCGCGCCTCCGCGTAGCATCGGGAATCGATTGCTCTCCCCGTAAACGTGAAATGACCAATCCTGCCGACTCCCGGCCGTTCGCCGGTCTTGCCATCGCCACCGTCTTTGGAGTGGGATACGCTCCATTTGCGCCAGGTACCTTCGGATCGGCCGCCGGACTGATCGTCTGGCGGCTGCTGCCAGCGTCGACCGTCGTTCAGGCGATCGCGATCGTCGCGATCTTCTTCGCCGGCGCATGGGGTGGCAGCGTCGCCGAGCGCCATTTCGGCCGCACCGACCCCGGCCAGGTCGTGATTGACGAGGTGATGGGGATGCTCATCACGCTGTTTCTCAATCCTGTCGGATGGACCGGCGCCATCGCCGGGTTTCTGCTCTTTCGGATCTTCGATGTGATCAAACCGTATCCGGCGAACCAACTCGAGAAGCTGCACGGCGGTTTCGGCGTGATGGCCGACGACGGGATGGCGGCGATCTACGCCAACCTCGTGCTGCGGCTTGGCCTGTACTTGCTCCGATGAAAGCCTGCATCCTCGCCGTCGGCAGCGAGATGTTGACCCCGTTTCGCGTCGACACAAATTCTCTGTTCATCACCGAGCGGCTGAACACGATTGGCTATGACGTTCGCCTGAAGGCCGTCGTCGCCGACGAAGTCCACGAGCTTGCACGCGTCGTCGAAGGCGCGCTGGCGTGGGCCGATCTGATCGTCATCACCGGCGGACTGGGCCCGACCGAGGACGACATCACGCGCGAGGCTGTAGCGCTGGTCCTCGAGCTCCCGCTGGACGAGGACGCGTCCATCGTGGAGCGCCTCCGCGATCGATTCGCCAAACGAGGCATGACGATGCCGGAGATCAACCGGCGTCAGGCGATGGTGCCTCGCGGCGCTGAGGTGTTGCCCAACGCAAACGGGACGGCGCCCGGCCTGTGGCTCGAGAGAGACGGCAGAGCGATCGTTCTGCTGCCCGGCCCACCGCGCGAGATGAAGCCCATGCTCGAAGCAGTGATCGCCGAGCGGCTGGTGTCGAAATCGAAGAGCAGCGGCCTGTTCCGGCGCGTACTCAAGATCACGGGCCGTGCAGAGTCAGACGTCGACGCACAGGCGTCGCCCGTCTACACGCGGTGGACGACGCAGGTCACTCCCATCAGCACGACGATCCTGGCGGTCCTCGGACAGATCGAGCTGCATCTCACCGCCGAGGCTTCGGACAAGGCCGCTGCGGATGCGGTGCTCGATCCGGCCGTGACTGAGTTGCAGACGCTGCTTGGCCCTTCCGTGTACAGCACCGACGGGAGATCGCTCGAAACCGTCGTCGGTGATCTGCTGCGCGAGAACAAGATGAACATCGCCGTCGCCGAATCGTGCACCGGCGGGCTGCTCGCGTCCCGGTTGACCGATGTGCCCGGCAGCTCGGAATACGTGGACCGCGGCGTCGTCTGTTACAGCAACCAGTCGAAGATCGATCTGGCCGGTGTTCCGCCGCCGATCATCGAGCAGCACGGCGCCGTGAGTGAGCCTGTGGCCAGGGCGATGGCGGAGGGCATCAAGTCCCGCGCCGGAACACGCATTGGCGTCGGCATCACGGGCATCGCCGGGCCCGGCGGCGGCACGCCGGAAAAACCAGTCGGCACCGTCGCCGTCGCCGTCGCGGTGGACGACGAGGTCCGGGTTCGCACGTTCCAGTTCATCGGCAGCCGGGAGATGGTGAAGTTTCAGGCCACGCAGTCGGCGCTCAACATGACGCGGCTCATGGTGTTGCACCAGCCGGGGTGGCGCGAGTGGGCGGAGCGGCGGTAACGTGCGGCTGTTCGCAGCCATTGACCTGTCCCGTGGGACGCGGGATGCGATGGCGGTCGAACAGCGAAGGGTCGCGTCATCGCTGGGTAAGGCGGCCGCGTCTCTGAAATGGGTGAAGCCCGATCGCGCGCATCTGACGCTCGTGTTTCTCGGTCAGGTCCAGGAGGACGTGGTGGCTCCGCTCGTGGAGACCATGTCGCAGGGCATCGACGCGACCCCCTTTGACATCGTCTTCAGCGGTCGCGGCGTATTTCCGGCGCGCGGTGCGCCGCGCGTGTTCTGGGCCGGTGTCGGCGCTGGAATCGATCGCCTGCAGTCGCTTCAGCGCGAGATCGTGCAGCGCGTCGTGAAATACGGCGTTGTCCTCGAGGCTCGCGAGTTCCGTCCCCATCTCACGCTTGGGCGCTGGACGACGTCCCGTCCGTCCGATGCGATGCGCGTCTTGTCAGCTGCGCGACAGGAAACGCTTGCGCAGGAGACCGTCACGCGAGTCACGCTCTTCGAGAGCCGGTTGTCTTCGTCGGGTCCGGCCTACACCGCGCTGGCGCATGCTAATCTGACCCGTACGTGATGGCGGTCGTCGTCCTTGTCGGATACCTGATTGGATCGATTCCGTTCGCGCTGATTCTCGCGCGCCGGTGGGGCGCGGATCTGCGCCAGGTGGGCAGCGGCAACCTGGGAGCCGCCAATGTCATGCGGGCATCCGGCGTGAGGGCCGGCGTGCTGGTCGCGGCGTTGGACATGGCCAAGGGCGCTGCCAGCGTCTGGATCGCGTCGCGTGTCAGCGACGGCACGGATCTCCCGGCGGCCGCCGGACTCGCGGCGATCGTGGGTCACGTGTATCCGATCTGGCTCCGATTTCGCGGCGGTAAAGGTGTGGCGACTGCGTGCGGCGCCTTTGCGATCCTGACGCCGCTGGCGGTGCCTCCCGTTCTCGCGATCTTTGCTGGCGTCGTGTGGTTGACGCAGTACATCTCCCTCGGTTCGGTGCTGGCGTCGATGGCGCTCCCGCCCCTGGCGTATGCGTTGGGAAGTCCCGCGCCGGCAGTCGTCGCCGCCGCGGCGGCCGCCGCCATCATCGTGTTCCGGCATCGATCCAACGTGCTGCGTGTCTGGAGTGGGACCGAGCGCCGCCTGGGAGTGCGCGCCTAGTGCGTACGGTTACCGTGCTCGGCGCAGGCAGCTGGGGCTCAGCGCTCGCGGTGCACCTCGGGCGCGTGGGACACGACGTCCGCCTCTGGGCGCGCGATGCCGCGCTGGTCGAAGAGATGGCGGAGAGACGCGCGAACAGCATCTACCTGCCGGACGTGATGTTTCCCGACAGCGTTGCGGTCACTCATACGCTCGCCGATGCGTTGCGCGGTGCCGAGCTGGTGGTCTCGGCGGTTCCGTCTCACGGTTGCCGCGGAGTCATGAGGGCCGCATCGAGTTCGCTGGCACCGCATGCCGTGATTGTGAGCGCCACGAAGGGTCTCGAAGCCGACACGCTGCTGCGGATGTCCGAGGTGATTGCTCACGAGGCAGGACCCGCGCATCCTGTTGTCGTCCTTTCAGGACCGAGCTTCGCGTCGGAGGTCGCGCGGCAGCTGCCGACGGCGATCCTCGCAGCCTCCAACGACGCGAAAGCCATCGAGCTCGTGCAGCACGAATTCCGCGGGCCCTACTTCCGTTTGTACGGAAGCGACGACGTCGTGGGAGTGGAGATCGGCGCCGCGATGAAGAACATCATCGCTATCGCTGCCGGCGTCGTCGAGGAACTGGGGCTGGGGCACAACGCGCTGGCGGCGTTGATCACGCGCGGCCTCGCGGAACTGACGCGCCTCGCGTGCGCGGCCGGAGGACGCCGGGAGACGCTTGCGGGCCTGAGCGGGCTGGGCGATCTGGTGCTGACCTGCACCGGAACCCTGAGCCGCAACCGTCATGTGGGGGTAGAGCTCGCCCGCGGGCGTCCGCTCCCCGAAATCCTGGCCGGAATGAAGATGGTGGCCGAAGGCGTCGTGACGACCGGCGCGGCGCTGAAGCTTGGTGAGCGGTACGGCGTCGAGCTGCCCATCACGACGCAGATGGCCGAAGTGCTGAGCGAGCGGATCGATGTGCGCACGGCGATTGACGCGCTGATGCTGCGCAAGCAGCGTGCGGAGGCAGAGACCGGATAAGATCGCGGAGATGGGATTCTTCGGACGGATCCGCGAGGGGCTCTCGCGCACCACCAAACAAATCGTCGATCGGTTCGACGAGATCGTCCGGGCGGCTGATGCCCCCGAAAAACGCTCGCGTCCCGTCGACGTCGAAACCGTCGACGCACTCGAAGAGCTGTTGATATCGGCCGACCTCGGCGTTCCCGCGACCAACCGCATCATCGCCGCCGTGAAGGCCCGTTCGCGCAACGGCGCCAGCCTGCGCGATCTCGTCAAGCAGGAGATCCGCGACGTCTTCGCCGCCGTCGACCGTCCGATCGAGCTGACCGCGCGTCCGCTCGTCACGCTGATTGTCGGCGTGAACGGGACCGGCAAGACGACGACCGTCGGCAAGCTCGCCAACCTGCTCAAGAGCCAGGGAAAGACGCCGCTCATTTGCGCCGCAGACACGTTTCGCGCGGCGGCCGTCGAGCAGCTGGAGATCTGGGCGAAGCGGGCCGGCGTCGATATGGTGCGCGCGCGCGAAGGCGCCGATCCCGCGGCGGTGGTGTTCGACGCCATCACATCGGGCAAGGCGAAGGGGCGCGATCCGATTCTGGTAGACACGGCCGGACGGTTGCACACCCGCGTGAACCTGATGAACGAGCTCGACAAGATCAAGCGCGTCGCGGCACGCGAGGTGCCGGGCGCGCCGCAGGAAGTGCTGCTGGTGCTCGATGCCACCGTGGGACAGAACGGGGTCTCGCAGGCGCGCGAATTCATGGGGGTCGCCGGCGTGAACGGCATCGTGCTGACGAAGCTCGATGGGACGGCCAAAGGCGGCGTGGCGGTGGCCATCGCCCACGATCTGAAGCTGCCGATCCGGTTCGTCGGCGTCGGCGAAGGCATCGAGGATCTCGTGCCGTTCTCAGCGGACGAATACGTGGACGGCCTGTTCGAAGAGAAATGGTAGAGCGCGACTACATGGAGCGCGCGCTGTTTCACGCGGCGCGCGGCGCTGGACGTACCAGCCCCAATCCTCTGGTGGGCGCGGTCATCGTCTCGGCGGATGGTGTGGTCGTCGGGCAGGGATTTCATCAGCGGGCCGGCGAAGCGCACGCCGAAGTAGTCGCGCTCGCCGAAGCGGGCTCGCGCGCCCGCGGCGCAACCTTGTACTGCACGCTCGAGCCGTGCTGCCATCAGGGACGCACCGGACCCTGCGTCAGCCAGATCGTCGACGCGGGCGTCGTTCGCGTGGTCGCGGCGGTGGAGGATCCGAATCCTGCGGTTCGCGGACGAGGATTTGCGTTCCTGCGCGAGCGGGGCGTGACGGTGGACGTGGGGCTTGCCGCCGATCGCGCGGTGACGCTGAACCAGCCGTTCTTCACGCTGATGCGCGAGGGGCGGCCCTTCGTGGTGCTCAAGGCCGCCACGAGCATCGACGGACGGATTGCCGAAGCGCCGGGGCGCCGCACGGCGTTGACGTCGGCCGCCGCGAACCGCCACGCGCAGCGATTCCGCGCGGAGGTGGACGCCATCGGCGTCGGCAGCGGAACGATTCTGGCCGACGATCCCGAGCTGACGGCTCGAGGCGCCTTCCGCGAGCGGCCGCTGGCCCGCGTGATCTTCGACCGGCGTTTGAGGACGCCCCCGGACGCCCGCGTGCTCTCGACACCCGAGGCAGGGCCTGTCATCATCGTGACCACGGCCGCATCGGCTGCGCGTGCCGATGTGCGAGCGGCGCTCCAGCAACGAGGGGCGCAGATCGAAGTGGCCGGCGACGGCACACTGCGTGCCGCGCTGCAGCGGCTCGCCGAACGACAGATTGAATCGCTGCTGCTCGAAGGCGGCGCGGAGATTCACGCGGCGGCCTGGGACGAATCGCTGGTCGACTACGTGCGGCTCTACGTCACGCCGCACGCAATCGGCGCCAACGGGGTGCCGCTGCTGGCGGAGCGCACGTTCTCATCGGCCGAGCTGCGGGATCGCCGGGTCCTGCCGCTCGGACCGGACGTCTTGATAGAGGGTTATGTTCACGGGACTCATTGAGGGGGTCGGCCAACTGGCCGAGCGCACGCCCACCAGCGGTGGGATTCGCCTGCGGATCGTCGCGCCGATGGCGTCAGAGCTCTCGCCAGGCGACAGCCTCGCCGTCAACGGCGTGTGCCTGACCGTGATCCTCGCGGAGCGCGGTGAGATTCACGCCGACGTCGGCCCAGAAACGGTACGTGTGACCACGCTTGGCGGGATTGCGCCGGGCACCCCCGTGAACCTGGAGCGTCCGCTGCGCGCGGATCAGCGCTTCGGGGGACATTTCGTCCAGGGACACGTCGACGCGGTCGGCCATGTCGAGGAACTGCGGCAGGAATCTGATTTCCACTGGCTGACGGTCAGTTTTCCCTCGGCTCTTGCGCCCCTCATCGTGCACAAGGGTTCGATCGCGGTCGACGGCATCAGCCTGACCGTCGCGGGCCTCGGCGTCGATCGATTCGACATCATGGTCATCCCGTTCACGATGCAGCACACCAACCTCGGTCACATCCGGCTCCGCGACCGGGTCAACCTCGAATGCGACATGGTCGGCAAGTACGTCGTCCGCGCCGCGGAACTGGCGGGCCTCACGCTCGGCGCCCGGCCAGGGGAAGTCACACACTGATGAAGAAGACACACAAGGGCTCGGGGCTGAAGGCGAAGGGCAAGCCACAGCTGACACTCGCGAGCCGGAAGAACACGACGCCGTTTGCCACCATCGAAGACGCCGTCGAGGCCGTCCGGGCCGGACGCATGATCATCATCGTCGACGATGCGGATCGGGAGAACGAGGGCGATCTGATGATCGCGGCGGAGAAGGTTACGCCCGAGGCGATCAATTTCATGGCGCGATACGGCCGCGGCCTGGTCTGCCTGTCCATGACGCCCGAGCGTCTCGACGAGCTCGAAATTCCGTTGATGGTCAGCCAGAACAGCTCGAAGTTCGACACGGCGTTCTGCGTGCCGATCGAGGCGCGCGACCGTACCAGCACGGGCATTTCCGCCGCGGACCGCGCGGCCACCGTGCTGACCGCGATCGACCCGGCTACACGGCCGATCGATTTGCTTCGGCCGGGCCACATGTTTCCGCTGCGGTCGCGCACCGGCGGTGTCCTCGTGCGCACCGGTCAGACGGAGGCGTCGGTCGACATCGCGCGCATCGCGGGCCTGTATCCCGCCGGCGTGATTTGCGAAGTCATGAACGAAGACGGGACGATGGCGCGGGTTCCGCAGCTTGCGAAGGTGGCAAAGCGGCACGGTATCCTGATGGTGACGGTCGCCGATCTGATCAACTACCGGATGCGGACTGAATCGATGGTCAAGCGTGCCGCATCGGCAAAGATGCCAACCGATTTCGGCGACTTCCGCGTGCATGCCTTCGAAAGCCAGGTCGACAGTCAGACGCACGTCGCTCTCGTCCGGGGAGAAATCGGCGACGGCAAGGACGTGATGGTGCGTGTGCACTCATCGTGCCTCACCGGCGATGGGCTTCACTCCATCCGCTGCGACTGCGGCATGCAACTCAGCGCCGCGATGGAGAAGATCGCGGCCGAGGGCCGCGGCATCCTGCTGTACTTGAATCAGGAAGGGCGCGGGATTGGTCTGGCGAACAAGATTCGCGCGTACGAGCTTCAGGACGAAGGCTTCGACACCGTCGAGGCGAACGAGCGGCTCGGATTCAAAGCGGATCAGCGCGATTACGGGATCGGCGTGCAGATCCTGCGCGAGCTCGGCGTGCGATCGATGCGGTTGCTGAGCAACAACCCGAGGAAGCTCGTTGGGATCGAGGGTTACGGGCTCTCGGTCAGCGAGTGGCTGCCGCTCGAAATCCCCGCGCAGGACTCGACGCGCCGCTATCTGAAGACCAAGAAAGAAAAGATGGGCCACAAGCTGTCGTCGGTGTGAATCGCGACGCGCTTCCCGCGCGTCGCGTCCGATGACGCTGCGCTGATTTTCGCTCGACGCTGCTTCGAGTGACATTGACACTGCGTGAGCGCGTTGGCTACGATAACGGTTTGCGATTGAGCAGGTTAGCAACGAGATGACGGTCAAAGGCCAACTCCACGCTTGTCGAGACTCCCTGATGGCCGGCATGCGCGCCGCTTCGCGCGGGGCGACGCCGAATCCGCGCGCGGAACCGCTGCTGCGCGCCTGTCTCGATCTGGTTGAACACCTCGTGCGGCAATCGCTCGACGTGACCACGGCGGAAGTCGAGACGACGCTCGCCGTTCTCGAGCAGGCCTTCAACGAGCTCGAAGGCGGCTCAAGCAACGAGCAGAATATGAACGCCGCGTCGGTGGCCCTCAAGAACGCCATCGGGCGCCTGAAAGCGCTCCGCCTCGAACTCAGCGCCAAGTAACCCTCCTCGGCGGTTTGACAGGCTCAAGCCCGTCCGCTACGATAAGAGTTTGCGGTAGAGCGGGTTAGCGCCACATGTTCGAGTCCCTCAGCACACGGCTTCAGGACGTTTTCAAGACGCTTCGGGGCGAGTCGCGCCTGACGCCCGAGAACATCGAGGTGGCACTGCGCGAGATTCGGCTCGCGCTGCTCGAAGCCGACGTCAACTTCAAGGTCGTCAAGGCGTTCGTCGACCGGGTGAGGGATCGCGCGATGGACGCGGTCACCGCCAGCAAGGACGTGCTGCGCGGAGGCCTGGGACCGTCGCAGGAAGTCGTACGGATCGTCCGCGACGAGATGGTGGCGCTCTTCGGCAACGCCGAAGGCGGGCTGCAGCCCAGCACCAAGCGGCCGCGCGTGATCCTGATGCTCGGCCTGCAGGGAGCCGGCAAGACCACGACGACGGGGAAGCTCGCCGCGTGGCTGAAAAAACAGGGAAAACATCCCCTGCTGGTGTCGACCGACGTCAAGCGTCCCGCCGCTATCCAGCAGCTGAACGTCGTGGCGGAGAAGGCCGGCGCCCGCGTGCACGATCCGGCAGGCGTCATGGACCCGGTGGCGCGCGCGAAGGGAGCCGTCGCCGAGGCTACGACGCTGGGCTTCGACGCGGTCATCGTCGACACCGCCGGCCGGCTGCACATCGACGATGAACTGATGGCGGAGCTGGTCGCGATCAAGCGCACCACGGAGCCGTCGGATCTTCTGTTCGTCGCGGACGCGATGACCGGGCAGGACGCGATCAAGAGCGCGGGCGAATTCAACGCGCAGGTCGGCGTCACCGGCGTCGTGCTGACGAAAATGGACGGTGACGCGCGCGGCGGCGCGGCGCTGTCGGTCGTCTCGGTGGTCGGCGTGCCGATTGCGTTTGTCGGCAGCGGCGAGACCCTGAGCGACCTCGAGCCGTTCCACCCCGAGCGGGTGGTGTCGCGCGTGCTGGGAATGGGCGACGTGCTGTCGCTCATCGAGCGGGCGGAAGCGGCCATCGACGTCGAGGACGCGGAGAAGCTCGAAGAGAAGCTTCGCGCGAACGAGTTCACGCTGGAGGATTTCCGCGATCAGCTGAAAACGATCCGGAAGATGGGGCCGCTCGAGCAGATCGTCGGCATGCTGCCCGGGATGGGCAATCTGAAGGCGCTCTCGGAGAACAAGCCGGACGAGAAACAGATTTCGCGCATCGAGGCGATCATCAGCTCGATGACGCCGGAAGAGCGGCGGAAACAGCACATCATCAACGGCAGCCGCCGCAAGCGCATCGCGAAGGGCAGCGGAACGTCGGTCGAAGATGTGAATCGTCTGCTGAAGCAGTTCGTGCAGATGCAGAAGATGTTGAAATCACTGGGCGGGATGGCCGGGCTCGCCGGTGGCGGCAAGAAAGCTCGTCGTTCGGCCATGCAGATGCTGCGCAACCGCGGGTAACCCCGCGGCGTTCGAAGCGCCTCGTACGTAGTGTCCGCCTTCAGGCGGACCAAGCCGGGTCCGGCTGAAGCCGGACACTACATGCGAGCCGTCGCGCAGCGAAACAGGCGCACGGGTTCGAACCCCGGACGCTATTCAGGAGAGTCAGATGGTCGCCATTCGTTTGCGTCGCGCCGGTTCCAAGAAGCGTCCGTACTTCCGCATCGTCGTCACCGATTCCCGCGCCGCCCGCGACAGCTCGTTCGTCGAAATCCTCGGCCACTACAATCCGCGCACGCGTCCCGCGCTGGTCGACATCCAGCGGGAGCGCATCGACTACTGGATCGGCAAGGGCGCGCAGCCGTCGGATTCGGTGCGTACGCTGATCAAGCGGCACCTGACGCCGGTGGCCGCGGCGCCTGCCGCGCCGGCCGAGGCCAAGTGAGCACCGGCGCGGCGAACACCGGCGTGCGCGCCGTTGTCGAAGTGCTGGCCAAGGCGCTGGCCGACGCGCCGGATGAAGTGCGAGTGACCGAAACGCAGCATCAGAAGGTGACGCTCATCGAGCTGTACGTGTC
>DASSGK010000351.1:0-23437 GCA_035693505.1 Vicinamibacterales bacterium
TTTTCCTACGGACGATCGCCAAGGTGCGCCGCGAAAAACTCGACCATCTTCACGGTCGACGTGATCCGGTTCTTTTCCTTCCGGAACCCGTGTCCCTCGTCGGGAAACGCGATGTATTCCACCGGCACGCCGCGCCGTTTCAGGCTGGCAACGACCTGCTCGGCCTCGACAACCGGCACATTGGTGTCGTTGGCACCGTGCTGCACCATCAACGGCGTCTGAATGCGATCCAGTTTGCCGAGGGGTGACAAATCGCGAAGCAGATCCCGCTGCGTCTTCGGATCACCGTATTCCGTCGTGGAAATCGCTGCCATCCACGGCTCGGTCTGCTCGAAGAACGTGAAGAAGTTGACCATCCCGTACAGGTCGACGGCGGCGGCGAACAGATCCGGGTAAAACGTGACCCCGACCAGCGTCATGTAGCCGCCGTACGAACCGCCGGTGATCCCGATGCGCTTCGGATCGGCGAGGCGGTTGGCAATCAGGTAGTCGACGCAATCCTTCAGGTCCTTGATGCCATCGAAGCGCAGCGGTCCGTTGTCGAGGTTTACGAAACGTTTGCCGAAGCCTGACGATCCCCGCACGTTCGGCGCGAACACGCCGATGCCCTGCGCGACGAGCGCCTGGTAGTCGCTGCGGAAGCCGGGCCGCTCCTGCCCTTCGGGCCCGCCGTGGAAGCTGACGACGAACGGCCCCGGCAGGGCGACGCCGGCCGGCCGATAGAGCCAGCCGGAGAGCTCGAGACCATCGTGCGCCTTGAACGTGACCAGTTGCGGTCGCGCGAGCGTCGCGAGATCGACACCCTCGTGCGGCGTCTGCGTGATCTGCCGGAGGCGACGATCGGCGACATCGAGCACCCAGATGTCCGAGGGCGCAGTCGCGCCGCCGATGGTCATGGCCAGCTGCCGGCCGTCTTTTGAGAAGGTCAGCGCGCCGACGATCTCCCCCGACAACTTCGGACCGGCCGTCTGCTTGCCGGACGCGAGATCGACGAACGCCAGCTCGTTGCGGCCAGCGACGTTCCACAACAGCGCGGCGGTGGTTCCACCGTCGTCGATCGCGAAGCCGCCGAGCTCCGCGTCTTCGCGCGCCGCCAGAACCTGTGGCGCACCGGCGTGGTTTCCCTCGAGCGTAATGCGCGCGAACGCTGACTTGTCGCGATCTTTGTCCGACGAGAGATAAATGGTCCGCCCGTCTGGCGCGAAGACGCCGCCGAACGACCCGGGCGGATCGTGAGGTGTAACCAGCGTCTCGGCGTGCGACTGCAGGTCGACGAGATACAGATCGTTGTCGCCCCGTCCACGTAGCCGCGCGATGAGCGCGCGCGTGCCATCCCGGCTGACGTCCTCCATCGTCTGCACACCCTTGCCGCCGGACAACAGCTGACGATCGCCGCTGACCGGATCCACGACATACGCGTCGATGGAAGACGGCGAGGCGCGATTCGATCCCATCGTCAATCGCCGACCGTCGTGCGTCCACTCCGCCAGGTTGTTCGTCTCCCTGCCGCCGTCGGTCAGCCGCCGGAATCCGGTGCCGTCAGGGCGAACGATGGCGATCTGCGTGTTCATCCCACCGCCGGGGGCGAATGACAGCGACAACCACGCGCCGTCGGGGGACCAGATCACGCGCGACACGGGATCGGCACCGTTTGTCACCTGTGCCGACGGGCCGCCGTCGAGCGGTGTGACCCAGACCTGCGGCGTCCCCGTGCGATCGGAAACAAATGCAAGGCGTTTACCGTCCGGCGAAAAACTGGGCGATCCGCAGCGGCCGATCCTGGCCATACGCGTCACCATGTCGGCGAGCGACGGCTTCGACGTGCTCTTCGGCGACTGCGTAAAGGCGGCCTGCGGGACGAGCCACAGCGCGAGCGCGACGCACACGGGAATCGGTTTCATCAGCACTCCTTGTCGAAGCTTACTCCGGCAGTGGCCCGCCCCACGCAGCAGCGCGACTGGCATGCCGTGGACGCGTTACGTCGAGCGCGGCTCCAGAGCGGCGGCGTACACGCCCCGCGTGACCGTTGACGGATCCGGCCACGGGCTGGCTTCCGCAAACGCGACCGCATCCTCCACTTCCTCCCGGCACCGTCGATCGATGTCGTCGAGCTGCTGGGACGAGGCTCCTGCCGTGGCGAGCGTGCGTCGATAGCCGACGACCGGGTCGCGCGCTTCCCACGTCGCGAGCAGTTCCCGCGGTACGTATTCGGCGCCGTCGTGGATGGCGTGGCCGAGCATCCGCAGCGTGTGCGCCTCGATCAAGCTGGGGCCATCGCCTGCGCGCGCGCGGCGCACCGCCTCGCTCGCGACGGCATGGACCGCCTCGACGTCGTTGCCGTCGACCGCCGTCGTCTGCAAGCCGTATCCCGCCGCGTGGCCGGCAATACTCTTCACCTTCGACGCCTGCCCGGCGGGAGTCGAGTATGCATACTGATTGTTCTCGACGATGATCACGAGCGGCGCCGAATAGACGCCGGCCATGTTCAGGACCTCGTGATACAGGCCGGCGTTGCTGGCGCCGTCTCCGGTGAAGGCCATCGCGACGCGAGGCTCGCCGCGATAGCGAAAGCTCATCGCCACTCCCAGCGCGACGGAGAGCGAGTGCGGCAGGTGGCTGATGAAGCCGATGATGCCCCGCTCGAGACTCGACATGCCGTGAAAGTTGGCGTCGCGGCCGTGCGTTGCGCCAGTCTCACGGCCCAGCAGACTCGCAAACGCCTCCCGCGGTGTTATGCCGCGCAGCAGAAACGCGCCCAGATCACGATGCATCGGCGACACCACGTCGTTCGGGGCAAGCGCGTGCGCGGCGCCCACCGAGATCGCTTCGTGTCCGCGCTGGCTGAAGGTGCCCCCGACACCACGTCCCTGCTTCCAGTACGCGAGCATGCGCTCGTCGAACGCCCGGGCCAGTTGCATCCAGTAGTACAAGGTCAGCTTCTCTGCGACAGTCATGATCAATAGACGACGAGCGCCTTCGCTGCCTCGTAAATCTTCAGCGCGTCTGGACGATATGCATCTTCGAGGGGCGGACTGAACGGCACCGGCGTATCGAGCCCGCCGAGACGCGCGACCGGCGCATCGAGCCATTCGAACGCGTGCTGGGCGATCAGCGCCGCGACTTCGGCGCCGACGCCGGCAAGCTGGTTGGCCGAGTGAACGACGAGCGCTCGGCTGGTGCGCCGCACGCTCGACAGGATGGATTCGGTATCGAGTGGCTTGAGCGTGCGCAGGTCGAGCACTTCACACTCGATACCTTCGAGCGAGAGGCGCTCTGCCGCCGTCAACGCTTCGCGGAGCTGCGTGCCGTAGGTGATGATCGACAGCGACTCCCCGGCGCGAGCGACGCGGGCCTGTCCGATCGGCACGACGTGCTCACCCGCCGGCACCGTGCCTTTCAGCGTGCGATAGAGCGCCTTGCTCTCGAAGTAAATCACCGGGTTGTCGTCGCGAATGGCGGCGATCAGCAGGCCTTTCGCGTCGGCAGGCGTGCCGGGCGCGACCACTTTGAGTCCGGGCGTGTGCACGAACCACGCTTCGGGGTTTTGACTGTGAAACGGCCCGGAGCGCAGCCCGCCGTCGCACGGTGCGCGAATGACCCAGGGAACCGACCCGAGATATCGGTAGTGCGCGGTGGCGGCGAACTGAACGATGCTGTCGAAGGCACTGCTGATGAAGTCGGCAAACTGCATCTCGACGACCGGCCGCAGGCCCATCAGCGCCATGCCGGTGGCCATACCGGTGAATCCGAGCTCTGCAATCGGCGTATTCATCACCCGGCGGGCACCGAATTCCGCTTCGAGCCCCTTGGTCACCTTGAAGGCGCCGCCAAACTCACCGGCGATGTCTTCGCCGATGACGAGCACACGGGGATCGCGCCGCATCTCCTCACGAAGCGCCTCGCTGATCGCGGCGATGTAGGTGAGCTCGCGGCCGCTCGTCGCCTCGTCGATATCGGCGAAACCGAAGTTGGAAGAGTTGGTCCCCGCCTGCGCCATCGAGCCCTCTGCTGGTCGGACGGGCAGTTGTATCACTGTTCGCGGCGCGAAAGTAGCGTGATGCTGGGCACGCCGGACCGATAGTCCCCTCTTAGGTTGTAGATCCCGGCCGCTAGCCGCGGCCGATGAACGGCATGGCTGTCGCCATCACCGTCATGAACTGCACGTTCGCGTCGAGCGGCAGGCTGGCCATGTAAAGGACGGCCCGCACGACGTGCGCCACGTCGAGGCGCGGTTCCGCCGCCACCTGGCCGCTTGCCTGGAGTACCCCGCTCGCCATTGCCGCGGTCATGTCGGTCGCCGCGTTGCCGATGTCGATCTGGCCGCACGCGATGTTGAATCGCCGGCCGTCGAGCGATGTGGATCGAGTCAGGCCGGTGATGGCGTGCTTGGTCGCCGTGTACGGCGCCGAGTGCGGCCGCGGGACGTGCGCCGAGATCGATCCGTTGTTGATGATCCGGCCGCCCTGCGGCTGCTGCGATTTCATCAGCAGGAAGGCCTGCTGCGTGCAGAGAAACGCCCCGGTCAGGTTGACGTCCACCACCGACTTCCACTCTTCGACCGTCAACTCCTCGAGCGGCGCGCCGCGGGTGGTGATGCCCGCGTTGTTGAACAGCACGTCCAGCCGCCCGAACCTCTGACGCGTCGCCGCGAAGAGGGCCCGAACCGCGTCCGGGTCGCCGACGTCGGTTGGGACGACGAGCGCGTGCGAGCCATGCGCTCCAGCCTCGAGGACCGCCTGCTCCAGCAGCGCCTGGCGGCGGCCGGCCAGCACGACGGCGTAATCCGCTTCGAGCAGACCGATCGCGACGGCTTTGCCAATACCAGTCCCTGCACCCGTTACAATCGCCACCTTGGATCGCGTGTCCACGTCGCCACGCTAACACGGAACCTGCATGAAGATACTCGTCACCGGCGCGGGTGGATTTCTCGGCAGTCGCCTCACCGCGGCACTCCTCGCAGGCGCGCCAGACCTGCCGGCGGTCGCGATGCTCATCGCCGTCGATACCACGGTCGGCGGCATCGACGATCCGCGCGTCCGGTGGCGGACCGGAACCATCGCCGACGAACGCTTCGCGCAGTCGGTGGTCGAAGACGGTATCGACATCGTGTACCACCTCGCGGCAGTCGTGAGCGGTCAGGCGGAAGCGGAGTTCGACCTCGGGATGCGGGTCAACGTCGACGCGACGCGGTCACTGCTCGAGGCGTGTCGCCGCCTCGGAAAGCCGCCCCGATTCGTGTTCTCGAGTTCGCTCGCGGTGTTCGGCGGCGCGCTGCCGGCGGTGGTGCCGGACGATGCCGCCGTCGTCCCGCAGTCGTCGTACGGCTCCGAGAAAGCGATTGCGGAACTCCTCGTCCACGAGTATTCGAGAAAGCGATTCGTGGACGGCATCGCCTGCCGCCTGCCCACAGTGGCGATCCGTCCCGGTGCGCCCAACGCGGCCGCATCGTCGTTCGTGAGCGGCATTGTTCGTGAGCCGCTTGCCGGAATCGACACGCTCTGTCCGGTTCCGCTCGACACGCCGCTGTGGATTGCGTCACCCGACACTGTGATCGCCAACCTGGTGCACGCGGCGCGAGTCCGGACGTCCGACCTGGAGCCTCGCCGGACCGTGAACTTTCCTGGCCTATCAGTCACGCCCGGAGAGATGCTGGACAGCCTGGAACGGGTGGCCGGGCCGGCGGTCCGCGCGCGCGTTCGCACGTCCCTCGATGAACGCGTCATGCCGATCGTCTGCAGTTGGCCGGGCAGGTTCGACGTCAGCCGGGCCCTTCGCCTGGGCTTCAGCGCCGATCGCGACATCGATGGCATCATTCGCCAGTTCATGGCCGGGCGCGATCAGGAACGGCGATCGTGAACGCGGAGACAGGACACGCAAGGAGCCTCATGGAACCGCTGGAACAACGCACGATCGCGAAAGTGACGGCACGGCTGGTGCCCTTCCTGATTGTCTGTTTCTTCGTCGCCTACCTGGATCGCGTGAACGTCAGCTTCGCCGCGCTGACCATGAACAAGGATCTGGGGCTGTCCGATTCGGCCTTCGGCTTCGGCGCCGGCATCTTTTTCCTCGCGTACTTCCTTTTCGAGGTGCCGTCGAACCTGTTCCTGGAACGGGTCGGCGCGCGCAAATGGATCGCGCGCATCATGTTCACCTGGGGCCTGATCTCGGGCGGCATGGCGTTCATCAACGGGGCCACGAGCTTCTACGCCCTGCGCGTGCTGCTCGGGATTGCCGAGGCCGGTTTCTTTCCCGGCATCATCTTCTACCTGACGTTGTGGTTCCCCTCCGTGTACCGGGCCCGCATCATCGGCTACTTCATGGCGGCGATTCCGCTATCGACCGTCATTGGCGCCCCGGTCTCCGGACTGTTGCTGGGGCTGGACGGTTTCGCGGGCCTGAAGGGATGGCAATGGCTCTTCATCCTTGAAGCGGTCCCGGCGCTGATCCTGTCCGTGGTTGTGTTCTTCTACATGACCGATCGACCGGCCGACGCTACGTGGCTCACCGAAGAAGAGCGCGCCTGGCTGGTTACCCGTCTCGATCACGAGCGGCGGCAGCGCGAGATGGTTCGCCGCTACACCACGATGCAGGCGCTCAGGAATCCGAAGGTGCTGGCGCTGAGCGTCGTCTATTTCGGCGCGGTCGCACTCAACTACGGGCTGAGCTTCTTTCTCCCGCAGATTGTGAAGGCGTTCGGGCTGTCGAACGCCCAGGCCGGCGTCGTGGCGGCGCTGCCGTATGTCGTGGGACTGGTGAGCATCGTCGCGTGGTCACGCCGCTCCGACCGCAAGATGGAGCGGCGGTTCCATCTCGCGTTTCCGCTCTTCGTGGCGTCCGCCGGCATCGCCGTATCGACACTGTTCGATGACCCGACGCTGAAGATGGCGTCGCTGGCGGTGGCCGGCTTCGGCATCTTCGGCGCGCTGCCGGTGTTCTGGACATTTCCGGCGGCGTTCCTCTCCGGCCCCGCGGCAGCCGGCGGCATCGCCCTCATCAACTCGATTGGCAACCTGGCGGGGTTCACCGGCCCGTTTGCGGTGGGCCGCATCAAGGATCTGACCGGCAGCTACACCGGAGGGCTGCTGACGCTGTCGGCCGCGGGCCTCGTGGCCATGATCATCGTGCTCGTGTTCCCGCACCAGGAACTCGTGGAGCACGTGCCGGACACCGCGACCGCTTCGGACGTGAGCTGATTGGAGGACCTGCCATGAATCGCCGTGAGTTCCTCGAAATGATGGCGGTGGCGGTCGCCGCTGCCCCGACAGGCGGACTTCAAGACGCCGGCAGCGAGTGGGGTTCGCCCGTTTTCGACCTTCATTTCCATATGCGTCCGCAGCCGGCGGCGAACCTCGCGCATCTGGACGGCGCGGGAGTCGCGAAAGCCAACCTCCTCACGCGCGGAAACGCGCACGAGCAGGTCAAGGCACTCGACGTCGCCGCGCCTGGCCGGTTCACCTGGTTCAGCAGCTACGACGTTGCGCAACCTGATGCCTCGCAGCTTCTCACACAAGCGGTCAAGAACGGCGCAGCGGGCTTCGGCGAGATGAAATTCCACCTTGCCGCCGACAGTCCCGAACTCCGGCGCGCCTATGCGCTGGCGGCCGATCTGCACGTGCCGATTCTCATTCACTTCCAGGAGGTGGATCACTTTTCGAACGAAGGCACCTGGAGCACCGGGTTCGCGAAGACGTTCGAATCGATCCTGAAAGCCTATCCCCGTACGACGTTCATCGGACACGCCGACGCGTTCTGGGCCAACGTCAGTGAGGACTATCACAACGAATCCGCGTATCCGTCAGGGCCGATCAAACGTGGTGGTGTGACCGACAGACTGCTCGGTGATTACCCGAATCTCTTCGGCGACTTGTCGGCCAACTCCGGCAACAACGCCATGTCACGCGATGCCGCGTTCACAGCCGATTTCTTGAAGCGTCATCAGGACAGACTGTTGTTCGGCAGCGACTGCGGATGCGCGGACGGACACGGCAGCGGCAACAGCCAGGCGAACAATCCGACCGCGTCGCGCATGGCTGGGAAATGCGTCGCGCGCGAGACGTTGACGCTGTTGAAGCGGTCAGCCTCGCCTGAGGTCTTCAAGAAGATCACCTGGAGCAACGCGCACACGTTGCTGGAGATTCCAGCCTGACCGAAGTTGTGCGCCCCGGTCGCAAGCGCTGGACGTCACACGATCGTGACGGCGTTCTCGAGTGTGCCGATGCCGGAGATGGTGATTCGCACGGCGTCGTGCGCTTCGAGCGTGAACGAATCGGGCGGGACGATGCCGGCGCCGGTCAGCAGGACGGCGCCATTCGGGAACGCCTGGGATCGGAACAGGTACTCGACGAGCTCGGCGAACCGCCGCTTGATCTGGTCGGCGCGAGTGGCCCCGGCGAACACGGTCTCGGCGCCGCGGCGGATCTCGAGCTGAATCGTCCACTGGCGGGCCTCGTCCTCGGTCGGGCCCACGACAATCCACGGACCGACCGCGCACGAGCGCGTATAGATCTTCGCCTGAGGCAGATACAGCAGGTTCTCGCCTTCGATGTCGCGCGAGCTCATGTCGTTCCCGATCGTGAACCCGACAATCGCGCCGGCAGAATTGATCGCAAGTGCGAGTTCCGGCTCCGGAACGTTCCAGCGTGCGTCCCGCCGGATCCCGACGGAGTCGCCCGGAGAAACGACCTTGTCGGGAAGCGACTTGAAGAAGATCTCCGGCCGCTCGGCGTCGTAGACGCGGTCGTAGGCACTGGCGCTGAACTCGGATTCCACCATTCGCGCTTCCCGGCTTCGGAGATAGGTCACACCGGCGGCCCACACCTCCTGGGACTCAACAGGTGTCAGCAGCCGTACGCTGTCAAGGGCGTGCGTGATCAGTCCGGCCGCGCTGAGACGCGTGAGCTCGCCTGCGAGGTCGGCTCGCTCGAGGAGGTCCTTCATGCGATGCACGCCGGCACCCGTCAGATCGACCAAAGTCCGACCGTCCGGAATCAGCCCGACGCGGACATCGACACTGCGTGCAGGCGTGAAACGACACAGTTTCATGAAATCTTCCATCACGGCAGCGTAGCCTACCATTGAGGCCACGCGCCAATCCGGTGGCGCGGCCGACGACGCGCGTGCCATGCGATGATGCGTTATGGTCCAGAGAACTCCGCCGCCGCTCGAGCAGGTACTCGGTTCGGCCGCGTCGATCGGTTCATCGCGCATCGAAGGCGAGGGCCCGGACGGGCGTCTGCCGCTGACGGCGGAGATGCTGCGCGCCGAACCGAGCGGCAATATCTTCGGCCTGACGCAGAACGCCGGGATGGGCTGGCGCCCGGACGCGCTCGGCGGAGCGCAGTACGTGATTGTCAGCACGATGGGCGGCCTGCGCTCGGAGCAGGGCGAGCCAATCGCGCTCGGCTATCACACGGGCCACTGGGAGATCGGTCTGCTCGTGCGCGGTGCCGCGGAAGCGCTGCGCGCCGCGGGGGCTGTCCCGTTCGCCGTCTATTGCAGCGACCCGTGCGACGGGCGGACACAGGGCACGACCGGCATGTTCGACAGCCTCGCCTACCGGAACGACGCGGCAATCGTCATGCGGCGGCTGATCCGGTCGCTGCCAACCGCATCCGGCGTGATCGGGATTGCGACCTGCGACAAGGGGCTGCCGGCCACGATGATGGCCCTCGCCGGCACGAAGGATCTCCCCGCCGTGATCGTGCCCGGCGGCGTGACGCTGCCCGCGCGGGACGCCGAGGATGCCGGCCAGGTCCAGAGCCTCGGCGCCCGGTTCACGCACGATCTGATCAGCCTGGATTACGCGGCGACGATGGGCTGCCGGGCATGCGGCTCGTCGGGCGGAGGGTGTCAGTTTCTCGGGACGGCGGCGACGGCCCAGGTGATCGCCGAAGCGCTGGGCATGGCGCTCCCGCACAGTGCACTCGCGCCGTCGGGCGAACCGGTGTGGCTCGAGCTCGCCACCCGCTCGGCCGTGGCGCTCCAGCGACTGCATCTGCTCGGCATCCCGATCGGCCAGATCGTCACGCCCGCCGCCGTCGAAAACGCGATGCTCGTCCATGCCGCGTTCGGCGGCTCCACGAATCTGCTGCTGCACATCCCCGCGATCGCCGCCGCCGCGGGGCTGAAGCCGCCTGCGGTCGAAGACTGGATCAGGATCAATCGCGCGACGCCTCGCCTGGTGGACGCGCTGCCGAACGGACCACGCGGGTTTGCGACGGTCCAGGTGTTCATGGCCGGCGGCGTGCCGGAAGTCATGCTGCACCTCCACCGCATGGGGCTGCTGAACGGGAGCGTGCTCACGGCCACCGGCGACACGCTCGACACCACGCTTGACTGGTGGGAATCGAGCGAACGCCGGCAGGCATCGCGCGCCAGGCTCGCGGCGGCCGCGGCCATCGATCCTGACCAGGTCATCATGTCGCCTGACGCTGCGCGCCGCGCCGGATTCACCAGCACCGTCGTTTTTCCGCTCGGCAACCTCGCACCCGAGGGATCGGTGATCAAGGCGACCGCCATCGACCCATCGGTGATCGACGACGACGGCGTCTATCGACATCGCGGCCCTGCGCGGGTGTTCATCGACGAGCACGACGCGATCCAGGCGATCAAGGGAGTCGCCGGAAAACCCGTGCGCGAGGGCGATGTCCTCGTGCTTATCGGCACAGGACCGTCGGGAACCGGCATGCAGGAGACCGCCCAGATCACGATCGCGCTCAAGTACCTGCCCTGGGGTAAGCGCGTGGCGCTCCTCACCGACGGGCGGTTCTCAGGCGTGTCCACCGGGGCCTGCGTGGGCCACGTCGGCCCTGAGGCGCTGGACGGAGGACCGATCGGACGCGTCCGGGACGGCGATCTCATCGAGATCGTGATCGACCGGAATACGTTGACGGGCAGCGTCAACCTCGTGGGTGCAGAAGGCGTGCCGCTCGACCCTGACGCGTGCCAGGCGCTGCTGCGCGCCCGGCCGCCGCATCCGGGCCTTGCGCCCCACGAGCGTTTGCCGGACGATAGCCGCCTCTGGGCGGCGCTGCAGCGCGCGAGCGGCGGCACGTGGGGCGGATGCGTCTACGACGTCGACCGGATCATCGCCGCGCTCGATAAAGCGGCGTGCGACACCCGAGAGGAACTGTCATGAGAGCGCTTCTCCTGTCCGAGTACAAGAAACTGTCCGTGGTCGACATGCCAGTGCCGGAACCTGGCGACGACGACGTCCTGGTTCGCGTGCGGGCGTGCGGCATCTGCGGCAGCGACGTCCATGGGTACGACGGATCGACCGGCCGGCGAGTGCCGCCGCTTGTGATGGGGCACGAAGCGGCGGGTGTCGTGGAACGGGTGGGGCCCGGTGTCGTGGGCTTCACAGCTGGTGAGCGCGTGACGTTCGACTCGACCGTGTCCTGCGGCCGCTGTCACTTCTGCCGCGGCGGACAGATCAACCTGTGCGACAACCGTACGGTGCTCGGCGTCTCGTGCGGTGACTACCGACGTCACGGCGCCTTCGCCGAATATGTCGCCGTCCCGTCGCGCATTCTCTACAAGCTGCCCGACAGCCTGGCGTTCGAACGGGCTGCGCTCGTCGAGTCGGTGTCAATCGCGGTACACGCGGTCAACCGGCACACTCCGAGGCCGGACGATGTGGTGACCGTGGTCGGCGCGGGTATGATCGGCGTCCTGATTCTTCAGGTTCTCAAGAGCAGGGGTTGCCGGAACATCGTGGCCGTCGATGTCGATTCCCGGAAGCTGGCGCTCGCACAGCGCGTGGGCGCCACGGGAACGGTGAATCCGCAGGACGGCGACGTGCCGGCGGCGGTGCAGCGCCTGACCGGCGGGAGAGGCGCGGACGTATCCTTCGAGGTCGTCGGGCACGGCGACACGGTGCTCAGCGCCATCCGCAGCCTGCGCAAGGGCGGAACGGTCGTGCTCGTCGGCAACCTGTCGCCCCGCGTCGAGTTGCCGCTGCAGGAGGTCGTCAGCCGCGAGCTGTCCGTCCTCGGGTCGTGTGCGTCGAACGGCGAGATTCCCGAGTGCATCGACCTGCTGGCACGCGGCGTCGTCGACGTTGATCCGATCATCAGCCTGAAAGCCACGCTCGAAGAAGGCCCGGAGCTCTTCGCGCGCCTGTACGGCGGCGACAAAACCTTGATGAAAGTCATCATTCAGCCATGACCGCCTTCGATCTCACCGGCAAGGTGGCAATCGTGACTGGCGCGAGCCGGGGGCTCGGCCAGACGTTCGCGCGTGCGCTGGCGGGAGCCGGCGCCGACCTCGTCGTCACCAGCCGCCGCGTCGAATCGCTGGCGCCGTTCCAGCGCGAGATCGAGGCGCTGGGACGCCGCGCGGTCGCGCTGGAACTCGATGTGCGCAGCGAAGAGAGCATTCGGAGCATGGTGGAAGATGCGGCGGCCGCGTACCCGCATCTCGACATCCTCGTGAACAACGCCGGCTGCAACGTGCGCAAGCCGGCCGTCGACGTCACGTGGGACGACTGGAATCTCATTCTCGACACGAATCTTCGCGGTGCGTTCTTCGTGGCCCAGTCCGTCGCGAAACAGATGATGCCGCGCGGCCGCGGCCGCATCATCAACATCGGCTCGCTCACCTCGGTGATGGGTTCGGCCGGGCTCGGCCCGTACGGCGCCAGCCGCGGCGGCATCCGCCAGTTGACGATGAGTCTCGCAGACGACTGGGGGCCGCATGGGATTACCGTGAACTGCCTGGCGCCGGGGTGGTTCAAGACCGATCAGAACAAGGTGATGTACGACGATCCGGAATGGGTGGCCTACCTGATCGATCGCATCCCAGTCCGGCGGCCGGGGAAGCCGAGCGATCTCGAAGGTCCGATCGTCTTTCTCGCCTCGGACGCCGGCGAGTACGTCACCGGACAGACGCTGCTGGTGGATGGAGGAATTTCGACGGGCGCCGTGAGGGCGCTGCCGAGGAAGTGACAGCGGCTCACGTGGCGGCCGCCTCGCGGCGTCGCGCGCGAATGTCCTGCGCGACGCTGCGGAGATCGTTGAGGATCTGCATCAGGAGCGCGTCGCGCCTGGCTTTCGTCGAGGCGACCTGCGCATACGTGCCCTCGCGCGGCAGCCGGTGCGTCTTGAACAGCCAGTCATGATCGTCGATGGGGCACGGCGACAGCACCACTGGAAAAATGACCATGCCCGCGGCGACGCGAGCGCGGACGAATTCCGCGGCCTCGACCTCCATGCAGTAGCTGGATGTGAAGTATTCCTGGCTCGCCAGCACGAGCGCGATGTCCGCCTTCGAGATTTCGGTCCGAATCCGTTCGTCCCAGATGTCCCCCGCCTTCAGCCGACTGTCGAACCAGAACTCGACGTCCTTCGACAAGCTGCAGATATAGTCGAAAATCTGCTTGAAGGCGCGTTTGTTGCGGTGCGAGTAGCTGATGAACACGCGAATCCGCCGATCGTCGGGCGACGCGGCTCTCGTCCCGCTGTTGACGGGCGCGACGGCAGCTGACGGGCCGCACGCGGTGGCGGCGACGCCGGATGTGGCCGTTTGTCGGAGGAGCTCGACGAGCGCGTCGCAGTCGAACGCAAACAATCCGGACTCGAGCGACGGGCCGACGAGGTATCCGCGACGGACAAGGTCGTGAAGCAATTTCATCGGTTGAGAGCCCACCGGGGCGCCGATGCCGACGCGTTCGAGCACTTCGCGTTCCGCCGGCGACAGACGCGACCACAGATGCTGGACGTATGGACGCACCTCCTCGCGAAGCTTTTGTGACACGCCGGCAAGATCGATCAGGCCGTTGTGTTCCTGATGCTGTTCGAAGGCATAGCTGCACGCCATCTGCAGGAAAAGAGGAAACCGGCCGGCCAGCCGCTGCAGTTGGTCGGCATAGGGCTGCAGCGACCGGCCGGCGGATATCGACCGGCCGACAATCAACTGATAACTGTCCTCAGAGGTGAACGCGCCCAGCAGCCGGTCGGAAAAGATGTTGAAGAAGGGCGATCCTTGAACCGCGGCACTGTGACACATCTCGCGCAGCGGGCGCGTCGAGCTGAGCAGCCAGGCGAAGCGCGGTTCGGCCAGCGGCAGACTGCGCAGAAAACCAAAAAACTCCACGGGGAACATCGGGTTGCGCGTGATTGAATCGAAGCCGTCGAGGATGACGATGGTGCGCGCGCGCGCGGCGATCCGCCGGACACACTCGGTGAGCGTCGCTGACGTATCGTCGATGCGGCTCGCCGGGTCCCGCAGTGCGGCGGCGAGCTCGCCGTTGAGGCGGCCATAAAACGTTCGCGGCGTGCCCACGCCTTGCACGTCGAGATAGATGCACACCTGCTCGTGCGATCCAGCGACGCTTTCCCGCAGCCTTTTCTGTATCGTGCGCAGCAGCCATGTCTTGCCGGACCATTTGTCGCCGTAGATCGAGATGTTCTGCGGCAATTCGCCGCCCGTGATCAGCGCGAGGCACTCCGCCAGAATGTCGCTGCGGCCGATGAACTCGTCATCGCTGACCATCGCGCCGCGACTACGATATGGATTGGTCTGCATAAGGACCCTTCGATATCTTTTCCCAGCTGAACTCGGACAATTGAGTCGGCGGATGCTCGCGCTTCAGCCAGAGGCGATAGAGGTCCACTTTGAACCGGTAGCCTCGATCGGTTTGCTCCAACCAATCGCGGTGGATGAGCGTCACCAGGGCATTGTGAGTGCGATGACGTTTGGGCGGGAGCCCCTGCTGGTAGTCCGGCGGCAGCGCGTTGATCGCATCCTGGATGCCGACGTACTCATCCGCATTCGTGATCGTCGCGGCCATCCCGCAGACGAGTACTTTTCCGAGCTCCGGCAGCTGCTCCCAGCCGTACTCCAGTTGAGGCGGCGGATTATCGAGCACCCGCGTGATCACGTCGGACAGCAGCGGTTGGGTCACGCGCACCTGGTGCTGTTGATTGAGCGTGCTGACCATCCGATGGCAGAAATCCTGCGTGTAGTACGGATGGCTACCGGTGAACCTCAGGATGCGATCCACGCACTCGTCGTCGTACTCCACGCGGCCTTTCAGCGGATTCATGACGAGCTCACGTGCCTTGTCGGGCGCCAGGACGCTGAGCCGCCGCGGCATCGCCTTGACGAGCAGC
Source organism: Vicinamibacterales bacterium (assembly GCA_035693505.1). GTDB lineage: Bacteria > Acidobacteriota > Vicinamibacteria > Vicinamibacterales > CAVVIG01 > CAVQFC01. Next base: position 15,111 of record DASSGK010000351.1, read on the forward strand.
GAACCAAGCCCCCCGGCTTTCCTGCGTTCGACGTGGTCCGATCCTGTCACTACCATCGAAAAGGGCATCTCGCTATCGAGCAGCGCCGCGAAGAAGTTGAACACTTCCTGCGAGAGCATCTGGTGCTGGACTTTGTATTGGAGGTTCTCGAGCTCGTCGAACAGGAGAACCGGTGTCACGTCGAGGCGCGCGATGACATACTTCAGAAACTTTCGGACCGCGAGGGCCTCGCCGTCGTACCGGCTCAAATTCGGTGCGGGAATCTCCGGGTGTGTCTGCGCCAACTGCTCGACGAGACCGGCCGTGAGGACTCTGAAGAACGTCGCGTCGTCAACGACATCGACCATCAGCATCTGGCTGTCGAAAAAGAACGAGACGATCCTCATCGACTGGTCCGCGCGACGGATGGAATGCAGGAGCGACGTCTTGCCGACCCGGCGCTGCCCCGACAGGAGGATGAGCTCGTTGCCCGGTGTCCTGAGTTGATCGCCAATCCATGCGACGTCGTCTTCGCGTCCATAGAACATGGTCGCGGTCCGAATCGGCGTTCCGACGATATAAGGATTTGGCAGCGGCAGGAATCCCACCTCGGCGCGGAGCGTGACGATCAGCCGGCTGATCGCGTCGTGAAGGTCCGAGAGCTCTTCGTGGCTGGCGGCCGACTTCACCACGGTGAACTCTCCGCGTGATGCCGCATCGACCAGCTGCGTCAGCTTGTTCACCGACAAGCTCGCGCGCGACGCGATCACGTGCGAGGCTGCATAGACGCTGATCGTGACGAACAGTCCTACGATGAACACCAGCGACGCGCTCGGCACCGCCGCCCACAGCATGTCGGGCAGGTCCACGCCAACGCCCAGCCGCCAGCCGAGCGCCTCGTCGAGCTCCGGGACCGGTGGCGCAATCCGCTGCAGCGCCGCGTATTTTCTGACGCCACGAAACCAATACGGATAGACGATCCCCGGGCTGTCGCGAAGCAGGCGACGAAGCTCGGGAAGGTGGTGATCTTCTTCGACTCGTGTTTCGTAGAGATTCACCGTGTTCGGATCTCGGAGCTTGTGGCCGATGACCGTGTTGCCATCGCTGTCCATCAGATAGGCATACCCGGTATCGAGATCGAGCAACGCCGATTTTCTTTCTATCTCGTCGAGAATGTCTTGAAAGGGACGCCATGCCACCACCGCGACGACGGCGCCGCTGATGACCCGCCGGTCCATCGAGACTTCAGGATGAGCGCGCACAGGCACGGAGACGACGAACTGATACCAGGATGGCAATTCCCTGCGCGTTCGAGGCTTTGCTGTCCGGCCGAGGAGCGCATTGACGTCAGGCAACTGGCGAACCGGGATCCCGACGGTCCGGCCTTGCGTCAACACATCCTGGAGAGTCGCCACGTCCGCGGACGACCCGAGCACGGATGAATAGTGACGTCCTTCGACTTTTTCGAGCTGGATGCCGCTCGCGCCTGAGACCGCCTTGAAGATCGTGCCGTCGGTCTGGAGAAAGAGAAGGACATCGTACCAGTTGCCGGCGCTCTTGTGGAGAATCGCAGGCTCGAGAAACCGGCTCAGCGACTTTTGCGCGGTAGGATCGTCCGTCAGAGTCAAGAACCCTTCCCACCGGCCAGCGATGTCCTGCACCTCCGCGAAGACCTGCCGAAGGTTGGTCTCAAGGTCGTTGCGCGCAAACTGCGCAAATGACTGGATGAGCTTTTTGCGATCGCGGACGCTCTGATACGCCATCCACACACTGGTCGCGCTCGATCCCAGCAGGACGATGACGAGCGACACGACGACCGGCCGCCAGGCGAGTTCGTGATGAAGGGTCTGCCTCCGCCGGCCGGTGACGGCGACAGCGACCGATGAGTAGATGCGCCCCGCCCGGCGTAACAGCCGCTGGCTGATCGACGTGCGCGGTGCCGGCGGGAAAACAACGTCTGAAGTCGTCGTCACTGTGCCTCGCAACAAAGAGCCGGCACGAACGGACTCAACATCAGCGAACAGGATCTATCGGGAGTCGAGCGGTGTGCGCAATTATCACCATTCAGCCGCCGAGACAAACAAGAAAACTGGCCGGGGCGCAGAATGCTGTCTCGAACGCTCATGAGGCGGCGACTGGCAGATGTACGAGGTTCGGTTTCGCATCGAAAGTGTCGCCCTGGCACGACGCCCACGACTCGATTGGACACCGACTGTCCGGTCGACTATGGAGACGGACGGTTCAACGAGATTCCGGGCGAGACATGGCGGATTGGATTGAAGCCGCGATGAACCTGATGTAGGCTCCCGGCCGAGGCGTTCCCATGAAACGATGTCTTGCTGCCGCGTGCGCTGCCGTCTTCTTGTCCGCCGCCAGTCCGGCGTTCGCTCAAGCGAAAGCCACGATCGTGGGCGTCCCTGACATCCCGGTCACGTCCGTCCCGAATTTCCTCAAGCTTCCAGCCGGCGACAACCTCGGCGAGTCGGTCGCCGTCGCTACGAACTCGAAAGGCAACATCTACGTGTACCACCGGCGGGACACGACGCGCCTGTTCGAGTTCGACAAGAACGGCACCTTTACCAGAGAGATCGGCAAGGGCTACTACGGCTTCGAGTTCGCTCACTCGGTCCGCGTCGACAAGGAAGACAACATCTGGACTGTTGACGAAGGGACCAATCTGGTCACCAAGTTCAGCCCACAGGGCAAAGTGCTGATGGTCATTGGCCGGCGGCCCCCGGCGGTTGACGGGCCGGTCATCGCACCGGCCGGCCCGAATCCTCCGGCGCAGAAGTACATCCTCTGCCGGCCCACGGACGTCGGCTGGGATCCGCAGGGCAACATCTTCATCTCCGACGGCTACTGCAACAATCGCGTCGTGAAGTACGACAAGAACGGCCGCTTCGTCGCGCAGGCCGGCAGCGAGAAGGCGGGCACCGCGCTCGGCGAGTTCAATCTGCCTCACGGGTTGCAGGTCGACGAGCGCGGGCATGTCTGGGTGGCGGATCGGTCGAACAACCGGTACCAGGAGCTCGACAACAATCTCAAGCCGATCAAGGAAGTCACCAATCTCGGCACGGGATGGACGTTGTGCATCTCGCCGGGGCCCCACCAGTACGTGTTCTTCTCCAATTCGAATCCGAACGGCAATCCACCGGGATCGTGGGACAACACCGGCGAAATCTACAAGGCCGAGCTCGATGGAACCGTGCTCGGCAAGTTCGGGAAGCCCGGGAAGAATCAGCCCGGATTCCAGGTGGTTCACATGCTCGACTGCCGTAATCCGAACGAGGTCGTCCTCGGCGAGATCGAATCGTGGCGCGTGCAGAAATACATACTGCAACCGTCGCCGGCGCGGCCGAGTGCGGTCCGCTGACGAGGGAGCGCATCATGAAGCACATATCCACGAAGCTCGCGCTGGCGCTCTCGCTGGTCACCGCTGCCCTCCTGGTGCCGAACCGGATGCTGGCACAGGCCGGCACCCCGACGATGAATTTCGATTCGGTGAATCCGCTGACGCTGCCCGACGACATCTACCTCGGTGAGGTCGGCGGCGTGGCGACGAATTCGCGCGGCGACATCTTTGTCTATACGCGGACCGGCCATCCGACCATGTCGCTCGCGTCAGCACGTCCGTTCGTGCACGGCGGCTCGCGGCTGTTCCAGTTCGATCGCTCGGGCAAATTCACTCGCGAGCTCGGCCAGAGCGTCTACGGGTTTCTGTTCGCCGCGCAAGTCCGCGTCGATCCGCAGGACAACCTCTGGGTGGTCGACGAGTATTCCTCGATGGTGATGAAGTTCGATCCGCAGGGCCGCGTCTCGTTCCTGCTCGGACGGAAGCCCGAATCAATCCCGAATCCGGGAGAGCGGGCCGGAGGCGGCGGCGAGGGCGGCGGCCGGGGACGCGGCGGACCGCCAGGAGCCGGCGCGCCGCAGGACGTCTTCAATCGTCCTACCGACGTCGCATGGGATGCGCAAGGCAACATCTTCGTCGCCGACGGTCACGTCAACGCGCGCGTCGCGAAATTCTCGAAAGACGGAGTCTTCGTCAAGTCCTGGGGCCAACGAGGGACGGCAGCCGGCCAGTTCGCCGGCGTCGACAGCATTGCCGTGGACGCGCAGGGTAACGTGTACGCGGCCGATGCGGGCAACGCACGGATCCAGGTGTTCGACAACAACGGCACGTTCAAGACCGAGATCAAGAACGTCGGGAACGCGCAGGCAATCTGTATTACGCCAGGCGCGAGCCAGGTCCTCTACGTGTCGAATTCGAATCCACCGGCCGATCTCGATACCGGCGGTGAAATCTACAAGATGCGTCTGGACGGAACGATGATCGGAAAGTTCGGCCGGGCGGGCAAGCTGCCGAAGGAATTCGGCACGGTGAACGCGATTGACTGCCGCACCGAGAACACGCTCTACGTGGGCGAAGTCGGCAACTTCCGGGTGCAGAAGCTCACGATCCACTGAGAAGCGTGTGGCGCGAACGCCCGTCGCTTGCGGTCGTCTCGACCCTATTGCCTATTGTTTCTTGGGAGGCACGGGCGCGGGCTTCTCGTACGTGTCTCGCACCACCCCCAGCGGTCGTTGCCCTTCCAAGGAAAGGCCTTTGGCGATCATGAGGCGAGTGATCGCGTCGAGAGTCGGGCGGGAAGGCCTGAGCGGTCCGCCCCGGTAGCCCTCGGCGATGAAGAGCGGCGTCCTTCCCTGTTTGTCGGGACGTGTCCAGATGTCGGCGTTGGCGCCGCGATCGGCAAGCAACTGGACAATCGTCGGAAAGGTGCCGAATGCCGCGCCGTGCATCGCGCTGTCGCCGTCGCTGTTGACCGCGTCGATGTCCGCCCCCAGGTCGAGCAGCAACCGCACCGCCTCGAAGGCCTCGGGCTCCGTGCCGGCCTCCTCGAGCGGAGCGCTCGTGCCGAGGCCAGCCGCCGCCATCAAGGGTGTGGTGTTGTCGAGATTGGGAAGGAAGGGGTCCGCTCCGAGTTCGAGGAGCACGCGCATCAACGCGGCGTCGGCCCGGTCGGCGGCCATGAGAAACGGCGTCGCCCCTCCCGTTCCAACCCGCGACGCCGTGTTCGGCGGACGCGGCGTGCCCCTGGCCAGGCGTGCGTTGACATCGGCTCCGCTTTTGACGAGTACGCGCACGAATTCGAGGCTGGTCAGGCGTCCCGATCCGATCGGCGAAGGATCGCCGTCATCGCTCGCGTCCGGCTTTCGAACCCACGTCAGCGTGTGCAGCGGGGTGAATCCGGTCCGGCGATCGTTCGGGTCGGCGCCCGCGTCGACGAGGGCGACCGCAAGTTCGTAGTGACCGTTCTGCACGGCCATCAGCAGCGGGCTGGTTCCTTTGGGGACCGGCTTGTAGCTGGCATTGTTGCTCTCTTTGTGCGGCCCGTCCGGACCCTGAAGCGTTTCGTTCACGTCAATGCCGGCGTCGAGCAGCGCGCGCGTCACGTCGATGTGGCCCTCGCGGACGGCGAAGAACACCGGTGTGAATCCGGACGCGAGCGCGGCATGGATGTCGGCTCCGCTCGCGATGAGGGCTTGCGCGATCGCCGTGTGCCCTTCGGCCGCGGCCCACATCAACGCTGTCTGCTCGTTCCGCTCCTTCGCGTTGGGGTTGGCGCCTTTCGCGAGCAGCGCACGAACGGAGTCGAGATTTCCCGTGCGCGCCGCCGTCATGAGTACCGTTTCACCGCCGGGAAGGGACGCGTTCGCGTCGGCGCCGGCGCTCAGCAGAAGGGCGACGAGATCCGGGTTGCCGTTCGTGCAGGCCAGGGACAGCGGCGGCACGCCGTAGCGATTCACGGCGTTGACCTTGGCGCCCGATCGCACCAGCAGGCGCGCCGTCTCCACGTCGTCTCGGTACACCGCCCAGTGCAGAGCGGTCGTGCCATCGACCTGCGCGGCATTGACGTCGGCGTGCCCGTCGAGCAAGGTGCGGATGAGCGCCTTGTTGCCCTGCTCGGCTGCGTCCGCCAGCGCGGCCCTCTCGGCGGCCATCGCTGCGCTGGACAGTACGGCAATAAGGATCGAGAACGCTGCGATAGGCTTCATACGGCCACCAGGTCGAAAAGGCCTTCGATCTTGCCGTTGCTGTCGCCGAATGCGTCAAGACGTACGCCGACGCGGTCCAGCAGGGTGAGGTGGAGGTTGGCCAGCGGCGTGCCATCCTTGTACTTGATGTGCCGGCCGCCGCGAAGGCCGGACGCTGCGCCGCCGGCGACCAGGATGGGAAGATTCTCGTGGTCGTGCACGCTGGGATTGCCCATCCCACTTCCGTACAGGTAGACCGTGTGATCGAGCAGCGTGCCGTCGCCCTCGGGCGTGGCTTTCAGCTTCTCGAGAAACTGCGCAAACAGGGACACGTGGAACGCGTTGATTTTGGCGATCATCGCGATCTTTTCCGGGTCGTTGCCGTGATGGCTGATCGGATGATGCGGATCCGGCACGCCGATTTCCGGATACGTGCGATTGCTCAGCTCGCGCGTCAGCTGGAACGTGACCACCCGTGTGATGTCCGCCTGGAACGCCAGCACCTGTAAGTCGAACATCAGCTTCGCGTGATCGGCGAACGCCGCCGGGACGCCCTCCGGCCGATCCAGATCGGTCACGGGACTCTCCGCCGCTCCCGCTTCGGCGCGCTGAATCTGACGTTCGACCTCGCGAACGCTGTCGAGATACTGATCCACGCGGGCGCGGTCGCCGATGCCCACCCGGCGCTTGAGGCGCGCGATGTCGTCGGTGAACGAATCGAGCAGGCTGGCCCGGCTTCTCAGCACGGCGCGCCGCTCGGCGGCGCTTCCGCCCTCGCCGAAGAGGCGCTCGAAGACGAGGCGCGGGTGCGCTTCCGAGGGAAGCGGGGTCGTCGGAGACGACCAGGACAGGCTGTTCGAGTAGACGCAGGCGTAGCCGTTGTTGCACACACCGGCGCGCGAGCTCAGGTCCATCGACAGCTCGAGCGACGGCAGTTGCGTGTCCTGCCCCATCTGCCTGGCCGCGACTTGATCGACCGTCGTGCCGAGAAAATAGTCCGAGCTCTCCGTGTGTTTGGCAAAGGCCGCGCTCAAGAATCCGGCGTTCGACGTGTCGTGGGTGCCGGGATACGCATTCTCCAGCCTGAGGTTGCTGACGACCGTCAGATGCTCCTTGACCGGCGCCAGCGAGCTGAGGATGGGCGACAAGTCACCGAGGGTATCCTGCCCTTTCGGCGTCCAGCGCGAGTGGTCGCACCCCATCGGGATGAACACGAAACCAAGCCGCGCCACCGGCCTGGCCGGTGTCTTCGCGAGCGCGGTCGCCGCGGGAATCATCGCGTCGAGCAGGGGAAGGGCCAGCGCCGCGTGCACGCCCTTCAGAAACGTACGGCGAGGCAGCGCCTTCTTCATGATGATCATGGCGTTCTCCTCATCTGGAACGGGACGCTCTTCACGATGCCCAGGAGGATCGCCGAGTAGCGATATCCGCCTGGCTCGGCGTCGCGCAGAATCTTCCGGACCGCAGGGGCATCGTAATACTCCACGCCTCGCCCCAGCGCAAACGTCAGTAACTTTTCCGTCAATCGTCCCGCGAACAGCTCCGGACGCCGCAACAGGCCTTCTTCAAGACCGGCCACGCCGTGAAACGCATCGGCCCCGGGCAAGGCCCCGGACACGTCAACCGGCCCGCTATCCCCGTCGTGATCGCGCCAGCGACCGACGGCGTCGAAATTCTCCAGCGCAAACCCCACAGGGTCGATCGTTCGGTGACAGCTCGCACACGTCGGGTTGGCGCGATGCGCTCCCAGCCGCTGCCGCATCGGCAGACTGGCGGACACCGATGCATCTTCGAGCGCGGGGACGTTCGGCGGAGGAGGCGGCGGCGGCGCGCCGAAGATGTTGTCGAGGACCCACACGCCACGCAGCACCGGCGACGTGCGTGTCGCATACGAGGTCACTGCCAGGATGCTTCCGTGCCTGAGCAATCCGCCGCGCTCGCTGCCGGGCGCCAGCGTCACGCGCCGAAACCGGCTGCCATAGACATTGGGAATGCCGTAATGCTTCGCCAGGCGCTCGTTGAGAAAGGTGTAGTCGGCCTTGATCAGATCGCCCACGCGGCGATCCTCGCGCAGGATGCTGTCCACGAACAGCTCGGTCTCCTGGCGGAACGCCTGACGAAGGTTGTCGTCGAAGTCCGGGTAGAGACGCACGTTCGGGTCGAACGATTCCAGGCTGCGCAGCCCGAGCCACTGTCCCGCAAAGTTGCTCGCGAGGTTGTACGAACGAGGATCGGCGAGCATGCGACGGGCTTGTCGCTCGAGCTCCTCTGGCCGGCTGAGCGTGCCTCGAATGGCCGCGTCGAGCAGTTCC
>DASSGK010000352.1:0-27020 GCA_035693505.1 Vicinamibacterales bacterium
GCTGCTCGCCCAACGCAACGAGGTGATGACGGCGCTCAGCAATCCCGGGCGCGCGGTGCCATGGGATGCCGACTCGCCGACGCGTGCGGCGGCCGAAACGGTGCTGCGGCGCGACAACCTGATCTCGATGATTGGCATCACCAACCTGATCGAGGAATGGCAGCGAAGCCGCGCGCCGATCCTCAAGATGAAGGACGCGGTGTACCGGATCGTGCTGCGCAAGACGCCGACGCCCGACGAACAGCTCGACTCACTGGTGGGTTACTTGGAATCGAAGCTGTCGGTCGTCGCCGGCCCTGGCGGGGACGGCACGGTGACGTTCGATCTCGACTGGCCCAACGCGCAGATGGCGTTCCGCCTCATCGAGGCCGCGCAGCAGACGTTCCTCGAAGCACGCCAGCGCGCTGAAGCGGCCGCGATCGGCGAATCGATCGGCATTCTCGAGCGCTACTCGGCGACCTTGCACGAGAACATCAGCCACACGCTCAGCGAGATTCAGAAAGCGCAGCCCACGCAGCGATCGCTGCCGGCGTTGACGCCGCGCGCGGCGGCGAGGACAGCGGCGGTGGGCGCCGGCGCGGCCGTCCCGCGCAACGTCGTACCGGCGCTGCCGCCGATCCCGACCGTCGCGCTCGATGCCCTCGTGTCGGCGTCCGGTCTCGACGACCCGGAAATTCCAAAGCTCAAAGCGCAGCTCACGGCCAAGCGCCAGGAACTGGCAACGATCGAGGACGCGCGTCAGCGTCAGCTCTCCGAGCTGCGGACGAAGCTCACACAGCTCTCGACGATCTACACGCCAGCGCATCCGAACGTCCAGGCGGCGCAGCAGAACATCAGCGCGCTGTCGCACGAACCGCCGCAGGTCGTGACATTGAAAGCCGAAATCGACCGGCTCGCCACCGACTATCAGACGCGCGTCGACGCCGTCACCGAGCTCGAACGCGACGCGCAGCAGCGCATCGACTCGGCTCGGCACGCGGCCGCCGCGGAGCAGGCAAAGGCCGTCGCAGTCGCGCGCGCACCGGAAGCGGCTACGGCTGCGGCACCGGCTCCGACGCCCATCCCCCCTGCGGCCGTCAGCACGATGAATGACTTTTCGGCCGTGCAGCTGCGCCTCGAGCTGAACCAGCTCGAGAGCGTGCTCGAGCGCACTGACGGCGCCCGGATCGAGCTCGCCGTCTCGCAGGCGGCGTTCAAATATCGTTACACGGTGATCAAACCGGCCCAGGTGCCGCGGTCTCCGGTCAAGCCGAACGCCACGCTCGTCCTCGCCGCCGGGTTCATCGCCGGCCTCATGCTCGCGATCGCCGCGGCCGTGGGCAAGGATCTGATGAGCAACCGCATCCTCGAGGAATGGCAGATTGAACGGCAGCTCGGGCTGCCGGTGCTCGCGACAGTAGGTACGGTGTGAACAACGCGACGTCGGCGCCCTTTCCTCCGGGCGCCACGGGCCAGCGGTGGCTCTTTCACGCCTTGCTCGCCTTCGGCGCGCTGGCGACGGTTGCGGCAACCCTCATCGGCAATGGCAACATCGCGGTCGCTGCCGCGCCCGCGCTTGGACTGGCAGCCATCGGTGTGGTGCTCATCTCTCCGATGCGGCTGCCACTGTTCGTCCTGATCCTCCTCTGTCTTGGCCTCGACGCGACCGCCGAGGGCACCTGGGACTCGCCCCTCGCGCCGATCGGGCGGCTGCTCGTTCACAATCTCGCCAAGACGATTGAGGGAGCCAACCTCCCCTTCCAGCTGTTCGCGGCCGCATTCGTGTTCCTGATCCTGCTCCACGCTTATCGACGCCTTTCCGGCTCGCGTATCGACTCGCTCGCCTATCGCGGTGTCGCGAAGCCGCTGTCGCTGGCTCTGATCTGCTCCCTTCTCGCGGTCTTTGCCGAGTTCGCCAACGGTGTGGTGCACGGCGGCGACATGCAGATGGCGAAGATTCAGATCCAGTGCTTTGTGCTCACCATGATGCTGGCGTACTTGATGTCCGTCAGCCTCCGTGGCATCCAGGACTACAAGGTCCTCGGAAGGCTGGTGCTCGCGGCCGCCTGCAGCAAGGCGATCATGGCCATCTACGTGTACAAGGTCGTCTTCCCGACGCTGCCGAGGCATGAGGAGGTGGCGACGATTCACGGCGACTCGATGCTGTTCACCACGGCGGCCATCATGTTGATCTCGCGCTTCTACGAGCAGCCGATCCGCCGGAATGCGTTCATGTGCGTCGCGTTTCTTCCACTGATCTTCTACGCCATGCTGGCCAACAACCGGCGCACCGCCTGGGTGGCAATCGCGGCGTCCGTCATCGCGCTCTACATCATCAGCCACCGTTCCCGCCTCAAGCGATTCATCACACAGACCCTGGTGCTGTCGGTGCCGGTGATCCTCGGGTACATCGCCGTGGGCTGGAACTCGCAGGCGAGAATCTTCGCGCCGATCAAGACGTTCCGATCGGTCGGCGACGGTCAGGTCGATCCGTCCACGCTGTATCGCGATCTCGAGAACTTCAACCTGATCCAGATGCTGAAAGAACACATCTTCATCGGGTCGGGCTTCGGACATCCATACAAGATCGTCGTGGTCATGCCGGATATCTCGTTCTTCTCGGAATGGCGCTTCATGCCGCACAACAGCGTGCTCGGCCTGTGGGCCTTTACCGGGTGGCTGGGATTCACAGGTCTGTCGACTGCCGTCGTCGCCGGCGTGTATTTCGCGGCGCGCGCGTATCGCGCGGCCCAGACGCCGATCGAACGTACCGTGGCGTTCACGGCGATCGCGGCTATCGTGATTTACTGGGTGCAGTGCTGGGCCGACATCGGGTTCTCCGAGCGCACGGGCATCTTCCTCGTCGGTCCGGCCATCGCCATCGGCGCGCGCATGGTCGTATCGACGGGCGCCTGGAACTCGGTTCGCGAGCCGGCGAATTAGACCGATGGGCTTGATCGATTTCGCGGCAGCCCTCGTCGGGATTCCGGTTCTCGCGGCCTCGGTGTATCTGACGCTGCTGGCGCTGCTCTCTCGACGTCAACCTCCACCGGCGAGCCGTCCTCCGCATCTGAAGTTCGACTTCGTCGTACCTGCGCACAACGAAGAAACGCAAATCGCGGCTACCGTTCAGAGTCTTCTCAACGTCGATTACCCCCTGGCGCTCTTTCGCGTGCTCGTCGTCGCCGACAACTGCAGCGATCGGACCGCCGCGGCCGCCGTCGCCGCCGGCGCGACGGTGCTCGTGCGCACCGATGCGGAGCGCAGGGGCAAGGGCTACGCCCTCGACCACGCGTTCAATCGCAGCCTCGAGGATGGATTCGCCGACGCGGTGGTCGTGATCGATGCCGACACGGTCGTCTCGCCCAATCTCTTGACTGCATTCGCGGCGCGTTTCGAACGCGGAGCGCTGGCCGTGCAGGCCGACTATGCCGTGCGCAATCCACGCGAGTCGTGGCGCACGCGCATGATGACGGTCGCGTTCGCGGCGTTCCACGGCGTCCGCTCGCTGGCGCGCGAGCGCCTTGGCGTCAGCTGCGGTTTGCGCGGAAACGGGATGTGCTTTTCGCGCGCCGTTCTCAAGGACCATCCTCATCGCGCCTTCTCGATCGTCGAAGACGTCGAGTACGGCATCCAGCTGGGATACGCCGGCGTGCCCGTGCGCTACGTCGACGAGGCGCGCGTGTTCGGGCAGATGGTGACGGGCGAACAGGCGTCGCGCTCGCAGCGGGAGCGATGGGAGAATGGCCGGCGCGCGTTGATTCGCGAGCACGCCGGGCCGCTGCTGCGCGCGGCGTGGCAGCGCCGAAACGGCCTGTTGCTCGATCTGGCGCTCGACCTGCTGGTGCCGCCGCTGGGCGAACTGGTCGCGGTCATCGCGGTGGGCGCCGCTGTCTGCGCGGCCGTCACGTCCCTGCACGGAGGCATCGCGCCCTGGATCTGGGGTGCCTCGGCAGCAGGCGTGTTCGTGTATGTGTTGCGCGCGTGGGTGTTGTCGGGCGTTGGTGCCGTGGGCGCCCTCGATCTGATGCGCGCGCCGTTCTATATCATGTGGAAGTTGATGCTGCGGATGAGACCACACAAACGCCGATCGAAGGACGAATGGGTCCGCACGACCAGAGAGGTGCGGATGTGAGCAAGAGACCTTCGGCGGGCGTGGACTGGGAGCGCCTGTGGGTCGCGACGCGACAGAACGACTGGGCCTCGCTCGCGGTCATTCCGAGCGATAGCGGCGTCGACATCAAGCAGGTGGCGGATTCGATACTGGCAGCTGGACGGCAGCACGGGGAGAAGCCGGTCAACCTCCTGAACGCCATCGGGTCGCAGCTGACCGATGTCCGACAGCTCGTCGACAAGCTCAATGCGATGACCGGCCGTGGAGAGTGGGTCATCATCGCCGTCGATCCGATCGCGGACAACCCCAGCGTGATGCCGCTCATCCGGGCGGCGTCGGCCGCGCTGCTGGTCGTGCGCCTTGGCGAATCTCTTCTGGCATCAGCCCAGGAAGCCATCGACGCGGTGGGACGACCCCGGTTTCTCGGGAGCGTGGTGCTGGATCGTCGCAAGGCTCCGCGCGGCAAAATCGTGCAAGTGCCACGCGCCTGAGTGTCTCGTTTTGAGATAACTCTGCCACGTGATCTGATAAAAGTCCCCCGAAGAAGAGACTTTTCACGGCACTCCAGATCCCGTTTCTCGAGGATCTTGCGATTTGTCAGCCATCTGAGGGATTTGGCGAGATGGCGCCCGGATGACAAATTGGAACCGCCATTGCTCTGTTAGCCCTCGATGAACGTGTCCACCCGTCGCGCGATCCTCTGGCTTCCCCCCATCGCCCTCGCCGCCGCATTCCTGATTCTCTATTGGCCGGTGATGACGGATCTGGTCTGGAACTGGTCTCGCGACAGCAACTATTCACACGCATTCCTGGTTCTTCCCGTATCGGCATACCTGGCCTGGGAGCGACGACGGGAGCTGGCTTCCACGGCGATTCGTCCCTCGCTAATCGGCTTGCTCGTGATCGGCGCCAGCCTGGCCACGCTCCTCGTCGGCACCGCGGGCGTTGAATTCTTCCTGATGCGGATCTCGGTGATCGGCGTCGTGACCGGGATGGTGATCTTTCTGGCGGGATGGCAGTGGCTGCGGATCCTGCTGTTTCCGCTGGCGTTCACGCTGCTGATGATTCCGATTCCGCCGGTGCTGTTTTATCAAATCGCGTTTCCGCTGCAGCTGCTCTCCACACGATTTGGCGTGGCCATCCTCGATCTGGCCCGGATTCCCGTGCTCCGCGAAGGGAACGTGATCGCCCTCGCCCACACCACGCTGGAAGTGACCGAGGCGTGCAGCGGCATCCGGTCGCTGTTGTCGCTCTTCACGCTGGCCGTGCTCTACGGATACTTCACGACCCCCAATCAAGGCGCGAGAGTCGCGATCGCGGTCCTGAGCGTTCCCATCGCGATTGTGGCCAACGGACTGCGGGTTGCGGGAACCGGTATCGCTGCCCAGTACATCGGCCCGGCCGCGGCGACCGGGTTCTTCCACGAATTCTCCGGTTGGACGGTGTTCATGACGTCGTTCGCGATGCTCATCGGGGTCTCGACCGTCTTCAGGTTCATCACACCGGCGCCGGCCGGAAAGTTGGAGGCGGCTGTCTGATGATGCTCCGCTGCTGTGTTCTGTCGGTGCTGCTGCTCGCCACCATCGGCGTCCGCGATCGCCTCGCGGCGCCGCCTCCTGCGCCGGAGACGCAGGCGCTATCGCTATTCCCGTCGACGATCGGTTCGTGGACCGGCACCGATTCACCGCTGGATCAGGACGTCATCAAAACCGCGGCGGTCGACGACTACTTGAACCGCAACTATCGCTCGGACAAAGCCGAGCTCGGCTTGTATGTCGGCTACTACAAGAGCCAGCGGAAAGGCGAGGCGCTGCACTCGCCGCTGCAGTGCCTGCCCGGAGCGGGCTGGGAACCCATGAAAGCCGAGTCGTACCCCCTGCCGATCGAAGCGGATGGCGCGGCAAGCACCGTCAACAAGCTGATCGTGCAGAAGGGCGTCGACCAGATGCTGGTCTTGTACTGGTACCAGACGCTGAACCGGGTGACCGCCAGCGAATACGCCCGAAAGATTTTCCTCGTCGCCGACGCGTTTCGAACAGGCCGCACCGACGTCGCGCTCGTGCGGGTCATCAGCCCGATCGATCGCCGCGATCCGGCTGGAGAAGTGAAGGCGATGGAACAGGCGCGCCCGTTCGCCGCGCAGGTGCTGCCCGACGTGCGAACACGTTTGTTCAAGAGCTAGGTTCGTCATTCAGAGATCAGAGTTATGCGCAAAACACGTTTCATATCGGTTTGCTTGTGTGTGGTGGCGGTGTCGGCCTGTACGCGGAGCGCGGAGCAGGCCAAACGCGACTACATCGAGCGTGGCGACAAATACGCTCAGGCGAACAACCTCGACGCCGCGATCATCGAGTACCGGAACGCGATTCAGCGGGATCCGAAGTTTGCCGAGGCGTATCAAAAGCTCGCGACGACATACGTGAGCCGCGGCGACGGCCCCAACGCGCTGCGCAACGCCGTCACGGCCGCCGATCTTTCGCCCGACTCGCCCGACGCGCAGCTCCAGGCGGGCAACCTTCTGCTGGTCGCCGGCAAGTTCGATGACGCGAAGGCACGCGCCGAAAAAGTGCTGGCGAAGTCTCCGCAGAGCGCGCGAGCGAGGGTTCTGCTCGCCAGCGCGATGGCCGGCTTGAAGGACGTCGATACCGCGGTCAAGGAGCTCGAGGAAGCGATCCGGCTCGATCCCAAGCAGGCCGCCGCCTACGCGAGCCTCGCTGTGTTGAAGGCGGGCCAGGGCGATCGCGCCGCCGCCGAGAAAACATTTCAGCAGGCCATTGCCGCCGACCCGACGTCGGTGTCCGCGCGCCTCGCGCTCGCCCAGTTCTACTGGGTGTCCGGACGGACGGCCGACGCCGAGGCGGGGATGAAGGAGGCGATCAAAGTCGCGCCGAGCGATCAGCGCGCCAACGGGTTGTTGTCCGTCTTCTATCAGCTCACCGGCCGCGCGGCGGAGGCCGAGCCGTACTTGCGAACGGCCGCGGAGGCCGAACCGACCGGTGCGGCGACCATCCGGCTCGCCGACTACTACGTCGCGCAGAACCGCCACGAAGCGGCCACGCCGCTGCTGAACCGCGCGAAGACTGACGGCAAATACGGGCCGATCGCGAGCATCCGGCTGGCGGAGCTCGCGCAACTCGACGGACGTCCCGACGAAGCGATCTCGATTGTCGACGGGGTCCTGAAGGCCGATCCGAAGAACGTGATGGCGCTGAGCGCGAAGGCGGATCTGCTGCGCCGGCAACGGAAGCTCGACGACGCGTCGAAAGCGGCCGACGCGGCGATCGCTGCCGACCGCATGTCGCCGTCGGCGAAGCTGGCGCGGGGACGAGTGCTGGTCGCGCAGGGACATCTGGCCGAAGCGGAACAGGCGTTCAAGGAGACGCTGCAGTTGTCGCCCCGAGCGGCCGCTCCGCAGGTGGAGCTCGCGCGCCTTCACGTGCAGACCGGCGCGTCCGATTCGGTCGAGCTCGCGACCAAGGCGGCGAAGGCTGATCCCGGCAGCCTGAGCACGCGGCTCACGCTCGTGCGCGCGCTGGCGCAGAAGCGCGATTACGCGGAGGCGCAGGAGACGCTGAAAGTGCTGCTGAAGGCGGCCCCTGAATCACCCGCTGTCCACGCGCTCATGGGCACGGTGCTGATGAAAACCGGCGACACCGCCGGCGCCCGCGCCGAGTACGACAAGGCGCTCGAACGCGATCCGCTGCAGCTCGAAGCCATCGAGGGGCTCACCTCCCTCGACTTCAAGGCGCAGCATGGTCCGGCGGCCATCGCACGACTCGAATCGCTGCTCGAGCGTGCGCCGCGCAACGCCGGCGTGCTGATGCTGTCGGCCGCGGCGTACGCGTCCGTGAAGGATCTGCCACGCGCCGAGCAGTCGCTGCTCAAGGCGCTCGAAGTCGATCCGGGCCTGATGCCGGCCTATGGGACGCTCGGCCGCATTTACCTCGTGCAGAACAAACTCGACGCCGCCAAGGCGCAATTCGAAAAAATGGTCGCCGCGCAGGAGAAGCCCGTCGCCGCGCTCACCATGGTCGGGATGATCGAGCAGATGCAATCGCGTTTGCCCGAGGCGGAGCAGACTTTCCAGAAGGTCCTCAGGCTGGATCCGCGCGCCGGCGTCGCCGCCAATAACCTCGCCTGGATCTACGCCGAGCGCGGCGCCAATCTGGACACGGCGCTCCAGCTCGCGCAGGCCGCGAAAGCGGCGATGCCCGACCAGCCGCAGGTGAACGACACACTCGGCTGGGTGTATTTCAAGAAAGACATGCTGCCGATGGCCCTCTCCACGCTGCAGCACACCCTGGAGCTCGATTCGAACAACGGACCCGCCTCGTATCACCTGGCCCTGGTCTACGAAAAGAGCGGGAATCGGGCAGAAGCCAAACGCCTCCTGCAGCAGTCGCTGAAGCTGAATCCGTCCGCGGACTTCAGCGCCGACGCCAAGCGCCGCCTTGAAACGCTCGGCTCGTAAAAGCCACTAACCCATTCGTAATTGAATAGTTACGCGCGCGATTCAAACAAAAATCTGGATCGCGCGTGGTTTTTGGAGCTATCCCGCGCGCGTTTGGCTGCAAGACTCCAAGGACCTTTCTGAGGCGCAGTGGTCGTCGTGCTGATTTAAGTCGGACTTGAGGGTGACTTAACCGGGAGACTCCGTTGGTGGCTTTGACCAAATGCCTCGTTTCTCACAGCAATTTCGGCCTTTTACACGGATCTTGCCGGCCCGGAATGCTGGCCCGGTATTAGCACTAAGACTTAACGTTCCGATTCCTAGTCGACACGATTTCCTTCGATTTTCATACCGATCATGAGACACCGTTCGAGCCCAAACGAAATTGCCGGAGTCGTCCTCGTCGGGACGCATCCGTGGGCATCGTCTGCTTTCGACAGGCTCTTACCGCGTACGCTCCTCCCGATCGCGCATCGTCCGTTGCTGTCGTACGCCCTATTCTGGCTTCATGGTCAGGGGATCCGCGACGTTTCCGTCTGCGCCAATCGCGAAACCAAGGCTCTGGAGTCCCGGCTGGTTCGTCACGTGCCGGAGGGCATGACGGCCGTTTACTACGAAGATCCGATGCCGCGCGGCGCGGCCGGCGCCTTCCGCGACGCCGCCATCCGCAGCAGCGCCCACACCTTCGTCGTCACCGACGGATCGTCGATTCCCAACGCGAACCTTCGCGAGCTCCTCGACGCCCACACAAAAGCCGCCGCGGCGGTAACGGTGGTCGTCCACCCGGAACCGGCTCGCCACGGCAATCCCGGGCTTCAGGTGCCGAGCGGCATCTATGTGTTCGATCGGTCGGCGCTGGACGCGATCCCGGCCAAGGGGTTCTTCGACATCAAGGAAAACCTGCTGCCGGCCCTTTACCGCTCCGGGCAGCGCGTCATCGTGCACGAGACCACCCACGCCTCCCCGCGAGTGCTCGACGCATCGAGCTATCTCGCCGTCAACGAATGGATGGTCGAGCACCTGGTCAACAGCGGCGAGGCGATCGAAGGCTACGTCCGGACGCCCTGCGGCCTGGTCCACCGCGAGGCGGTTGTGGCCGACGATGCGGTTCTCGTGGGACCACTGATGGTCGGCCCCGGCGCACGCGTGATGTCGGGCGCGGTGATCGTCGGCCCGACGTCCATCGGACGCGACGCGCTCATCGGACCTGGCGTGCTGGTTTCACGGTCCGCGATCTGGCGGCGCGTCTCCATCGGCGACCGCTCCGTGGCGGATCGCTGCATCCTGAGTGACGATGCCGTCGTCGACCCGGGCACGCACGCGTTTCGCAACGTTCTGGTCGGCAACATGCGGGCGGAGCCCGAAACCATCGCCGAGGGCGTGGCGGAGCCGGCCCAGGCCACTTCACAGGAATTCATGCGGCGCATTGGGCGCCTCTGGAACAGCGCAACCTGGTTGCGTTCGCCGGCACCACAATAATGAGTCTTTGGCCTGTTCTCCTCGATTCACGACCTGCGTACGCCGCCGGCAGCGGGCGAGGCACGTCGCTGCTGCTCGCTCCGATGGGCACGACGAGCCTTCTCGAGCACCTGGTCGGCCTGCTGACGCCGACCACCGTGAACCCGCCCGTCATCCTGGCGGCTCCGGACGCGCCGCAGGAATACGCCGAATGGATTCACGCGCTGTGTCCCGATGCCCGTGTGATCGGCGGGCCCGGCGATCTGCACGACGCCTTTCCGCGCTTCGAGTTGTCCGACGCATTTCTCGTCCTGGATCCCCGCAGCCTTCCGGTTGGCGATTTCCAGCTGACGGCATTGACGGCCGCGTACGCGGCTGAACCTCGCGTAGCCCTGCACTTCGTCACGTTTGAAGCCGCCATCGGCGGAACGAAAGAGAAAGTCAGTCTCGATCCGACCGGCCAGGTGCGAGGCATCCAGCGCCACTACGGCCAGGCCACGTGGCCGTTCATCGCCGGCATCACGGCGAGCATCATTCCCGGCGCGTGCGGGATGCTGGCCGATGGACTCTCGTCTCGCTCGCTGGCCGATCTGCGCCAGACGATGTCGGGACGCGGCGTGCCGAGCCGCGATTTGCCGATCGAAGGCGGCGCGCTCAACCTCGCCGAAGAGCGCGGCATGCTCTCCGCCAACGAAATCGCCATGCTGAAGGTCGCGCGCCAGCGCGGCGCCGACATGACGACGCCGATCATGGTCGGTACGGGCCAGTCGGTGCACCCGAGCGCCCGATTCGTCGGACCGGTCGTTCTTCACGCGGACGTGCACGTCGAGGAACACGCGACGGTGCTCGGCCCCGCGATCATCGGGCCGGGAGCCCGGATTTCGGCCAAGGCCGTTGTCGCGCACACCACGGTTGCCCCCGATTCCATCGTTCCGGCGGGCCGCGTCGTTCGGGATCGCGTGTGGTTCGGCGAAGGGAGTCCCGACGCGCCTACGCAGTCAATCACGCTCACCTACGGTGAGCGTCTCGCGCGGCTCGCCATCGAACCGCCGACGCACCAGGAGTCGCAGAGCCGCGAGCTTCCGCCCGCGTCACTGTTCGATCAGCGAGCCAAGCGCGTGCTCGACGTCACCGCGGCCGCCGTCAGCCTCACGCTCATGGCACCGCTGCTCGCGCTCATCGCGATCGCCGTGTGGCTGGAATCGAAGGGACCGATCTTCTTCGGCGACAAGCGCGAAGGCGAGGGCGGACGCGTCTTCCGGTGCTGGAAGTTCCGGACGATGTTCACCGGCGCCGATCGGGCGCAGCGCCAACTCGGTGGGCTCAACAACACCGATGGTCCGCATTTCAAGGTGGACCGCGATCCGCGCGTGACGCGAGTCGGCCGCGTGCTGCGCGCGCTCAACGTCGACGAGTTGCCTCAGCTGTTCAACGTGCTGGTTGGTGAGATGAGCCTGGTGGGACCGCGGCCTTCGCCGTTCCGCGAGAATCAGGTGTGCGTGCCCTGGCGCGCGGCGCGGCTGTCGGTGACGCCGGGCATCACCGGGTTCTGGCAGGTCTGCCGGCACGAACGCGCCGCGGGCGACTTCCACCAGTGGATCGAGTACGACCTGCTCTACGTGCAGTATTTCTCGTTCTGGCTCGACCTGAAAATCCTCGCGGCAACTCTGCTGACGCTTGGCGGGAAAGCGACGCACGTTCCGGCATCCTGGCTGCTGCCCGGACGCGTTCCGTCGCGCAACCGCCTGCAGCCCAACCCGGCGCGGCCCATCGACCATATCGCCGCCTGAGCAAGCGGCGCGGCGCGTGCGGCGCGGGGTTTATCCCCGCGCTATCGCAGGCCTGAAGGCCTGCGCCACCTTAGAGACGTAAAACGAGTGAGCGATCACTCGACGATGAGGACGTCGCCGGGCTGCAGCCGGAACTGCGATGCGCGGCCGGCGCTCTTGGTAAGCGAATCGTAAGTGAAATGAATACGTGTGGGTTGCGGTCTCGGCCGCACGACGAAGATTCGGTTCTTGTGGGCAAATTGAGTCAGCCCGCCGGCTGCGGCAAGAGCGTCCGCGACGCCCGCGTTGGGCGGCAATACCGTCACGCCGGGCTTGGTGACCTCGCCCAATACAGAAATACTGAGCGGGCTCGATACTTCAACTGTGACCGTCACCAGGGGTTGTCTGATCTGACTTTTCAGGCCGTTTTCGATGTCGCTGGCCAGTTTGAGCGCCGTCTTTCCGGCAGCCTCGACTTCGTTGAGGAACTGGATGGAGATACGGCCGTCGGCGCGCACGCTCATGCGGCCCGACACCCGCTCGTCTCTTACGTCCGGTGTGTAGACCTGAATGTTGAGGACGTCTCCGATCCCGATGACGTATTCCTTCGCAGCCGCCGTCGTATCCAGGACATCTTTCAGCTGATCCACCTCGATGGAGCCCTGGGTGCCGCTCGCGCAGCCAATCAGCAGACCGGTCAGGCAACCGCCAAACGCAAGCGCACACGTCAACCGAATGGCTCGACGCAGCTCGAGCGATCGAAGAGCGAGTGGGTTTCTCACGGGACAAGTATAGCGCCGACTCGACCGCGACGCGCGACCTCCGAGCGTGACAGTCATGCACGGTAATGCTCGCTATCGCCGCCTTCGCATCGGCAGCTTGTGGGTCGATGCGGTCAGCTTCGATGAAGCGCTGCGCGCGATCGAAAACCTCGTCGACGAGGGAAAGGGTGGTTCGGTCTACACCCCGAACGTCGATCACGTCGTGAAGGCGGAATCGAACGAAGCCTTCCGCCGCTCCTACGATGACGTGAGCCTTTCGCTGGCCGATGGAATGCCGCTCGTGTGGGTGAGCCGCTTCCTCGGATGCCGGTTGCCCGAGCGCGTGGCGGGATCCGATATCCTCGTCCCGCTGATGAAGCTCGCCGGACAACGGCGATGGCGCGTGTATCTGCTCGGCGGCGGTCCGGGGGCGGCTGAAGCCGCGGCGAAGCGACTTACCGATGAGTTCGGCGTCACGATCGTCGGCTGGGATGATTGCCGAATTGAGAAGGACGGCTCGGATCCCACGGGACAATCGGCGGAGAAGGTTCGCGCAGCGAAACCGGACGTCGTTCTCGTCGGCCTCGGTCCGCCCAAGCAGGAGCTCTGGATCCATCGGTACCGGGATTCGATCGGACCCACGGTGTCACTGGCCATCGGCGCCGGCCTCGACTTTCTCGCGGGCCGATTCAGCAGAGCGCCGCGATGGGTCGCGAACTCGGGGTTCGAATGGGCCTATCGTCTGATGCTCGAACCTCGGCGCCTCTATCGACGGTACCTGATTGAAAGCCCCAGGTTCATCTCGATTGTGTTCTCGACGTGGATGACGCCAATGTCTCAACGAATTGCGGCGGTCTCCGAGCGTTCCGACGTTCGTGTTCCACCTCCCAGCCGATGAAAGTGTGCTTGTGGCTACTTTGTCATTCCCGGTAACATCGACAGGCTCACCGGTCACGAAAGCTGCCAGGAACGAGCGCTTCCCGATGATGAAGACACTCGTCCGACGTTGGCTGTACGCAGGCGGATTGACGCTCGTCTTCGCGGCTGGAGCGCGTGCGCAGGAAATTGCCCCGGCGGAAATTCCCGACAGCCGCGTGTCCCCGGTGCTGAAACCCACTCCCGAGGATCCGATTCTGTCCTGGCACGTCGGTTATTCCGGCTTATCCAACAGCACGGTCGAGAACGGTGAAGTCGCCAACACCATCGATGCCGGCGCGAGTCGACAGTGGTCGTGGCACCGTGGAGGGTTCAACGTCGGCGGGGCGGCAAGCCAGTACTTCTATGCGAACGCGGCAGACCTCAGCCGATTCACGTTCGACGTCGCGGCATCCGGTTTCTATCAGATCTCGCGCCGCGCGCAATTCACCATCGCCGATCGCGTCAGCTCGGGGTACGCACGACAAGCCAGTTCGGTCACCGAGGCGCAGCTCGCGTTTCCAAACGCCATCGTCACCTCGAACGGTTTCATGGCCGGGTATGGGTACGATATCTCGCGGCGGACACGATTCCAGGTCTCGACGCAGTACGACAATCTCATTTTCAACGACACGCAACCGGCCATACCGCCGCCGAATGTCGTCGATCAAGCACTGCTGACCGGCGGCGGCACGTTCTCGTTCCAGACGTCCCTCAGCCGCCTGCTGAGTCATGCGGACTCCCTGGGCATTGCGCAGGGATATTCACGCCAGGTCAACGGCGCCGAACAGTCGCAGACGATTTCGCTGCACGGCACGTGGCAGCGGCCGCTTTCGCCCACCTACAGCATGTCGGCTGAAGGCGGCATCGACATGTTCGTGACCGAGCGCCTGACAGGGATCAACATCGCGCCCACGGGCTCGGCCAGCATCCAGCGGAAGGTGAAGAGAAACGGCAATCTGGCCGTTCGGGTCACGCGAAGCATCGAAGTCATGGGCGCCACCCACATCTCGACTTCGCTCAATCTCGAGGGCGGACTGAAAATCCGAAAGCGGTTGACCCTTGGCGGCACCCTTTCGGCGGTGCACAACGACTTCCCCGCCGACCCGGCGTTCAATTACAACCCGTTGATCGTCGGCGGCAGTGTCGCCTACAACCTGCCCGGCAATCTGGTCGTCGCCGGGTCCTATTCCTACTGGCGCCGATACTCCAACAGTCTGCCGACGCAGACGACGGTCACCAACCAGGTGTCTGTGTCATATGCCAGGACGTGGCGTTGAGCGTCGACGCATCGCGGCCGATCGACGTCGGCGCGCCGCGTGACAGCCGCGTCATGATTGGTGGCATCAAGCGGTTCGTCGATCGGCTTCGCGAAGGTGTTCCGCTGTCGGCGTTCTGGCGAGGGCTGCTGCTCAGGCGTCACTTCCGCCGCGGCGCCGGGCTCATTCTGGCGCTGCCGGGCGGTCCTCGTCCGGTCGTGAAAAACCTTGGAGGCGAGATCGTCGTCGAGAGCTGCAGCTTCGAGTCCGGCGTGCGCCTCGAGATCTATCCCGGAGCCACGCTCACCATCGCCAAAGGCGTGTACCTGAATCGCAACGTGCACATCGTGACTGCAAGCACGGTGTCGATCGGTCGAGGCGTCAAGATCGGCTGGGACACCGTCATCATGGACACCGATCTTCACGGCCACTCGGGAAAGCCGGCCGAGAGCAAGCCGGTCGTCATCGAAGACGACGTGTGGATCGGGTGCCGGGTGGTGATCCTCAAAGGCGTCCACGTGGGGCGAGGGGCGATCATCGGCGCCGGCGCGATCGTGACCAAGAGCGTGCCGCCACTGGCCGTCGTGGGCAGCCCGCGCGCGAGCGTCCTCTTCACGGCCTCGGCGCCGACCGACTAGTTCCTTGCGCGTCCTGATCCTCACACCGTCGCTGCCGTATCCCCCTATCTGGGGATTCGGCATTCGCGTGTTCGAGTTCGTGCGTCTGCTGGCGCGCCGGCACGAGGTGTCGCTCGTCACGTACGCTGAACCTGGAGAAGAGGAAAAGATAAAGGCGGTGGCTGCGGTCTGCAGCAGCGTGCACACGGTCCCTCGGAAGCCTGAAACAGAACGCAGCAAACGCCTGGCGCAGCTGTCGTCCGTCTTCTCGAGCGATTCGTACCAGCGCCGGAGCCTGAGCTCGTCCGCCATGCAGCAGAAGCTCGACGAGTTGATGAAGCGTGAACGCTTCGACGTGGTGCAGATCGAATCGAGCCAGCTCGCCGGCTTTACGTTCGATCCGCGCGCGGTCACGGTGCTCGACGAGCACAACATCGAATACGAGCTGCTGTATCGCATGTACAGCACGGAAGGATCGCCGCTGCGCCGCATGTACAATTGGCTCGAGTACCAGAAGTTCAAGCGCGAGGAAGTCACCAGCTGGCAATCGGTGTCCGGTGTCGTGAGCACGTCGGCGCGCGAAGAGGTGATCATGCGCCAGGCGGCGCCGAAGACGCCGGTGATGGTCGCCCCCAACGCCGTGAACGTCGAATATTTCTGTCCTTCGGACGAACCGATCGATTCAGATGCGCTCGTCATGACCGGGCTGATGCACTACCGGCCGAACATCGACGGCGCCGTGTATTTCGTACGTGAGATTCTCCCGCACATTCTGGCCTCGCGGCCGAAAGCGGTTTTCTACATCGTCGGCGCCGGCGCGACGAACGAGTTGAAACGACTGGCGAGCGACAATGTCGTCGTGACCGACACCGTTGCCGACGTTCGTCCTTACGTGTATAAGAGTGCGGTGTTCGTCGTGCCGCTGCGCATGGGCGGCGGGACGAGATTGAAGGTGCTCGAAGGCATGTCGATGGCAAAAGCCGTGGTCTCGACGTCGGTCGGTTGCGAAGGGATCGACGTCACGCACGACGAGCAGCTGCTCATCGTCGACGAGGCGCGCGGCTTTGCTGACGCGGTGCTGCAGCTTCAGGCCGATCGAGCACGACGACTCGAAATGGGTCGCGCCGGCCGGCAGCTGGTGGAACGTCAGTACCGCTGGGACAGCGTCGTCGACCGGCTGGAGGGCTTCCATGCCCGCCTGGTCGCCGACCGATCGGCGAGCGCGCGCTAACGTCATGGCCTACAGACTGGGCTTCGTGATGGAGCAGACGCTCGGGCACGTCACGCACGGGAAGAATTTCCAGCAATACATCGCCAACGATCCCGACGTGATCGCGACATGGATCCCGGTGTCGTACGAGATCGAGGATCGCTGGAACAAGGTGCCGGTCGTGAGCCGCAACTGGACCTTGAAGGCGAGCATCCGCGCGCGCGAGCAAGTGGTGGAGGTGCTTCGCTCGACCAAACTCGACGGCCTCTTCTTCCATACGCAGGTCACGGCGATCTTCGCGCGAGCGCTGATGGCCGACATCCCGACAGTGGTGTCGATGGATGCCACGCCCATCAATTTCGACAAGATCGGCAGCCCGTACGATCATCGTCCGAGCCGGTTCGCGCCGCTGGAGTCATTCAAAAACGCGTTGAACCGGCGAGCGTTCAACCAGGCCCGACGGCTCATCACCTGGCACGAATGGGGCAAGGAATCGCTCGTCGCCGACTACGGCGTCGATCCGCAGAAAGTGGTCGTGATCCCGCCGGGAGTCGACCTCGACAAGTGGAAGTCCGCGCGTACGGGCGAGTCCAGCGGGCCGGTCCGCCTCCTGTTCGTCGGCGGCGACTTTCGGCGCAAGGGCGGAGACACGCTGTTGAAAGCGTTCAAGACGTCGCTGATGCAGCACTGCGAGCTCGACATCGTGACGCGCGAGAACGTCGATACGAGCGGCCTGACCGGAGTCCGCGTCCACCATGGACTCGGGCCGAACTCGCCCGACCTCATGGCGTTGTACGCACGGGCGGATATCTTCACGTTCCCGAC
This sequence comes from Vicinamibacterales bacterium, assembly GCA_035693505.1. Lineage (GTDB taxonomy): Bacteria > Acidobacteriota > Vicinamibacteria > Vicinamibacterales > CAVVIG01 > CAVQFC01. Next base: position 17,358 of record DASSGK010000352.1, read on the forward strand.
GCTGGCCGACACGCTGCCGCTCGTCAACATGGAAGCGATGGCTTCGGGGCTCCCTGTGATCACGACCACCGTCGGCGCCCTTCGCGAGGAGATCGAAGACGGCGTGACGGGATTCCTGGTGGCGCCTGGAGATGCCGTGGGGCTGGCGGAAGCGACACTCCGGCTGGTGACCAATCCGAAACTCCGGCGGGACATGAGCGCCGCCGCGCGGAACCGTGCGGATCAACGATTCAACGGCTCGCGGAACTATCCCCATGTGCTGGCGGTTTGTAAGCACTGCGTGGACGCGGGGTGAAGAGGCTGGGCAGGGTCGCGCAGTGGATGGCGACGCTGAAGGCTGGACAGGTTTGGCTGAGATCCAGTCTCGGCGCACGGCTCTGGCTGCACGCGTGCGACCAGGTCGGTCCCAACACCCGCACGTTCTGGCGTCCGAACATCGACAACCGCGGACGCATGGTGATCGGCGCGCGCGTACGCCTGAATTCCAACTGGGCACCGCTCGAGCTCGCCAGCGGCCCCGGCGGCGTGCTCGAAATCGGCGACAACGTGTTCATCAACTACGGATCGATGATCTCGGCGCAACTGCACGTCCGGATCGGATCGAACGTGATGATCGGCAACTACTGCATCGTGGCCGACACCGAAACGCCGGGCCTTGGCGATCTGCCGCACCCGTCGCCGGTCGAGCCGCGCGCCATCGACATCGGAGACGGCGCGTGGCTGGCCGCGCGGGTGACCGTCCTGCCGGGAGCCCGAATTGGCGCGGGCGCGGTGATCGCGGCCGGCAGCGTCGTGGCCGGCGACATCCCGGCCGGCGCGGTGGCAGGCGGGATTCCCGCGCGAATCCTGCGGGCAGGCTGACGTGGGAGGGGGCTGGGAGGCGGTTCGATCGCGATACTGGCTGCGGGCATGTCAGTCGGTTGGCCAGCAACCGCGGCTCACCGGCAGACCGACGATCAATCCCGAAGGCGGCCAGATTCGGATTGGCGATCGATTCCGGCTGGCATCGCGGCCCGCGCCGTCGCACCTGGTCGCAGGCCCCGGCGCGATTCTCGACATCGGCGACGACGTCTCGATTGGGGCCGGCGCCGCGATCGCGGCCTTCGAGCAGGTGCGCATTGGCGGCGGGACACGGATCGGACCCTATGTCATCATCATGGACACCAACTTTCATGGGGCGCCTGGTGATCAGTCGGTGCAGCACGCCACTCGTCCGGTCACCATCGGCAATGGGTGTCGCATCGGCAGCCGCGTGACGATCACGAGAGGGGGATCCATCGGCGACGGCGCCGAGGTCCTTGCCGGGAGCGTCGTCTCGTCGGCGATACCGGCCGGCGTCTGCGCGGGCGGCGCACGTGCCAGGATTATCGGGAAAGCCGGAGAACTCGCGTCGCGGTGGGACAGCGCCGCCGCCTCGCTGCCGGATCTGTTGATGACGACGCTGGGACTGGACTCGCCGCCCGATCTGGATGACGAACCGGTACCGGCGCACGTCTGGTCCGGCGATGGCGTGCGGAATTTTCTCGCGGCGCTCGCGGATCGCCTCGGGGTATCGATGGGCGATGCCGCGGTTCGTGAGGCGCGCTCTTTTGCCGACCTCGCAGTGGCCGTACAGAATGTGCTGAGCGGGCGTCAACGATCCGAGGGGAGGCCGTGATGCGAACGGCATCGATAGTTACATTGATCCTCCTGGGTGCCGGGGCGATCGTCGCCGTCGCGGCGATGCCTCCCGAACAGCTGGGCGATGTGCTCGTGCGTGTGAAGCGGCACACCCCCGAGATCGCGCGGCAGGCCTGGCGCGCGCGCCGAAGCCGCCCGGCGGCGACGGCGACCACGGCCGCCGTCGTCGAAGAGGAGCAGGCCGGAAATCCGGTTCGCTCCGGTAACCTCGTTCTCGAATGCCGCGCCGACGCCCGCCCGATCAGCCCCTTCATCTACGGCATCGGCGGCGCCGGCGATTCCCCCTGGGCGCTGGGCCCGACCGCGCGCCGCTGGGGCGGCAATCCGACCACGCGCTACAACTGGCAGTTGAACTACTCGAACCTGGCCAAGGACTGGTTTTTCAAGAACGTCGGCGACTCCAGCGGGACGCCCACCTGGGAATCCTTCCTCAACGAGAATCACGAGCACGGCGTCACGTCGGTGATCACAGTTCCGACCATCGGCTGGGTCGCGAAGGACAACACGTCCTGGGGATTCCCGGCGTCGATCTTCGGGCAGCAGCAGATGATGGCGCCCGACAATCCCGAGGCCGGCAACGGCATCGGCCGCGACAACAAGGAGCTCGCACCCGGTCCACCCACGCAGACGAGCTCGCGATCCACGCCTGAAATCATCGAGCAGTGGGTGCGCAAGATCCGGCAAGGCGACGGAACGCGCGGCCGCCGAGTCTCGGGCTATATCCTCGACAACGAGCCGTCGCTGTGGAACTCGACCCATCGAGACGTCCATCCGGATCCGGCGACGTACGACGAGCTGCTGGAAAAGACAATTTCGTACGCGACGGCCATTCGCCGCGCGGATCCGGAAGCGAAAATTGCCGGACCAGCCGAATGGGGATGGCTCGCCTATCAGTACTCCGCAAAGGATGTCGCCGCCGGCGTCCAGTTACGCCCGGACCGTCGCTTTCACAACGATGAACCGTTGATTCCCTGGTATCTGCGGCGCATCGCCGATTACGAAGCCCGGAACAAGGTGAAGCTGCTCGATATCGTCGACGTCCATTTCTATCCGATGGCGCCCGGAATCGGGATCGCCAAGGACGGCAAAACCGATTCGGCCACCGCGGCCTTGCGGATCCGATCCACACGCAGTTTGTGGGACCCGAGCTACGTCGACGAGTCGTGGATCAACGAGCGCATGCGCGTGATTCCGCTGTTGAAGGAATGGATCGCGCAGAATCATCCCGGACTGGGCGTGTCGATCGGCGAGTGGAACTTCGGCGCCGAAACACACATGAGCGGAGGCCTGGCGACGGCCGAAGCGCTCGGACGTTTCGGAACGGAAGGGTTGACGTCGGCGTACTACTGGACGCACCCCGCGGATCGCTCCGCCGCGTTCTGGGCGTTTCGCGCGTTTCGGAATTTCGACGAGGCCGGCGGCCGGTTCCTCGACTGGACGGTGAACGCCAGGAGCGACGCGCCGCTCTCGTCGCTGTTCGGCTCGCGCGACGCCGATGGCACGCACGTGGTCGCCGTCCTCCTCAACTTCGCGACCCTGTCGTCTCTGGCTTCCAAAGTGGCGCTGCAGGGCTGCGGAACGGTGTCTGCGGCGCGCGCATTCACGTACACGGGCGGCGAAGCGGGTTTCAAGAAGTTCGACGTCTCATCGACTCCCGACAGTCTGCAGGCGACGTTTCCCGCCTACAGCATCACCGTCCTCGATCTGACGATGAATCGATCAGCACGCTGACGTCCGGTGTCCCCGCGCTCGCGATGCCCGTGGCAGACGGGGGAGCGCCGGGCCCCTTGCGGAGCGACGACGTCACCAACTCCACGTCGGCGCGTGTCACGGCTCCAACCAGCAGCGCCAGGCCCGCAAACGCCACGACGCAGAGCGGGATCCCGAGAAACGGCGTCATCGGCGGCAGCAGCTGAATCACCACGACCGTCGACACGCCCGCGAGCAGGCTCCTGAGGACGTCGCCAATCAGGTGGCCGTCGATGGCCTCGCGGATGAACACAACGGCCGCGACCAGCATCAGGAATTCGCCGCTCGCCATGGCGTACATCACGCCCAGTCCGCCGTTGGCAAAATGCGATTGGCACCACGGGACGAGGACGACGACGAGTCCGGTGGTGAGAACCACGGCCGCGATCTTGGCGCTCGCCAGTCGCCCCGCTCTGCCCGCAGCCAGAATCCCGGTGGCGAAGAACACGTCGACGTACATGAGGAGCAGTACCGGCGTGAACGCGCGCAGGGTATCCGCGGCGGGCCCGAACTTCTGCGTGGTGTAGATCAGCGCGATCGCCACATCGGCAAAAAGGTACGTGCCGACGGCGCCGAGGACCGCCAGCAACAGCAACGGTCTGAAGGATGTTCCAAAGACCCGCTTGAATTCCGCCGGGTTGCTCGCCGCGGTCGACAGCCGCGGATACATGGTCGCGCCGAGAATCGTCGCCGGCGCGATGAGCGTGCCGGCAATATTCCACGCCGCGCCATACCAGCCGACGACGGCAGGCGTGGCCATCTTGTACAGGATGTTGGCGTTGAAGTACGGCTCCACGGCGACAGCCAGCGACATCGCGAGCAACGGGGCGCCGTCGCGCAGCAGTTCGCGCGACGTGGACATGGTCGCGCGCAACGGGGGCAGTTGAAGCTTCCGGTAGATCGCCATGGCGAGCGACAGCGTCAGAAAGCCGGCTACCGCGTACACGACGATCAGACCGGGCAGCCGTCCGCCGAGCTCCACACACACGACCGCGCCAATCAGCGTCGCGAGCTTGAGCATGACGTTGATCGCGGCGTCGCGGTCCATGCGTTCGTGACCGCGAAAGATCCAGCCGAACCCCAACCCGATATACTGCGGCAGAAGTCCCAGGATCATTGCTCCAGTGAGTAGCTGCGTGTGGAGATCGTAACGAAGCAGCCACGTCGACGCGACGGCAACTACGCACGTGAGCAGCGCCATCGCCGAACGAACCGCGATCGCGCTCCCCAGCAGCTCTCCCGATCGCTCCGGATGCCGCGCTGCTTCGCGAATGATGTACGGCCCGTGGCCCCAGTCCACGACCACATAGGCGAACGTGGCGATCGATGTGAGGAGATACAGCAGGCCGAACTCGGACGCGCCAAGGCTCCGCGCGAGGGTGGCGCTCAACAGGATCGTCAGGACCGTGGTGGCGACCTGCCCGAGGCCGAGGTGGATGACGTTCCGCACTACTCCGCCGCGTCGCGGCACACTCTGGGCAGTCGTCATCGACGTGCGAAGTATTGTACTGTGCCATCGCAGAGGGAGTCCGATTGCCTGAAGCGCACCCGCGAACGCTGCTGTTGATCCCGAGCTACGCCAAACGCGGCGTCGAGGCGGCGGTGGCCGACAACCAGCACCCGACGATGGACTACTACGCGTTGCAGGCGCGTCTGAACGCCGACCTCGCCGACTACGGCTCAGCCGACGCGGATCCGCATCCGCTGGTGAAAGCCGCGCGCCTCGCCGGGCGCGATCCCGCGCTGGCCATGCACGGTTTTCTGAAAGCGTCCCAGTACGATTGCATCTTCTCGAACGGCGAGAACGTCGGCATTCCGCTCGCGTCCCTGTTCAAGGCGCGTCGAAGGCGTCCCGGTCACGTCCTGATCGGTCATCGTCTGTCACCGAAGAAGAAGGCGCCGTTCCTGCGCGCGCTGCACCCGCAGATGGACGCCATCTTCGTGTACGCGACCACGCAAAAAGAGTACGGCGAGAAGGCGCTGGGGATTCCCGGATCGAAACTGCACCTGATCCCGTTTCACGCCGACAGCCGGTTCTACCAACCGACACCGGACGTTCAGCCGGCCCGGCGGATCTGCAGCGCCGGTCTGGAACTGCGCGACTATCCGACGCTCATCGACGCCGTCAACGGCATGGACGTCGAGGTGTGCCTCGCCGCCGCGAGCCCCTGGTCCAAACGAAAGAACGAAACAGAAGATCGATCGCTGCCGGCGAACGTCACCGCTCGCCCGTACTCGTATCAAGAGCTTCGCAATCTGTACTCGAGCTCGCGTCTCGTCGTCGTTCCGCTATACGAGAACGATTTTCAGGCCGGTGTCACGACGCTGCTCGAGGGGATGGCGATGGGCAAAGCCGTCATCGTCTCCAGGACAACCGGACAGACCGACGTCGTCGAACACAACGTGAATGGACTCTACGTCCCGACCGGCGACGCCGCCGCCTTCCGTGCCGCGATCGTCCATCTGCTCGACCACCCGGACGAAGCGGAGCGTCTGGGCAAGGCCGCGCGGCACACGATCGAGTCGGCCATGTCGCTGGACCTGTGGGCCGACCGCATCTCGAGCGTCATCGCCGATACCGGAAGAGCCGCTGCGAAGCAGAACGGCCGCCCAAAAGGTTTCTCTCAGGGCGACTAATATCCGTCTTGTGTAAAATCGGTTAGCCCGGGATGTAAACGAAAACGGCCGCATCCCCAGATCCCGCTGTACCGTAAGGATTTCCAGGCTTCCGTATCTGGCGGACTTATTGCTCCCGCCCATCTGTCCTACTTTGTCGACTCTTCTGAAAAACGCTGCGGGCTCGATCTGGAAGTGGAGATGGGTGTTCCTGATGAACGCCTACCTCATTTCTCCGGTCGTGGTTTACGAACTGCGCAACGGCGGGAAGCCGGACAAGGGTGCGCTGTTCGCGATGGCTGCGTCGGTGCTCTGGCTGGCGTTGGTGCAGCTGCTCTCGCGCCGGATCTGGCTGACTCACGCGTTGATGTTTCCGCTCTACGTCGTCACCGGCATCGACCTTTACGTCATCTTCAACTACCAGACGCGATTGTTGACGCCGACGATGATGATGATCATCGCCGGGAACATGGAAGACGCGCGATCGTTCCTCTCGACCGACCTCACACAGGTCATCGTGAGCGCCGTCGCCGTCCTGGGCGGATATGCCTACGCGTTGTGGCGCGTCCGCAACCTGAAGGTGACGATTCCGCGTGCGGCGGCCATCGTTCCCGCTCTCGCGCTTGTCGTGGTCTACGCCGGCGTGTTCAGGTACTTCGGATCGTGGCCGGTCGTGCTGCTGCACGATCAGAACAGCCCGTTCGGTATCGTTCCACAGGCGTATCTCACCGAATCGCTGCACCAACAGGAGGTGGAAGCGGGCGAGCGCTCGAAGAACTTCCGTTTCGGCGCCGTGCGGCCCGCGGCTCCGGAGCAGCCGGAAGTCTACGTGCTCGTCGTGGGAGAGAGCGCCCGGCGGCACAACTGGAGCTTGTACGGCTACCCGCGCGAGACGAACCCGCGCCTGGCGAAGACCGAAAACCTTGTGGTGTTTCGCGACGTGATCGCGCAGGTGGCGCAAACGCAGGTGTCGGTGCCGCTGATTCTCACGCGCGGGACGATCGAGGAACCGGGCAAGCGCGCGGCGGAACGATCGATCGTGTCGCTGTTCCACGAAGTCGGCTTTCACACCTACTGGCTCTCGACGCAGCAGCGCGAAATCGCGATGGCGGCCATCAGCCGCTACGCGAACGAAGCCGACGTCGAACGTTTCTTCGAACGACGCCACGACGTCGTGCTCGCCGACACGGTGAACGAGATCCTCGACAAGAACGATCCCGCCGACAAGAAGACCTTCTTTCTGCTGCACTCGCTGGGCAGCCATTTCAACTTGAGCAGCCGGTACCCGCGTGAATTCGCGAAGTTTCCCGACGGCGCCGACTCGCTGCTCTCGGGCACGAGCGCCGGCCTGACGCACGAGGAGCTCATCGGCGCGTACGACAACACGATTCTCTACACGGACTATTTCCTCTCGCAGCTGATCGACGTCCTGAAGAAGCGGGCAGGCGTCACGGCGGTCATGTATATTCCCGACCACGGCGACAACCTCCGGGACGACAGCCGCGGCCTGTTCGGACACGCCCACAGCAACGAGTACGATTTGCCGATCCCGATGCTCTTCTGGTACTCGGACGCGTACGCGCAGCGGTACCCGGATCGGGTCGAGGCGGCGCGCAGGAACGCCGACCGCCGCATGAATACCCGCTCGGTCTTCTACAGCATGACGGACATGGCCGGCATCACGCTCCAGGATCCCGACCTCGCGAACCTGAGCGTGTTCAGCCCCACGTTCACCAGCCCGAAACGCATGGTGCTCGGGCAGAACAAGGTGTTCGACTTCGATGTGGACGGCCCGAAGCCGTTTGCGAGCGCGATGACGGGTTCGTCGAAATGATCGGGTTCGATCGCGCGGGATTCCCGTTCGTCGGCGGGGCTTGGTTGATTGCGCTCGCGGCCGGGCTGTACGTCGGCTGGGCGTTCGCGCTGCCGTTCGTCGCCCTCGGCGCCTTCTTCGCCTTCTTCTTCCGCGACCCCGAACGCACCTCGCCGGACGGGACGCAGATCGTCTTGTCGCCCGCTGACGGCGAGGTGAAGTTCGTCGGCGCATCGGAGCCCGGCGTTGCGCCTCCGGGCGAGTGGAAGCAGGTCAGCATCTTCCTGTCGCCGATGAACGTGCACGTCAATCGCATTCCGGCGTCGGGGACCGTTACCAGGGTCAGCTACAGGCCGGGAAAATTCCTGCCCGCGTATCGCCACGAAGCGGCCGCGGTCAACGAGCGCAGCGAGGTCTGGATTGACCGGGGCAACGGCCAGACTGTCGTGGCGCGGCAGGTGGTCGGCGTGCTGGCGCGGCGCGTGGTCTGCCGCGCGCAGATCGGCGATCGGGTTCACGCGGGACAGCGCTTCGGCATCATGAAATTCGGCTCACGGATGGACGTATTCCTTCCGCCGAGCGCGACCGTGCGCGCCACGATCGGCGACATGGTTCGCGGCGGCGAAACCATCATCGCGGTGCTCAATTGAGAAACGAACGCCAACACTCGCCGTTAGTCAGCTATCAGCGGATGGTCGAGCAGAGCAAAGGACGCTTGCGGTTCCTCCGGCGCTCCACCGATCAGCGCCGCAACAGGCTCCGCCGGGGCGTCTACCTGCTGCCCAGCCTGTTGACGATGGGCAACATGTTCTGCGGGTATGCGTGCGTGGTCTACGCCATGCGCGGCGAGTATGCGACCGCGGCGCCCTTCATCGGCTTCGCCGTGGTGCTCGACATGCTGGACGGCCGCATCGCGCGGCTCACCAACACCACCAGCGAGTTCGGGGTGGAATTCGACTCGATGGCCGACATCATTTCGTTCGGCGTCGCACCCGCGCTCCTGTCCTTCTGCTGGGGTCTGCAGGCGCTCGGCCGGCTTGGATGGGCAGCGAGCTTCATGTTCGTCGCGGCGGCCGCGATGCGGCTGGCGCGGTTCAACATCCAGAGCGGCGGAGACGGCGACAAGCGGTACTTCGTCGGGATGCCGAGCCCGGCTGCCGCCGCGATTCTGGCCTCCACCGTGTTCGCGTTTCCGGATGGCCTGCACGACTACCGCGCGGCGCTGCCCGCGCTCGCGATGGTGCTGGTGCCCGCGGCGCTGATGGTCAGCACCATCCGCTTCCGCAGTTTCAAGACGATCGATTCGAAGACGCGCCGGCCTTACACGGTCCTGATCTTCGTGGCCGCGGGCATCGTGGCGATCGCCACGCATCCGCAGTGGACGCTGGTCGCGATCGCGTATACGTACCTCGCGTCGGCGTTCATCGGCATGGCCATCACGCGCGTGAAACGTCGTGGCGCAGCGGCCGGCATCGAGACGCCGCAGCGGCCTGACGTGGATCACCGCGATACCGCCGCGCGGTAAGCGTTGGTGTAGTGCGGACCTTCAGGTCCGCCGTGTCGGGCAGGCCTGAAGGCCTGCACTACATCGGAGGAAGGCTGTAAGCGTTCTAGGGCACGGTCACCGTGACGTTGCTGAAGGACGCGGTGGTCGACCGCGAAGCCAGATGGCTCGTCACCGCGAGCCCCACATACACGTGCGTCGGCAGCGGCACCGTCGCGCTGCTGATCTGCGTCCACGTGTTCCCATCCGCCGACTGATAGCCCGTCAGGGTATTGCCGCTGCGCACCAGACGCACCCAGCG
>DASSGK010000353.1:0-4310 GCA_035693505.1 Vicinamibacterales bacterium
GCCGTTGAACGCGGCCGAAGCGGAGGAGGCGGGCCTCGTCACCTTCGCGCCCGACGAGATCGACTGGGACGACGAAGTGCGGTTGGCGGTCGAGGCTCGCGCGGCGTTTTCTCCGGATGCGATGACGGGCCTCGAAGCGAACCTCCGCTTCGCAGGGCCCGAAACGATGGAGACGAAGATCTTCGGACGCCTGACGGCGTGGCAGAACTGGATCTTCCAGCGGCCGAACGCCGTCGGCGACAAGGGCGCGCTCAAGGTATACGGACAGCAGGGCCGGCCGGAGTTCGATTGGAAAAGGACATAGTGAGGCCTGGATGATTTCCGCCGAGAAGATTCCGAACAACGTCAACCTCTCCAGCAACAAGCGCCTCCAGCGCGCGCTCGAGCACTGGCAGCCGAAATACATCCAGTGGTGGAAGGACATGGGACCGCAAGGCTTCCAGGACTATCACCAGGTGTACGTCCGGACGGCGATCAGCGTCGATCCGGAAGGCTGGGCGCACTTCGAGTACGTGAAGCTGCCCGAATACCGCTGGGGCATTTTCCTCGCCGACCCCGTCCACGATCGCCGCATCGGCTTTGGAGATTTCTTCGGACAGCCTGTCTGGCAGGAAGTCCCTGGCGAATTCCGGAATCAGCTCCGGCGGTTGATCGTGACGCAGGGCGACACCGAGCCGGCGAGCGTAGAGCAGCAGCGGTTGCTCGGCCAGCGGTGCCCGAGCATGTACGACCTGCGCAACCTGTTCCAGGTCAACGTCGAGGAAGGCCGCCATCTCTGGGCGATGGTCTATCTGCTGCACTCGTACTTCGGGCGCGACGGCCGCGACGAGGCCGAGGAGCTGCTCGAGCGCCAGAGCGGGAACCGGGACAAGCCGCGCATCCTCGAAGCCTTCAACGAGCCGATCGACAACTGGCTCGACTTCTTCATGTTCACGATGTTCACCGATCGCGACGGCAAGTCACAGCTGATGTCGTTGTCCGAGAGCTCGCTCGATCCGCTGGCCCGGACGACGCGGTTCATGCTGACCGAGGAGGCGCATCACATGTTCGTCGGAGAGACGGGCATCGCGCGGATCCTCGAGCGCACCTGCCAGCTGATGAAGACGGCCGGCTATTCAGGCGATGTGCGGAAGGTCGGCGGCATCGACATCGAAACGATTCAGAAACACCTGAACCAGTGGTTCAGCCTCAGCCTCGATTTGCACGGCAGCGAGGTCTCGAGCAACGCGGCGTCCTATTTCGCCAACGGCCTCAAAGGCCGCGCGAAGGAAGACACGTTCGACGAGCACATCGTGAAGGACTCTTACTACCACATGGAGTTCTTCGAGCAGGGCAGGCCGGTCACGAAAGACGTGCTGATGCGCAACGCCATGAACGAAGTGCTGCGCGATTGGTACGTCGGCGACTGCGCCGCGGGCGTCGTCCGCTGGAACCGCATCCTCGAATCGCACGGCATGTCCGACCGGCTGCGGCTGCCCGATCGCAAGTTCCATCGCGGCATCGGGATGTATTCAGGCTTCCACTTCGATCCCAATGGCGTGCCGTTGAGCGCCGAGCAGTGGGAAAAGCGGAAGTACGAGTGGCTGCCGTCGGCGTCCGATACCGAGTATCTGCTCAGCATCATGGACAAGCCCGTGTTCGAGCCTGGGAAGTTCGCGAACTACATCGCCCCGCCGAGGCGCGGCATCAATCAGCTGCCGATCGATTTCGAGTACGTCCGGACAGAAGCTTAGGAATTGCAGAATCGTAGGATTGCAGGATTGCAGAAAGGGAAGTCGGAAGACCTGCTTCCTTCCCTTTCTGCAATCTTGCAATCTGCAATCCTGCAATGTCAGGGTTTGTACTTCGGAACCTTGATCCGGCCCTCCCAGAGGCTCTTGTTGTTCTCCTCGCAGGAGTACTCCATCATTTCCCAGTCGGTCCGCAGTGTCAGCGTGCGCACGTTCTTCCAGGACTTCGTGAAGGTCTTGGGATCGTTCACGATGACTTCGTAGGTGATGTGTCCGAGGTCGGGCCGGGAGAATCGCTGCGTCAGCTGCAGTTGATCGCTGTGCGGATGTCCGATCGTGTCCAGCCGGGTCTTGCCGTTGAAGTTGACCGTCTCGATCACGAGCGTGTCGCCTTCCCAGTGCCCGACAGAGTCTCCGAACCAGGTGGGGTCTCCGGTGCGATGCGGGCGCCCGTCAATCGGCACGACGGTGAACCAGGAGTTCTGCTCGAAGAGGAACGACAGGTACTTGTCGCTCTGCATGAACTGCATCGGCTCCGGCGTGTTCATCGATCGCGTCATGCCGAACGGGAGGCAGGCGCCTGTGTAATCACCGTTGGCCGCGTCGTACGTCTTCCATTCGTTTTCGCCCCACGGCGTGAACGGCAGATCCGGTTGGCCCTTCTGGCCCTTCCCGTCCTTTGACATGTCGGGGACGTAAGGCTTCTCCCAGACACCGCTGAAATCCACTTTTCCAGAAGGCGTCCGCGGTGTCGGGCCCACCGGGGGTGTGTAGTCCTGTTGCCCGGACGCGTAAGCGCCCAGACCGCCGGCGGATGCAAGGAACACCGAGAGCAGGAAGGCGATGAGGCACTTCATCGCGATTTCCTATTTCTTCGGCGCGTCGGGCGCGGACGATCCGGCGAAGACGTTTCTTCCGTCGGGGAGCGTGACCGCCCGCAGGTTGCACGTTCTGGAACCATCCTTCGCCAGGTAGCCGTAGATCGTGACCTGCTCGCTCGGCTTGAGCGACGTTCGTGACCATCCGTTGCGCGTCAGCGTGTTGGGCGCACCGCCCTCGCACTGCCACGGCTGCACGGTGCCGTGGTCGTCCTTCACGTCCAGGTACACCCAGATGTGCGGGTTTCCCCATTCGATTTTCGTGACGGCCCCCGTCAGCGTCACCGGCTTGTTCGCGTCGAACTCTGCCGAAAACGAGTGGTGCGCCGACAACGCCGGAGCCGCCGCGATCGTCAGGAGCGCTACGACGACGGTGTGCATGGTCTTCATGCGCCTCCTTTTACACCTCAGCTTGCGTGCGCGCAAGGAAATCCGGAATCCTGATATCCTGCCGCGCATGGCGCTCGCTATCACGTGGCTCGGCCACGCGACGTTTCTCCTGCAATCCCCTGGCGGCAAGAAAATCCTGTTCGACCCGTGGATCACGGGTAATCCGAAATCGCCCGAGTCGGCGAAAAAGCTCGGTGCGCTCGATCTGATTTTGATCACGCACGGTCACGCCGATCACACCACCGATGCGGTCGCAATCGGACGCTCGAGCGGCGCCCAGACGGTCGCCCCGTTCGAACTGTCGGTCTGGCTCGGCTCGAAAGGACTGCAGAAAGTCACCGGCATGAATCCGGGCGGCACGCTGAACGCGCTGGGTCTGTCGATCACGATGGTGCCGGCCGTTCACAGCAGCTCGGTCGAAGATGATGGGAAGATCGTCTACCTCGGCGTCGCGACCGGCTACGTCGTGCGGTTCGAGGACGGTCAGACGATCTACTTCGCCGGCGACACGTCTATCTTCGGCGACATGCGGCTGATCGGGGAGATGTACCGGCCGCAGATCGCGTTTCTGCCCATCGGCGACCTTTACACGATGGGACCGGAGCAGGCCGCGAAGGCGTGCGAGTTGCTTGGCGTGAAACAGGTCGTGCCCATGCACTACGGCACGTTCCCAGCGCTGACCGGCACGCCCGCCCGACTGCGTGAGCTGGTCGAGCCGAAGGGCGTGCAGGTGCTGGAGCTCACGCCGGGAGAAACCGCAACGTAGCCACGAAACACACGAAAATCGCGAAACACACGAAAAGAGATATCTTTCTTTCGTGTATTTCGTGTATTTCGTGTATTTCGTGTATTTCGTGTATTTCGTGTCTTTCGTGAGTTTCGTGGTGATTTGATGGACAACCTTTCCCGTCGTTCGCTCCTCAAGCTCCCCCTGGTGTTTGCGATGACGCAGACGAACCTGAATCAACTGCCCGCGAACCTGCCGCGTCCGAAAGACGACGGCGGCGCACGCCACCTCAAGGGGATGGCACTCCCCGATCTGGAACTGCCGTCGACGGCCAATCGCCAGATCAATCTGTCGAAAGTCGCCGCTCCCCGGATCGTGATCTACGCCTACCCGATGACCGGTCGACCCGATCGCCAACTGCCGCAGGGCTGGGATGACATTCCTGGCGCCAGAGGCTGCACGCCGGAAACGTGCGGATTCCGGGATCACCACAAGGATCTCGCGAAGCTTCATGCCGAGGTCTTCGGCGTCAGCACGCAGTCGACCGAGTATCAGCAGGAGATGGTCAAGCGGCTCGAAGTGCCG
>DASSGK010000354.1:0-7611 GCA_035693505.1 Vicinamibacterales bacterium
GTCTTCGCCGGATCGGAGCCGAGCCTGATGGAGCGGATGCTCGGTCCGAAGCGTCCGTTCTACAAGGCGGGCCCGGTCATTCGTCTCGAAAAGATTCCCGCCGACGAGTTCGCGGAGGCCATCGACGCGCGTTTCACGCGCTCCGGCATGCGGCCGGAGGAGGGACTCGGCACCGCGATCGTCGAGCTCGCCGGGAACCTTCCGTACGACGTGCAGCGGCTGGCGCACGAAACGTGGGACGAAGTGCGCGCGCGCGGGCGCCGGCGTGCGACGCTCGAGGATCTGCACCTCGCGCTCAAACGTCTCCTGTCGGAGCAGCAGATGATGTTCGAGGGCGCGTGGCAGCGCTTGACGCTGGCGCAGCGCGCCGTGCTTCGCGCGGTGGTCCTCGAGGACGGCAGCGGCCTGCACTCCGCCGACGTGCGCGCGCGGCATCGTCTCGGCGGTCCCTCCACCGTGCAGGCGTCGCTCGCGGCGCTGGTCCGCGACGATCTCATCGCGCGCGAAGGCGATAGATATGCGGTGGTCGATTCGCTGCTGCGCGAATGGGTAGCCCGCCAGACATTCTGAGTGCCGCCTGAGCCACCTCGTCCAGCTGAAGCGGGCTCTCATGCGAGATTCCGCTGATTTCCGCCGAAAAACGCGTGGCTCGCCGATTGCTGTGACCCAGCCGTGCTGTATCGATGGCCCGTCCTCGTGTGCATGGTGCTGCTGACCTCGGTGCCGGAAGTGGCGGCGCAGGAGGCCAAGACGGACGAGAGCCGCTTTGCGATCGGCGCGGACTTCAAGGTCAAGATGACGGACCGCGCATCGCACGAAGACTATGCGCAGGGCCAACTCGGTCCCGGCCTGCTCTGGCGTTTTGGCAAGTCGAAGGACGGGTGGGGCTTTCACTGGGGCCTGAACTGGTACGCCGTCAAAGTCGAGCGCCCGATCGGCGGCGTCGCCACGGAGCTCGGCGAGCTTCACGTCCGCCCGATCATGGCGGGCTACGGCTACACGAAAAACATCCGCCGCTACTCAATCACCGCTGACGTCCTCGGTGGCTACGCATTCGGCAGCATCAATCTCAGCGAGCCCGCGGTGTCGGCCTATCGCAGCGTGCTGAATGTGCCCGGCGCGTCTGCGAGCGCCAGCAACACGTTCGTGCTGAAGCCGGAAATCGGCGTGTGGTACGACATGCACAAGAAATTCTTCGTGAACGTGAACGCGGGCTACATGATCGCCAGGCCGGACATCTCGGTCCAAACCGTGGCGGGCACCGATTTCCGAACGGCCCGCGCTGACCAGTTCATCCTTAAGGTCGGCGTCGTCTATTCGATCTTTTGATGCGATCGCCAACCACAGACTGTGCCTGTCCACGCTCCTGCCGATCCCGCCTGTCCCGCCCATCCTGACTTTCTGTCCGCGGAATTTCTGACGCGGCTGCGGGGTTGAAGCACGCATGAAAATTGTGATCGCCGGCGGGACCGGCTTTCTCGGCCGGCCGCTCACTGACGCCCTCATCCAGGACGGACACGACATCGTCATTCTCAGCCGCGGATCGTCCGCTTCGGATCGACGGGAGAAGAGTGCCGCGCGAATGGTGTCGTGGGATCCGAATGGCGAGCCCGGACCGTGGGCCGGAGAAATCACCGGCGCGCACGCCGTCATCAACCTCGCTGGAGAATCAATCGCCGGACGGCGCTGGAGCGGCGCTCAGAAGCAGCGCATCCTGGACAGCCGCGTGCGCGCCACACGCAGCCTGGCTGCTGCGATTCGCGCGGCGGCCGCGCCGCCGTCGGTGTTCGTCAGCGGATCCGCCGTCGGTTATTACGGGCCGCTCGGCGCCGAGGAGGCCGCGGAAGATCATCCGGCAGGCAAGGACTTCCTGGCTCACGTCTGCGAGCAGTGGGAGCAGGAAGCCGTCCGCGCATCGAGCGATCGCACGCGCGTCGTCCGTGTTCGCACGGGCATCGTGCTCGAGAAGGACGGCGGTGCGCTGCCGCAGATGCTGCCGCCGTTCCGCTTCGGTGCGGGCGGCCCGGTGGGATCGGGACGTCAGTACTGGCCATGGATTCACCGCGATGACTGGATCGCGCTCGTGCGGTGGACGATCACGACGCCGGCGGCCAGCGGCGCGATCAACGCGACGGGACCGCACCCTGTGACTAACGCCGTGTTCGCCCGCGCGCTCGGCCGCGCGATGCACCGCCCGGCGTTCATGCCGGCGCCCGGCTTTGCGCTCAAGCTGCTGCTGGGAGAAATGGCGGACGCGCTCCTGCTCTCCGGGCAGAACGCTGTACCGAAGAAGGCGCTGCAAGCAGGGTTTCGATTCCGCTACGAGACCGTCGACGACGCGCTCGGCGCGATTTTTGAGTCTCGATAAGAAGAAACCGCAGAGACCGCCAAGAGCGCTGAGATTCCGGTTCCTTCTTAACTCGCAAGACCGACGAGATATTTTTCGCCGGTCGGAGCGGGGACGCCGCCTTCGGGCTCGAGCGTGACGGCCATTGCGACTGGACGAGGGAGATCGAGCGGCGTGTCGAAGCGCGCGGTCACGCGGCCGCTCGCGTCGACGACCAGCATGCCGGCGCTGATCGGCGCCGGCTGCGCCGTCAGCACCCAGAGCTGGTACGCGCGTCCCGGCGGCGGAGCCGGCAGGTTCGACGCGGTGAACACGAGGCCGCGCGTCCGGCTCCAGAATGCGCGCGCCGCGGCGGTCGGCGCCACGGGCTGACCGGCGAGGTCGATGCGCGCCAGATCCGGCGCCGCCAGGATGGCCACCTGCGACTGCGCATCGAACGCGACGCGGCGTGCCTCGGCGACCTGGCCCTCGCTTGCCTCCGCGCGCCGGGTGGCTTCACGAAGCTGCGATTCGAGGCCGGCGACGCGGGCGCGAAGCTGCGCCGAATAGCCGCCGAGGACGACGGCGAGAGCCACCGATGCCGCCGCTGCCAGCCAGCTGACAGACCACGCCGACGGTTTCGCAATGGCGGCGAGCAACCGCTCCCTGACCTCGGGCGCCGGCTCGGCCTCGGGGACGAGACGCGCCAACCGGGCCGTCACTGGCGCCAGACTGCGCACTTCTGCCGCGCAGATGGCGCACTCCGCCAGATGCGCCTCGAATGCGAGGCGTTCGGCGGGCGTCAGCGCTCCCAGCACGTACGCGGGCGCCTGGTCTCCGAGCTGCTCGTGCAGTCCCACAATAAGTCCTACGGCGCTCCTAGCGGAAAAGATGGTCCGCGCCGGCCGCCGGCGCTCATATCAGCAAGCCGGGCGGCAAATGCTCTTCCGGCGGAACGATCAGGATCACCCGCGCCCCTTCGTCGGTCCACAGCTCGCCATGGTCGGTGCCGGCGTCGGCGTGGACGAAATCGCCCGGGCCCAGACGCCGTCCGCACGTGAAGATGCTGCCCGATACGACGAAACACTCTTCGGCGCCGCCGTGATGGTGCGACGGAAATCGAGTCCCCGGTGCGACGTCGAGCAGCAGGGTCGCGTAGCCGCGCGCTTTGTTGAGCGTGAGAATCTTCATCCGGATGCCCGGCACCGGGTGCGGCAGCCAGCGATCGTCAGCGGCGAGCTGGAACGCAAAGCCGTCCGGATCCGGCGACGCCGCGACGCGGGCCATCAGCCGCCGCCTCACGTCGGGACCCGGCTCGGGACCCTTCTCCGCCGCGGCGAGGCCCAACGCCACGATCTCGTCGAACTCCACGATGTCCGCGTCTTCGGTCATTGTTCGATGACCGCCTGCGACAGCTGTTCGCGCAGCGCGAGCATGCCCGTGCGAATGCGTGTCTTGACCGTGCCGAGCGGCAGCTTGAAGCGCTCGGCGAGCTCGGACTGCGTGAGCCCGAGGAAGTACGCCTGTTCGATCAGCACGCGCTGATCGGGCGGCAGTGATTCCAGCGCCCGCGCGACGGCGCGCTGCTGCTCGCTGACGCTCGCCTTCGATTCGGGATTCTCCGCCGGCGGCGGTTCGGGAGCGGATTCCACGGCACGCAGCCGCACGCTGTTGGCGCGCAGCCGATCGATGGCGCGGTTGCGCGCGATGCGGACCAGCCACGCCGCCGGAGGACCGAGGGAGACGTTGTAGGTCTCCGCACGGGTCCAGACCAGCACGAAGACTTCCTGAAGGATTTCCTCCGCCTCGCTGCGGTCGCGGATGATGCGCAGGATCAATCCGAACAGGAGGCGGTTGTGGCGATCGTACAGCTCGCCGACGGCGGCCTCGTCGCGGGAGACGATCCGATCGATCAGCGCGATGTCGGCGCCGGCGTCTTCCTGGTGCTGCACATCAGTACGCGGCCAGTTTCCTGAGCGCGTCGGTAATCTTGTCGGTGTTCGGCAGGTTGTAGGCTTCGAGCACGTGCGAAAACGGCGGATGCGTGTCGGGATACGTCACGCGAAGGACCGGCGCGTCGAGCGCGTCGAACTTCTCTTCCATGATCACCGCCGAGAGCTCCGCGCCCAACCCGAGCGTCTTCACGTCTTCGTGAACCACGAGCACCCGGTTGGTCTTCTCGAGCGACGCGAAGATGGCGGCCTTGTCGAACGGCATCAACGTGCGCAGGTCAATGACCTCGACCTCGACACCTTCCTTCGACAGGCGGTCCGCCGCTTCGAGCGACGGCGTGACCATTGCGCCATACGTCAACAGCGTGGCATCCGTGCCCTCGCGGCGCGTGGCGGCGACCCCGATCGGCACGATCTCGTCGCCCTCGGGGACCGGTCCCTTTGCTCGCCGGTACAGAAACTTGTGCTCGAAGTACACGACCGGGTTGTCGTCGCGGATCGCGGCCTTCAACAGGCCTTTGGCATCGTAGGCCGTCGACGGCGCCACCACTTTCAGCCCGGGACGATGAATGAACCACGCCTCCGGGTTCTGCGAGTGGTAGAGGCCGCCGCCGACGTTGCCACCGCTCGGCGCCCGCACCACAATCGGCACCGACGCGCGGCCGCCGTAGCGGTACCGCAGCGTGGCCGCCTGATTGACGATCTGATCGAACCCGCACGAGATGAAGTCGGCGAACTGCATCTCGGCGACCGGACGGTATCCGCGCAGCGACGCGCCGATGCTGACGCCGATGATCGCCGACTCGGAGATCGGCGTGTCCACGACGCGGGTGTCGCCAAACTCCTCGGCCAGCCCCTGCGTCACGCCGAAGGCGCCGCCATAGGGCCCGACGTCCTCGCCGAGGACGAACACTTTGGGATCGCGCCGCATCTCTTCGAAGAGCGCTTCGCGAATCGCTTCAAGGTAGGACAGCTCTTTACTCATACGAGATCGGCTGGGAACACGAAGGCACGAAAAACACGAAGACGACACGAAGAAGAAACGTCTTGTACAAAACGGGCTTCTTCGTGCGTCTTCGTGTCCTTCGTGTCTTCGTGGTGAATGTAGCTACGCATACAGGTCGGTGATAGCTTCTTCGGGCGCCGGGTCCGGCGCGTTCATCGCAAATTCCGTCGCCTCGTCGATGGTCGCCTTGACACGTCCTTCGACGTCCTTCAGCTTCTCGTCGTCCAGCACGTGACGCGCGCGAAGATAAGTGGTGAACGTCGGAATCGGATCGCGGCTCTTCCACATCGCGAGCTCTTCGTCGGTGCGATAGAACGCCTTGTCGTGCTCGGAGTGGCCGTGCCAGCGGTAGGTCTTGCACTCGATGAGGGTCGGGCCGCCGCCGCTCCGCGCGCGCGCGATGGCGCCGAGCGACGCCTGGTACACCGCCAGCACGTCGTTGCCGTTGATCGCGACGCCGTCGAACCCGTATCCCTCTGCGCGGATCGCCACATCGTCGATCGCCATGCTCTTCTCGAGCGGCACGGAGTAGGCGTACTGATTGTTCTCGCAGATGAACACGACCGGCAGCTGTTGAACGCCGGCAAAGTTCAGCGCCTCGTGGAAATCACCCGTGTTGCTGGCGCCTTCGCCAAAGTACGCGATCACGACGTTGTCGGACTGCTCCATCTTGAACGTGTACCCGAGCCCCGCGGCAATCGGCAGGTTCGCGCCGAGCATGCTCGTGTTGCCGAAGATGCCCAGCTCGGAGACGCCGCTATGCAGCGCCGAGTCGCGTCCCTTCGACAGCCCGGTCGTCTTCGCGAACATCTGCGACATCATGGCCTTCGGATCGACGCCCTTCATCAGGAACGATCCGAGGTCGCGGTGCAGGGGGCAGATGAAATCCTCTTTTCGCAGCCCGAAGCAGGTGCCGACGATGATCGCTTCCTGCCCGATGCCGGTGTAGACGCCGCTGCGGACTTTGCCCTGCTTGACCAGGACGCTGAGACGCTCGTCGAAGGCACGGATCAGCTTGAGCCAGTAAAACATCTCGAGCAGTTGCTCGGGAGCGAGCTTGAACTTGGTGCGTTTGATGGGAGGCATGCGGTCAGTCAGACAATCGGGTAACTGGTCAATTGGATAAGCGGGTAATTGGATAATCGGGTAACCGATTGAGGATTGTCTGACAATCTCCAATCAATTACCAGATTACCCAATTATCCGATTACCCAATTATCAGGTTACCCAATCACCAGATTACCCGATCCGTCGGCGAGGCCGGTGTCGACACCCCTCCCGTTCGCGTGCTGGTCCGGCACACGGATCGATACGGCCGGCGCGTGAAAATGGATTGGGGACTAGATGAAA
Source organism: Vicinamibacterales bacterium (assembly GCA_035693505.1). Classification (GTDB taxonomy): domain Bacteria; phylum Acidobacteriota; class Vicinamibacteria; order Vicinamibacterales; family CAVVIG01; genus CAVQFC01. The sequence goes on from DASSGK010000354.1 coordinate 6,635, forward strand.
CCGATGCCGCCCTTGCGGAAGTTGCCGCCGAGCAGCTTCGTGGAATCGGTGCCGAGCCAGCTGTCGAGGACCTGCGCGTAGACCGACCGGAAGTCGGTTTCGAACGTGACGTCCCCGTTGCTGTTCTCGAGCGTGGGGTTCTTCGGATCCATGTTGAGGTTGGGCGCCGTGCCGTAAAGGCCACCCTTCACCTTTCCGCCCATCGCGATCATCACCGACGCGGACCCGTGGTCGGTGCCGCCGCTGCCGTTCTCCGAGATGCGGCGGCCGAACTCCGAGAAGCTCAGAACGAGCGTGTCGTCGAGCAGACCCTGGGCCTTGAGGTCGTTGTGAAAGGCGAGCAGGCCGTCGTTCAGCGTTCCCATCAGGTTCGAGTACGCCCCGTTGGGCGTGTTGACGTTCTGCGCCGAGTGCGTGTCGAAGCCGCCGGTGGTCACATAGAAGATGCGGGTGCCGATCGACTTGGTCATCGCGCCGGCGACGGCCTGAAGCGCCTGAGCAAAACCGGTGTTCGGATACGCCGGCGACGGACGATAGCTCGCGACCGTCGCCACGCGATCGAGCGTCGCCAGCGCAGCCTGCGTGCTGCCATAGACGAATGCGAGCTCGGGCCGATCGACCGGGACGTGCGACGCGATCCGCACGGCCGTCGCGCGCTCCGCGCTCGCTTCGGCGCCTGAGTTCGGGCTCGAGAACGCGTACGACGAAGGGCTCGCGATCGCGGGCACGGCGGTATGGGCCTGCAATACGTGAGGCAGGCTGCCGGTGGTATTCCATCCGACGAGCGGATCGACCGGAGACGGCAGCGAGTCGAGATAGCGTCCTACCCAGCCGAGACCCTGCGCGTTATTCGGATCGGCGGTGGACCAGATGTCGGTGCCGGTGAAATGCGAGCGGCTCTGGTTCGCGTAGCCGGTGCGCTGGATGAACGCCAGACGGCCCTGATCGAAAATCTGCTTGAGGCCGGTGAGTCGCGG
>DASSGK010000355.1:0-2329 GCA_035693505.1 Vicinamibacterales bacterium
GTAGAGCACGAGCCCCAGGGAGTAGATGTCGCTACGCGTCGTGACCTCCCGACCCTCGAGCTGCTCCGGCGCCATGTAGGCCGGGGTGCCGCTGCGAACGTCGCCCTTCGCGACCTCTTCGGCGAGGGCGGCCAGACCGAAGTCGGTGATCATCACGTTGCCGCGCCCGTCGAGCATGACGTTGGCCGGCTTCAGGTCGCGGTGGAGGACGCCCTTGTCGTGCGCGGCCGCGAGCCCCGCGCACACCTTGCGGGCCACTTCCACCGCCTTGTCGGGGGGAAGCCGGCCGATCCGGCGCAGCAGCGTGGCCAGGTCCTCGCCGTCGACGTACTCCATCGAGAGAAACGTGTGTCCCTCGAGCTCGCCGACGTCGTAGACCCGGCAGACGTTGGGGTGCGACACCTGCCGCGCCATCCGCACTTCGGTGTGGAGTTGCGTGAGACGCGCCGGGTCGCGGTCAACGTCCTCGGCCAGGAACTTCAGCGCGACGGGCTGTCCGAGCTTCAGATCGTCGGCGCGATAGACCTCGCCCATGCCGCCGCGTCCGAGCAGCGACACCAGTCGATAGCGTCCCGCCACGATGGCGCCTGGCGCAAAGCGATGCGGCCCTGCCGTACCCGGCGCGATCGTCGAGGTCGAGATCGTGCGGTCGTCGTCGCCTGGAATCATCAGGTGCGAGCCCACACCTTACACGAAAAACCGTCGTACGTAGTGTCCGCCTTCAGGCGGACTTCATCAGGTCCGCCTGAAGGCGGGACGCTACTCAAGGGCGGCGTACACCGACGTCCAGAAATCCTGATACACCGGCGAGAACAGCGGAAACTCCGCGCGCTGCGTCATGAGAATCGCGATGATTCCTTCGCGCGGATCGTTGCGCCACGACGTGCCGAAGCCGCCGTCCCACCCGTACTGCCCGGGCACGGCTGACACGTCGTCGCGGTGCGTGACCACCTGGACACCGAATCCCCAGCCGCGGTTGTCCCACTGGCCAGGGATGAATCCGGATCTCGCTTTTTGTTCATCGGTCAGTTGATCGGCCGTCATCAATTCTACGGACGGACGCGACAGGATGCGTGTGCTCCCGAGTGTGCCGTTGTTCAACAGCATCCGGCCGAATGCAAAGCAATCGTCGATTGTGGAGACCAGACCGGCGCCGCCGTCTGGGAATGCCGGAGGCCGGCTCCATTGGCTGTCTCGAACGCCGTCGTAGACATCGAGCGAGCCGGTTTGTGCGTTGGCCCAGTAGCTCGTCGCCAGCCGATCGAGCTTCGACGCCGGCACGCTGAAGCTCGTGTCGTTCATGCCGAGCGGATCGAAGATGCGTTCGCGCAGGAACGTCTCGAACGGCTGGCCGGACGCGCGCGCGATCAACACGCCGAGAAGACATGAACCGGTGCCGTACATCCAGCGATCGCCAGGCTGGTACATCAGCGGGAGCGTGCCGACGAGGCGCATCCACTCGTCCGGCCCGTGCGGCGCCGCCTGCATCGGCGGACCGAAACCCGTGATGCCCATCTCGGCGATCGCTCGTTGAATTGGGTACTGGTTCGGCGGTCCGAAGATCATCCCGAGACCGAGACGAAACGTCAGCAGGTCGCGCACGGTGATCGACCGGTTCGCCAACACGGTGTCGTCGAGAGCGCTGTCGATCCGCTTCAGCACTCGGCGATTCGCCAGCTCCGGCAGCAGCCGTTCGAGCGGCTCGTCGAGGCGCAGCTTGCAGTCTTCCACCAGGATCATCGTCGCCACGGCCGTCATCGGCTTCGTCATCGACGTGATGCGGAAGATCGTGTCGCGACGCATGGGATCGCCGCCGTCCACGGTCTTGTTGCCCACGACGTGGACATGGATATCGTCGTGCCTGCTGACGAGCGTGACCACGCCTGGCACGTAGCCCCGAGTCACGTGACCCGTCATACGTTCCTGCACCCGCCCCATTTTTACCTCCTGTCGATTCCCTAACGGTCCGCCTAAAGGCGGACACTACGTACGTCGAGTGACGACTCGCAGGATCGACACGGCAAATCGACGCCACATTCAGCGGGCACGTCTTCTGCACGCAACCCGCGACATGAAAACGATTGGACTCATCGGCGCCGGCCACATCGGGAGTCAGCTGGCTCGGCTGGCCGTGGCACATGGTTATGACGTAGTCGTCAGCAACTCACGCCAGCCCGAAACGCTGAGCCCCCTCATTGAAGAGCTCGGCCCTCATGCCCGAGCGGCCACGCCCACACAGGCCGCGGAGGCCGGCGACATCGTGGTCGTCACGATTCCGCTGAAGAATGTGGGCAGCGTGCCCATCGCGCCGCTCACGGGAAAGATCGTG
>DASSGK010000356.1:0-13471 GCA_035693505.1 Vicinamibacterales bacterium
GATCTTCAAGAGCGGCACGCCGGACAGTCTGGCCGCCGACGAGGAGGTCCGTAGGATTTACCTGGGGACCGAGTTCCGATTGGACTAGAATGGGCCTGAGAATTGCATAACGGCGTTATGACTGAGCGATTCGACTAAAACGGCGCATGGGCATCCAGCAGAAACTACACACGAAACTCGTTCAGAAACTGATTCTGACGCCGTCGCTGCAGCAGGCGATCAAGCTGCTGCCGATGTCGACGCTGGAACTCTCGGACCTCCTGAATCAGGAGATGGTCGAGAACCCCATGCTGGAAGAGGTCCCGACCGAGGAGCTCCAGCCCGCCGAGGCCGCCCAGACCGAGCAGAAGTCCGAGCCCGAGCAGCAGCCAAACAAGACCGACACCTGGGACGACCAGGATTACGAGTACTTCTTCGGCGACTATCTCGACGACGGCTATCGCCCCAAGGCGCCGCAGGAGGTCAAGGAGCTGCCGCCGATCGAGAACACGCTCTCGACCGCCAGCTCGCTGTCGGATCACCTGATGTGGCAGCTGTCGATGCAGACCGAAGACCCGTCGCTGCGCGACATCGGCGCCGCCATCATCGGCAACCTCGACGACGACGGCTACCTGGTGGCGTCGTTCGACGAGCTGAGCGCGATGGGCCCGTGGCCGGTCGCCGACGTCGAGCGCGCCCTCAAGCTGATTCAGAGCTTCGATCCGACCGGCGTCGCGGCGCGCGATCTGCAGGAGTGCCTGCTGCTCCAGCTCCGCCAGCTCGGTCTCGAAGGGACGCCGACCGAGAAAGTCGTCACCGAGCACCTGCGCCTCCTCCAGAACCATCAGGTCCCGGAGATCGCGCGCAAGCTCGGGATGACGATCGACGACCTCAAGGAGCACATCGAGGTCATCCGGCATCTCGATCCCAAACCGGGCAGCCGCTTCAACCCGACGCAGTCGCAGTACGTCATCCCCGACGTCTACATCATGAAGGTCGAGGACGAGTACGTCTGCGTGCTGAACGAAGACGGCCTGCCGCAGATGCGGATCAGCCCGGTCTACCGGCGGCTGCTCGACAAGAGCGCGTCAGACAACACCGACGAGACCCGCGCGTACGTGAAGGACAAGTTCCGATCGGCGCTCTGGTTGATCAAGTCGGTGGAGCAGCGGCAGAAAACCATCTTCAAGGTCGCCAAGAGCATCATCAACTTCCAGAAGGACTTCCTCGATCACGGCATCGAACACCTCAGGCCGCTGGTGCTGCGCGACGTCGCCAACGACATCGGCATGCACGAGTCGACCGTGAGCCGCGTCGTGACCAACAAGTACATGCACACGCCCCAGGGCGTGTTCGAGATGAAGTACTTCTTCCACAGCGGCATCAGCAGTTCGTACGGCGAGAGCGTCTCGTCGGTCACCATCAAGCAGCGCATCCGGAAGATCATCGAGAACGAGGATCCACGCAAGCCGTTGAGCGACTCGAAAATCGTCAGCATCCTCCAGCGCGAAGGGCTCGTGCTGGCGCGTCGCACGATCGCGAAGTATCGCGAGGAGCTGAAGATTCCCACGTCCAACCAGAGAAAGGTTCTCTACTGACGCCTTCTTCGCGCGAAGGCTTCACGAGAGGGTCGTCCTATGCGACTCGAACTCCGCGGACATCACGTCGACGTCACCCCTGGCCTCCGCCGCTTCGTCGAAGAAAAACTCTCGAAGCTCGAACGCCTGCTGAACCACCGTGCGGTGTCGGCGCAGGCCATCCTGACCGTTGAAAAACGGCGGCACGTGGCCGACATCACGCTGCACGCGCGCGGAGAGCAGTTCCTCCACGGCCTGGGCGACTCCGGCAACTGGGAAACATCGCTGAGCCAGGCGATTGCGAAAATCTCGCACCAGGCCCAGAAGCTGAAGACGCGGCAAAAGGAAAAACGCCACAACCTCAAAGCGCCGCCCGTCGAGCCGCTGGAGGCGGTGGTCAAGCGTGCCCGGAGCGCGAAGCCGGCGGACAAGCCGGCACGCCGCGTGTCCGGACGCGCGCCCCGCGTCATTCGCACGTCGCGCGAATCGATCAAGCCGATGTCGATCGAAACGGCCGCGCGCGAGATCGACGCCGGCGGCGACGGGGTGGTCGTGTTCCGGAACGAAGTCTCGCTGAGAGTCTGCGTCCTGTACCGGCTGCCGGGCGGCGAACTGACGCTCGTCGAAACCGAAGCCTGAAGCCTGGCGTCCCGGAATGGCATTGCCTCCTGGCGTCACAGTCGCCGGGCTGCTCAGCAGCCGGCCCGAAGCGTTCGGGCTCCCGCTCGAGTTGCTGGCGGGCGCGAACGGCCTCGATCGCACCATCACCAGTCCGCACATCCAGAAAACCGGCCTCGCGCTGGCCGGTTTCCATGAGTACCTGAAGCCGGGACGCGTCCTGATCTTCGGCGAGAGCGAGATTCGCTACCTCGAGAGCCTCGAATCGGCCGCGCGCATCAGCGCGCTGCGCCTGGCGCTGACCCTGGATTTCCCCTGCGTGCTCATCACCGGCGGGTTCACGCCGCCCGCCGAGCTGCTGGACGAAGCCGAGCGCGCGCGCGTGCCGCTGCTCAAGACCGCCATCGCCACGCCGACCGCGATCGCCAAGCTCTCGTCGATGCTCGAGGACTCGCTCGCCGAGCGAACCATGATTCACGCCGTGCTGATGGACGTCCTGGGCCTCGGCGTCCTGATCGCCGGCGAGAGCGGCATCGGCAAGAGCGAGTGCGCGCTCGATCTGATCGTGCGCGGCCATCGGCTCGTCGCCGACGACACCGTCGAAGTCCGTCGCCGCCAGGAGACGATCCTCATCGGCGCGTGTCCAGAGCTGACGCGCCACCACATGGAGCTGCGCGGCCTGGGCGTGATCAACATCAAGGAGCTGTTCGGGATTGCGTCGACCCGATCGTCGAAGCGTCTGGAACTGGTCGTCCAGCTCGAACGCTGGGTGCCGACACGAGAGTACGAACGTCTCGGCCTCGACGATGCGTACTACGAAATCCTGGGATTGCGTGTGCCGTTGCTGAAGATGCCGGTCGCGCCTGGGCGCAATATCGCCATCCTTGTGGAGGTCGCCGCGCGGAACCAGCTGCTTCGGCAGCGGGGTCATCACGCCGCACGCGAGCTGGCCAGCCGGCTCGACGCGGCGCTGCGGGAGCAGTCGACGCCGACGCCGGACGAGGAGGATGAGGAGATCGAGTCGGGAGGCTCGCGTTGAGCCGCGCGAAGGCGCCGGCGGGGAGTCACGCGGCGAAGCGTCCGGGGCCAAAAGCCGGCGGCAAGGGCAAGAGCCCGGCGCGCACCGGAGCGCCGTTCATCGTGCTGACCGGGCTGTCCGGTTCGGGAAAGTCGCAGGCGATCCGCGCGCTGGAAGATCTCGGCTACTTCTGCGTCGATAACCTTCCGACCACGCTCATCCCGACGCTCGCGAAGCTGTCGCAGCGTGCCGGCGGAGACATCGAGAAAGTCGCCATCGTCGTCGACGTGCGCGAGGGCGGCTTCCTGTCGTCGTTTCCGAAGATCTTCAAGAAGCTTCGGAAGATGCCGCGGCTGAACCCGATCCTGATCTTTCTGGAAGCGAGCCACGCGGCGCTCGTCCGGCGGTTCAGCGAAACGCGGCGCCCGCATCCGCTGGCGCCGGATCGGTCGGTGACCGAGGGGATCAGGGACGAGCGTCAGCGGCTGAATCTGATCCGGACGCTGGCCGACGAAATCGTCGACACGTCTGACATGACGGTTCACGAGCTGCGCCACTTCTTCATGGGACTCTCCCGGGAGCGTGGACGCTCGCGGCTCGTCATCACGCTTCTCAGTTTCGGATTCAAGCACGGGGTTCCGGTGGACGCCGATCTGATGTTCGACGTCCGCTGCCTGCCGAACCCGCACTTCGTTCCCGCGCTGCGCCGCCGCACCGGCCGCGACAAGGCGGTCGCCGATTTTCTCGAACGCGATCCTTCGACCCGGGAGTTCATGGATCGCCTGGATGCGTACGTGCGCTTCGTGATTCCGTACTACATCGCCGAGGGCAAGAGCTATCTGACGGTCGCCATCGGCTGCACCGGAGGACGTCATCGATCCGTCATGATCGCGGAGCGGCTGCGGAAGGCGCTCGGCGACATCGGCGCGGCACGCGTCCGTGTCCGGCATCGCGATCTGGTGAAGGCGTGAGTTACGATAGGCTGTTGTGATTGGCGTCGTGGTCGTCACGCACGGGCAGCTCGCAACCGAGCTGGTAAACGCCGCCGAGATGATCGTGGGCGATCTGCCGCAGTTCACCGCCGTCTCCATCGGGTGGCACGACGATGTCAACGACGCGCGAGAGGACATCGCGCAGGCGATCGAACGCGTGCGGGCGGAGGAGGGCGTGCTCCTGCTCACCGATATGTTCGGCGGCACGCCGTCCAACCTCGGGATGACGTTTCTCGAGACCGACCGTCTCGAGGTCATCACCGGAGTCAACCTGCCGATGCTCATCAAACTGGCCAGCCTGCGGAGCTCCTCGGATCTGCTCGCTGTGGCGAAGGAGATGCGGGATCACGGTCGCAGCGCGATCTGGGTGGCGTCCGATCTGCTTCGCGGGGAGAAGGGCAATGCGTGACGCGGGATCGCCGGCGAGGGGGGCGCGGCCCTTCCTGCGATGACGTCGCAGGAGGTCATCGTGGTCAATCAGCTCGGCATGCACGCCCGCGCCGCCGCGAAGTTCGTGCACCTGGCGACGCGCTACGAAGCCCGCGTCAAAGTCTCGCGCGATCGCCGCGAGATGGACGGGAAGAGCATCATGGGGATCCTCTTGCTGGCGGCCGCGCGAGGATCGACGATCACGATCTCGGCGGACGGCGCCGACGAGAAAGACGCAGTGGCCGCGCTCGTGGCATTGGTGCAGACCGGATTCGGTGAGGACGCATGGAGCGCCTGAAAGGAATCGGCGTCTCGCCGGGCGTCGTCGCGGGCCGCGCCGTGGTGCTCATCCAGCGCGCGCACGTGCTCCGCTATCAGATTGCGCCGGCACGCCTCGACCGGGAGCTGCGACGACTCGACGACAGCCGCGTGCGGTCCCGTGAACAGCTGATCGAGATCCAGTCGCGCCTCACCGCGCGCCGGCCCGAGCTTGCATCCCTGTTCGACGCCCAGCTGCTGATGCTCGACGATCCCATGCTGCTGCCGCGCGCGGCCGACATCGTCCGCGAGCAGCGCGTCAACGCCGAGTGGGCCGTCCAGCAGGTGTTTCACGAAGTGAGCGCGATGTTCGAGGAGTTCGCCGATCCGTACCTGCAGGAGCGCCGCGGCGACGTCGCCGATCTCGTCGGACGGCTGCGCATGAACCTGCGCCAGGGCGTGGCGACGCCGCGCGATCTGCTGCGCGACCTGGACGAGTCGTCGGTGCTCATCGCCGACGAGCTGACGCCGTCGATCGCGGCCCAGGTCGATTGGACCAGGGTTCGCGGATTCGCCACCGACGTGGGCAGCCGGACGTATCACACGGCCATCCTGGCGCGATCGCTGGACGTGCCTGCCGTCGTGGGTCTCCACAACGCGAGCGAGCGCGTCCGGGCCGGGCAGATTGTCGTCATCGACGGCAGCGCGAGCGAAGTCATCATCGAGCCGACAAGCGAGGAGCTGGCGCGCGCGGCCCATCACGCCGACGATCACCGTCCCGCGGCGCCGGTCGATGCGGACCGCAAACGGCCGGCGGCGACTGCGGACGGCGTTCCGATCCGCCTCGACGCGAACATCGAATTTCCCGACGACCTCGCGGCCGCCCGGTACGCCGGCGCCGAGGGCATCGGCCTCTACCGATCGGAATTCCTCGTGACCGGAGGCGCCGAGGACATCGGCGACGAGGACCGTCAATACGAGATCTATCGCGGCATGCTCGAAGGGATGGCTCCCGGATCGGTGACCGTGCGCACCTTCGACGTCGACGAGGAGCAGCTCGCCTCACGCCTCGCGCATCATCATCCGTTGAGCGGCGGCTGGGAGCCGGACGAAGCGCGCGCGAGCCGTCAGGGCCTGCGCGGACTCCGCCTGAGCCTGACGCGGCCCGATCTGTTCCGCGTCCAGCTGCGGGCGCTGCTGCGCGCCGCGCGCCACGGCAGCCTGCGGATCATGTTCCCCTTCGTCTCGAGCGTCGAACAGATTCGCGATGCGCGCGCGATGGTCGTCGCGGCCGCCGCCGACCTGGCGCGCCGCGGAGAGGCGGTGCCGCGCGTGCCGATCGGCGTGATGATCGAGATTCCGGCCGCCGCGTACACGGCGGATCAACTCGCGAAGGAAGTCGACTTTTTCACGATCGGGACCAACGATCTGATTCAGTACTGCCTGGCGGTCGACCGGGCGGACGAACGGGTCTCGCGGTTGTACGAACCGCTGCATCCAGCCATCCTCCGCATGATCCTCATGGTGCGGCGGGCGGCCTCGCGCCAGCGGATTCCGGTGTCGCTCTGCGGGGAAATGGCGTCGGACCCGGCGCTGCTGACGCTGCTGGTCGGTTTGGGCCTGACCGAGTTCAGCATGACGCCAGGAGCGATCCCCATCGCCAAGCAGGTGCTCGCCGAGCTGCGCAGCGATGAATTGCGTGCGCTGGCCCGGCGGATTCTGAAGCTGGCGACAATCGACGAAATCGAACGCGTCCTGCTGACCACGCTGGGCCGGCTGACGCTGATCAAGGGAGTTATCTGATGGGCGACGAGATCACGCGTGTGGAGAAACCCTGGGGCTACGAGCTCCACTGGGCCAAGACGGAACGATATGTCGGGAAGCTCATTCACGTGAATGCCGGTCACGCGTTGAGCCTGCAGTATCACAACCTGAAGGACGAGACGATTTACCTGCACTCGGGCAAGCTGTTGTTCGAGATCGAGATCGACGGCAAGCTGGTGAAGCGCGAAATGTTCCCCGGCGAGCGCGTCCACGTCACGCCCAAGACGGTGCACCGGATGACTGCGATCGACGACAGCGACATTTTCGAAGTGTCGACGCCGGAGCTGCACGACGTCGTGCGCCTGGAAGATCGATACGGTCGAGAGGACAAGAAGTAAGGTATGGCCACATCCGCCACGACATTTCCCGACAGCCAGCACTTCGAACGCGCCCGGACGGCCGAATCGGCGTCGGCCCCGTGGTCGATTTACGCGGTCCTGTTTGCCTCGACGAGCGTAATTCTGGGTGTCATCTGGGACATCTCGTGGCACCGCTCAATCGGCCGCGACACGTTCTGGACGCCGGCTCACCTGGGCATCTATCTCGGCGGCGTCGTCGCCGGGCTGACGTCGGGCTGGGTCGCGCTCAGGACCACCTTCGCCGGATCGGACGCCGATCGCGGCAAGGCCGTCAGGTTCTGGGGATTTCGCGCGCCGCTCGGCGCGTGGGTCTGCATCTGGGGCGCGTTTGCGATGGTGACGTCCGCGCCGTTCGATGACTGGTGGCACAACGCCTACGGCCTTGACGTCAAGATCATCAGCCCGCCCCACATGCTGCTGGCGGCCGGCATCGCGGCGATTCAGTACGGCGCGATGCTCATGACCCTGGCCTGGCAGAACCGCGCCATCGGCGATCGCGGTCACCTTGGAAGGCTCTATCTGCTCGCCGCCGGTTTGCTGCTGCTGCTCGTCGCCACGGTCGCGACCGAACATACGCAGCGCTGGGACATGCACCGCTCGCACCTCTACCAGGTGAGCGCCGGCGTATTCCTGTTCTTCATCATCAGCGCGGCCCGCGCGTCCGTCTCGCGCTGGCCAGCCACGACGATCGCGGCCGTCTATACCGGGCTGACTCTTTTCATGCTCGTGCTGATGCCGTTGTTTCCGGCGCAGCCGCTCCTGGGTCCGATCTACGTCCAGGTCGATCACTTCATGCCGACGGACTTTCCGCTGCTGCTGATCGTGCCGGCCTTCGCGCTCGATCTGCTGCTGCAACGCGCCCGCGGCCGCGTGAACGACTGGACGCTCGCGCTGCTCGCATCTGCCGTGTTCCTCGTTGCCTTTGTCGCCGTGCAGTGGCCATTCGCTGACTTCCTGATGACTCCGGCCGCGCGCAACTGGTTCTTCGTCAGCCACCGGATGCCGTATTCTGCCGACCCCGCGTTCCAGGCGCGCTGGTATCAGTTGAATCCGTCCGAGGGGCTCACCGCCGGCTGGCTGATGGCGCTCGTGATCGGCTTCGTCTCCGCCCGCTGCGGACTGTGGTGGGGCAACTGGATGTCGCGAGTGCAACGATGACGCGCTGGCGTGCGCGCGCCGCCGCGCTCCTGCTGGCGGCGATGTCGATGGCGCACGTCGGCAGTCCCGACACGTTCTTCGGTGGAAAGGCCGGTCCGTACGACGTGCGGATCAGCGTCCGCCTTCCCGGCGTTATTCCCGGCCGCGCCCAGGTGACGGTGCGCGTCGCGGGCGTCGACAAGACGGGTTCTCACCAGGTCACCGTCCGCGCCGGACAGTGGAACGTCGGACTTCAGGGAGCGCCGCCGCCAGAGCCGGCGTCGCCGGTGCCCGGCGATCCGACGCTCTACGCCGCCGAGTTGTGGTTCATGACGCCGACCTCGTATCAACTCGCCGTTGCCGTCGATGGACCGGCGGGGAAGGGCGAGGTGGTGATCCCGGTGCTCGCCCTCGCGACGGCGGAGCGTCGGATGGCGCCGTGGCTCGGAGCGGTACTGGCGGCGCTCGGCGTCTTTCTGACGGCGGGCTTGTTGACGATCATCGGAACCGCGGTACGCGAGAGCGGATTGCCTCCCGGAGTCCAGCCCGACGCCTCGCGCCGGCGCCGGGCCCGGATCGCCGTTGCCATAGCCGGCGTCTTCTCCGTGCTTGTGTTGTGGGGAGGGAGCCGCTGGTGGTCGGCGGAGGCGTCGAGCTACAGCAGCTCCGTGCTGTACCGGCCGTTTGACGCCCACGCGTCAATCGCGGCGCAGGGCGATCGCCGAACGATGACGTTGAGCATTCGCGATCCGCGGTGGACCGGCAAGCCGGTCGCCGAGAGCCGGTACAACGCGCTGATGCCGGACCACGGGAAGCTGATGCATCTGTTCATGGTCCGCGAGCCCGGGCTCGATGCGATGGCGCATCTTCACCCGATCGCACGGACGACGGCGGGGCTCGATTTCGACGCGGATGTGCCGCCTCTGCCACCGGGCCGGTACCGCGTGTATGGCGACATCGTGCACGAGAGCGGGTACGCGCAGACGCTCGTCAGCGGTGTCGATCTCAGCGCGCCCGCGGGCTCGGCGGCGCCAACGGACCCGGACGATTCCTGGTTCAACGGCGCCGCACTGCGCGAGGCCCCGACGGTGTCGTTCGATTTCGGCGATGGCTCGCGGCTCGTCTGGGATCGCGGTCAGGCGCCGGCTTCGTCGGGCGCCGAACGCGACCTGCGCTTCTCGCTGCAGGATGCGGCGGGAACCGTGCTCGATGTCGAGCCCTACATGGGAATGGCGGCGCACCTGGTCGTCGCGAGCGTCGACGGGAGCGTCTTCGCGCATCTACATCCGTCGGGGAGCATTTCGATGGCCGCGATGCAGCGTTTCGCCGGTGCGAGCGCCGCCGATCCTCACGCCGGCCACGTCATGCCGCTGGACAGCCGCGTGACGATTCCGTACGCGTTTCCGAAAGCGGGAGCCTATCGGTTGTTCGTGCAAGTGAAACGCGGCGGCAAGGTGCTGACCGCCGCGTTCGATGTGAATGCCGCCTGAGGAATTCCGCTAGAAGGGGATGTCGTCGTCGGTCAGCGGCTGCTCGGGCATGTCGCTGCCATGTGCAGGCACGCCGGCCATGCTGTCGTCGCCGCCGCGCGACACGCCGGCTCCGCGTCCGCCGCCACCGCCGAGCAGCACGATCTTGTCGCCCTTGATCTCGGTCGTGTAGCGCTTGTTGCCGTCCTTGTCGTTCCACTGCCGCGTCTCGAGGCGGCCTTCGACGTAGACCTGTTTGCCCTTCGTCAGGTACTCGGTCAGCGACTCCGCGACTTTTCCCCAGAAGACGACGCGGTGCCATTCGGTCTTTTCCTGGCGCTGCCCGCTCTTATCGTTCCAGACTTCGGTGGTCGCCATGTTGAGCGTCGCCACCGCGGCGCCGCCCGGCGTGTACCGCAACTCGGCGTCGCGCCCGAGATTGCCCACCAGAATCACCTTGTTTACGCTTCCCATAGAAGGTCGATTCTACTCTAGTTCGGCCGCTTGATTTGATCGAGGCGCTGCTTCGCCAGCCGTCCGGCGTCGGTGTCGGGCGCGGCCTTGACCACGTGCTCCCACGCTTCACGCGCGCCGTTCATGTCGCGCAGGTTCTGGAGCGCGAGCCCTTTCTTGTAGTACGCGTCGGGAATCTTGTCGCCGTTGGGATAGGTGCGGATGGCGAGGTCGCACGCTTCAACGGCCTTGTCGTTCTTGCCATCCTGGATGTACGCCGAGCAGATGTTGACCTGCGCATCGTCGGCGAGATCGGCTTTGGGGAAGCTTCTGATGTAGTCGCTGAACCCGCTGATCGCGAGATCGTACAAACCGGAGTAGTAGTCGCTCATCGCCGAGTCGAACAGTTTCTGCGGCGACACGCTGACGCCGACGTTGGGCGACGCGGCGGCCGACGGCGCCACGCCAGGCGCTGCAGGCGGGGCCTGCGGATCGCCGGCGTCGGTCGTCGCGGACGGACGCGTGCCGATCTGCTGCATCGAACTGCGGAGCGACTCGACTTCCTGCGTGAGCGAGCCGATCCGCACGTTGTTGTCATCCAGTTTTTCCCGGATGACGCGCACGTCGTTCGTCAGGTTGTCGATGACCAGCTTCTGATCGGCGAAGTTCTTCCGCGTCGTCTCGGCCTGCTGATCCAGTCGCGTATTGACGGCTTTCAGCGCCTCCGTCACGGTTCCGATCAGGTTCTGCAGCAGCTGCGCCTGCTCCTGGAGCATGCGGAGATCGGCCATGAGCTGCTGATGTTCTTTGTTCGCGGCGCGCGCGGGCGATGCCACCGCGAGGAGGATCAGGCCGAGGAGTGCGGAGGTAGCTCTGTGTTTCATACGGTCACTTCGAGGTGATGACGAAGTGGGCGCGGCGGTTCTTGGCGAACGCCGCCTCGTCATGACCCGGATCGAACGGGAATTCCTTGCCATAGCTGACGGTTCGCAGCCGCGTGGCCGCGATCCCCAGCGAGATCAGGTACGTGCGCGCCGCCATCGCGCGACGCTCACCCAATGCCAGATTGTACTCGGCGGACCCGCGCTCGTCGCAGTGTCCTTCGATCGTTACGGTCCAGCTGGAGTACCGTTTGATCAGCGCGGCATCTTCGTCGAGCGTCTTCTGATTCGCCGCGCTCAGATCGCTGCTATCCAGCTCGAAGTACACCGGCTTGAGCGGCGAGTTCTTGTTCAGCTCGTCGAGCGAGGCCGATGAAATCGCGTCGTCGCGAACCGGATCCGGAGGCACACTCACCGGTTCGCGGGCCGGCTCCGGAGGAGCGGGCGGGCGAGGCGGCGCGGTCTCGGCCGGCGGGGGAGGCGGCGGCGTCGGACGCGCGACCGGGGGCGTCTTCTTACCGCAGGCGACCGCGGTGAGGAGGGCTGCACACGCGACCAGCAAGGCAATGGATCGAGCCGCTTTCATCGTCGATACTCCAGTCATTTGGACCAGTCCGGTTCGTAGTTGTTGCCGGCTTTCGTGATTTGGCGCACGTTCTTTCCGTCACGAGCCATGGTGAACACCTGTGTCTTGCCCGATCGCGTCGAGGTGAACACGATGTGGCGTCCGTTGGGCGAGAACGCGGGGCTTTCGTTCGTGCCTTCCCCGAAGGTCAGAGACTTGGTGAGACCCGTGACGAGGTCGAGGACCCGGATATCGAATCCCGGTCCGCTGCGCGCGGCGAAGGCGATCTCGTTGAACGGCGCCGGCGACCACGTCGGCCGATCGCAGTACGACTCCGACGTCTTCTTCGAGAGATTCAGGCCGTCGACGCCAACCACGTAAATCTGCGGCGAGCCGCTGCGATCGGAGGTGAACGCGATCTGCGTCCCGGACGGCGACCAGGTCGGCGTGATGTCGATGCTCGGGTTGTTCGTGAGCCGCCGGAGACCCGAGCCGTCCCGGTTGACGATATAGATTTCGGGGTTGCCGTCGCGAGTGGAACTGAAGGCGAGCTTCGTCCCATCCGGCGACCAGGCCGGCAGCCAGTTCTCGCCGACCTTGTCGCCCTTGGTGACCTCGTCCAGCGTGCCCTGAAAAATATTGGAGATGAACAGGTTGGCACCGCCTCGCCGGTAGGAGGTGTAGGCGATGGAGCGGCCGTCGGGCGACCAGCGCGGCGCAATGTTCAGCGTTCGCCCGGTGGTGACGCGCGTCTGACGCTCACCGTCGTAGTCGGAGATGTAGATTTCCTTGATACTCCGGTTCTGCACCGTACCGGTCATCCGCTCGCCGTCGCGGTCGGAATCGAACGTCAGCCTGGTTCGTGCCACGCCATTCAGGGCGCGCTGCGACTTGTGCAGTTCATCCGACATCGTGTGCGCAAACAGGCGCGCGTTGGATCCATCGTACTGACGCGGATACACCACCTGCGCGGTGCGGACGTTGAACAGCTTCATCTCGACCCTGAAGCCCGAGCTCACTTTCTGCACGGTCCCCATGACGAGGCCGTCGGCGTTCAGCTCGCGCCAGCGATCGAACGGCACGTCGGTGAAGGACGTCGCCTTCGGAATCGAGCTGTAGACGTCGCGCGGAATGAATGCGAACTCACGCTCGAAATTCAGGTCGTCCCAGAGAACTTCGGTGATCGTCTTCGCGGTCGCCACGGTTTCGGCGTCCTGCGACAGCGCAATGAATTCGGGAATGGCCAGCCGCGGCGCCGCGCCGCCACCGCCTTCGATCGTCGCCGCAAGTTCTGTCGGCTGCTGGGGCGGCGGCTGCTGCGAAGCCGGCGTCTGCGGGGCCTGCTGCTGGGCCCGCGGCCAGGCGGCCAGCAGCCCGATGGCGAACGTGATCGTGATGATGAATTTGGTCATTGGTATTCGAAACTGAGGCGCATCGTGAGCGCCGGATTGGGAAAGGCGTCGGGCAATGGCGGCAGGGTGCGCGTGGTGAGAACGGCGCGAAGCGCTGCGGTGTCGAGCGTCACGGTACCGCTGGACTTGAAGATGGTGGGATCGACAATCGTTCCGTCGCGCCTGATCGTGAACCGGATCAGGCTCGTGCCTCTGGCGCCTTGATCCTGATTCCAGGCCGCGCGAATGCGGGTGATCATCGTGGCGAGATATTCCGGGCAGCAGAAATCGCCGGTGATCTCCAGCGACGATCCGGTCCCCGCACCGCCGCCCGTCGAGAGGCCAAAGCCCTGGCCGCGCACGCCGGTATCGGCGATCGCGCTGCCAAACGCGGGCTGCGCCCCCTTGGTCGGCGTGCGGCCGCGCGCTTCGTCCGGCGCCTGCTTCACGTTCGGCGACGTCGTCGGCTTCACGGTCTTCGCGTTGGGCAGCGGCACCGTCATCTCCGGCGCCTTCGCGGC
>DASSGK010000357.1:0-8049 GCA_035693505.1 Vicinamibacterales bacterium
CGCGTCGAGGCGAATCAGCCGCTCCGGGGACACTCCGGAGAAATACAGCGCTATCAGCAGCAGATGACGGGCGGTGCGGCCGATCCACCCGTCGCGCTCCCAGCGCCGCGACGAGGTGAGCGCGGGTTTCGGCGATCGGTACAGCCGTCCCCGCCGCCGCAATCGCTGCACCAGATCGACGTCCTCCATGATCGGCAGATGCGCGTAGCCGCCCATCGCTTCGAAAATGGCCCGGCGAACGAAGATCGCCTGATCGCCGTATGGCAGACCGAAAAAGGCGACGCGAAGGCGGACGCCGAGCTCGATCACGCGCGCCATCGACGATCCGGAATCGAGGGCGAACCTGAAACAGCCTGCGGCGACACTCGGATCGCGGTTCGCGTCCTCGATCGCATCGCTCCATCCGGCCGGCAGCCGTGTATCGGCGTGAAGAAACACGAGCCAGTCGCCCCGCGCGAACGCCGCGCCGGCGTTCATTTGAAACGCACGCCCTCGAGGCGCGTCGACCCAGACGATGTCTTTGCGCGCCGCGCGGAGATCGGACAGCGACGAGTCGTCGCGCGTGGCAGACACGATGAGCTCCGCGGCGGAGAAATCCGTGCTCGCCAGAGTGCGCTCGAGGGCCGCCGCGTCGCGATAAACGGGGATGATGACGCTGGGAAGGATCGCCAAGTTCGAATCTAAGGATATGGGGTTCTGAGGAATTTACCTCGTCACATCCCGCTCCTCAAATCCTGAGCCCGTCAGGAGGCTTTTCGAACCGCTGCAGCCAGACCAAACAGCACAGTCCCGACGAAAAACAGCTTGGCCGCATCCGGCATCGACCACGACGGCAGGACCTTTGGCGCTGCGACCACGGGATGAGCAAATCGTGACGTCATCGGAGTCGAGTCGATCGACAATGCAAACCCCACGGGCACGACGAGAGCCGCCACCAGCGCTGCCAAGAGTAGAACCCGATACCGCTTCCTCATGAGGGCAGAGTGCTTCAAGCGATGTGCCATCGGCGCGCCGGTGTTTCGGAACACTTTCGCCGCGCGTGCGCGCCTTTGCTGGAATAGTTTTCGCCAAGGTGAGAAGACGCGGGTGATAAGCTGATCGCGTGGGCTCATCCGATAACGCCTATCCTCCGTTGATTTCTCTCGCGGTCCACGAGTTCCGCACGCCGGCCAGCATCGTCGGCGGCTATCTGCGAATGCTGCAGAAGGATCAGGAACCGCCGATGAGCGAGCGGCAGCGCCGCATGATTGACGAGGCGGAGAAATCGTGCGCGCGGCTGGTGGCGATCGTCGCGGAGCTGAGCGACATCGGAAAGCTCGACAGTGGGGCGATCAGGTTGGCTCAGCAGCCGCTCGATTTTTTTTCGCTGCTCGAACAAATGGCCGACCTCGTGCATGAAGGGTCGGATCGAGACGTGAAATTGAGACTCAGCGGCCCTTCGGAAGGCGCTCGCCTGACCGGCGACGTCACCCGCCTCCGGACAGCAGTCGACGGGATTTTCCGAGCAATTCTTCGCGAAAAGCCCGGACCGGCGACTGTCGTAGCGGAGCGCCGCCTCGATACACGAGACGGTCGTCCGTGTGCCGTTTTGATCGTCGCCGACGACGGGTGCGTACAAGAGGCATACGCTCGCGACGCCGCGTCATTCGACGAGGCCCGTGGCGGGTTGGGGCTGGCATTGCCGCTCGCGCGGCGCGTGATCGAAGGACACGGCGGCCGTCTCTGGTCACCTGTCAGTACTTCTGGAGTCCCTGACAGCCCCGATCCGATCGCCCGCGGATCGGCCATTCTCTCGTTCCCCCTGGGAGTTAATGCTTGAAAAAACCCTACGTCGCCATCGTGGATGACGATTCCGCCTTCTCGAACTATCTGCGCACGTTTCTGTCGCTCCGCGGGTACGAGACACGGTCCTATTCGCGCGGCGACGAGCTCATCGCGTCCGTGAAACAGGGCGACCCGCCGGATATCGTGCTGCTCGACGTCATGATGCCCGGGATGAACGGCCTCGAGACGCTGCGTGCGCTCAAAACCGCCAGGCCGGAGATGCAGGCGATCATGCTGTCGGGCCGCGAGCAGGCGGCGACCATCGTCGAGGCGGTTCGTCTGGGCGCGGCCGACTATGTTGTGAAGCCGGACGATCCCGAAGGGCTCGGCGAAATCGCGCTCGACGCGGCCATCAAGAACGCGATCGAAAAGACGCGGCTCGTGTCGGAAATCACCGAGCTTCGCCGCCAGCTGACAGACGATCAGGACCGCGCGTTCCTCTTCTGGGGCGACAGCCCGGAGATGCAGACCATCGCGTCGGTGATCGAACAGGTGTCCGACAGCGACGTGACCGTGCTCATCCGCGGGGAGAGCGGGGTCGGCAAGGAACTGGTGGCGAGGGCGATTCACCAGCGCTCGTCGCGCAAAGAGCGCCCGTTCGTCAAAGTCAACTGCGCGGCGCTGCCCGCCGAGCTGCTCGAGAGCGAGCTGTTCGGGCATGAAAAAGGTGCGTTCACCGGTGCAGCCACGACGCGCATCGGCAAGTTCGAACAGGCGGACACCGGCACGATCTTCCTCGACGAAATCGGCGAGATGAAAGCCGCGCTGCAGGCCAAGCTGTTGCACGTGCTGCAGGACGCGCAGTTCACGAAGCTGGGCAGCAACAAGTCGATCAACGTCGACGTGCGGGTCGTCGCGGCGACCAATCGCGATCTGGAAGCGATGATGATCAACGGCGAGTTCCGCGAGGACCTCTACTATCGCCTCAAGGTGATCGAGGTCACCGTCCCACCGCTGCGGGAACGCCGAAGCGAGATCTCGCATCTCACCGGGTTCTTCATCGACCGCTACGCCCGGCGCTACAACCGGCCCGTCCGCCAGCTCTCGGACACTCTCGGTCAGCTCTTCCAGACGTACGAGTGGCCGGGCAATATTCGCGAGCTCGAGAACATGATCAAGCGCATCGTCATTCTCCAGGACGAATCGCTCGTCGTCCGCGAGATGACGCGCGTCGGCCGTCCGCAGCCCGCCTTCGCCGGCGTGGGCGTCGGCGCCGCGGCGCAGCCCGTTTCAGCATCGCGCACGCAGCTCCCCGATGCGCCCGAGGAAGTCGAGGCCGACGAGGAGCTCCTGCTCGTCGACGAGGGACCGGCCGTTCCGCAAAGCGGATCGAAGCTCGCCGACGTCGCGAAGTCCGCGTCGATCAAGGCTGAGCGCGCGCTGATCGAAGAGACGCTCAACAGCGTCCACTGGAATCGCCGCCGCGCGGCCGAGCAGCTGGGGGTCAGCTATAAGACCTTGCTCAACAAAATCAAAGAGTGTGGCATCTCACGTAAGTAACCGAAGTCAGTAGTTAGGTAAGTTCCTTCCGCGCGTCTTCGGTGTTTCTCTTTTCACCGAAGACGCCTTCCCTTCCGTTTCCCTCCTATTCTCTTCTCACCACGGTTCGTCACGGCTCTGGCATTCGCATTGCTGAACTGCACTACGTGCCCAGTATGCATCTCGACGGTAAGCCGATCGTCATGGTTGTCGACGACGACCCGTCCCATCGATCGTTTCTTGAATCGTTTCTCGCCGAGCGCGGGTATCACGCCGTTTCCCTTGGGAATGCCGCGGACGCGATTCAGCACTTTCAGCAGGAGCGTCCCGCCGCGGTGATCCTCGATCTGGTGATGCCGGGCGATATGGACGGGCTCGGCGCACTCGCAGCGTTCAAGAAGATCGATCGCGAGGTTCCGATCATCGTGCTCTCCGGCCTTGGCCGAACGACGACGGTGGTACAGGCGATGAAGCTCGGCGCATCGGACTTCGTCAGCAAACCGTTCGATGACACGGATCTTGAAGCGCCTCTCGCGAATGCCGTGCGTCAGCATCAACTCGCCCGCGAGGTCGCCACGCTTCGCGACGAGCTGCAGTCCCAGCCCAAGTATCTGATGCTCGGCCACAGCGAGCGGATGGCCGAGGTGCAGGACATGATCGAGCGCGTCGCGGATACCGACGTCACCGTTCTCATCCGCGGCGAGAGCGGCACGGGCAAGGAGCTGGTGGCGCGCGCACTCTGCGCCTCGTCGTTCCGCCGCGACAAGCCGTTCGTCAAGGTCAATTGCGCGGCCCTGCCGACCGAACTGCTCGAGTCGGAGCTCTTCGGATTCGAACGCGGCGCTTTCACCGGCGCCATGCAGCACAAGCCGGGCAAGTTCGAGTTCGCCAACCACGGCACGATGTTCCTGGACGAAATCGGCGACATGAGCCTGCCGCTGCAGGCCAAGCTGCTCCAGGTGCTGCAGGACGGCGAGTTCTCCCGCCTCGGCGGCAAGCACGACATCCGCGTCGACGTGCGGGTCGTCGCCGCCACCAACAAGGATCTCGAGCAGGCGGTCGCCGCGAACCAGTTCCGCGAGGACCTCTTCTTCCGCCTGAACGTCGTCAGCATCAGCATGCCGCCGCTGCGTGAGCGCCGCGAGGAAGTGCCGACGCTCACTGACTACTTCCTCAAGAAGTACTCCGTGCAATACAACAAGCCGTGCGTCGATTTGTCGGCGGACACGATGCGCTTGCTCACCGAGTACGACTGGCCGGGCAACGTTCGCGAGCTCGAAAACCTGATCAAGCGAACCGTGGTACTCGGCGCCGAGGGACCGATCAGAAAAGAGATCGCGCACGGCATCGCCGTCGCTGCGCAAAAGCAGTCGACGCTGGCCAGCCACGCGGCGGCCGGCGCCCGCCCGGCCGCTCCCGCCAGCGCATCGTCTCCGGCTCCGCGAAATTCTCCAGCCTTTGCAGTGGTCGGAGGAAGTGCTGGAGCGAAGACGCACCGGACCCCGACTGAAATCGCAAGCGCGGCCGCGGAGGCGGGCAACTTCTCGCTGAAGGACATCTCACGCACGGCCGCACGCGAGGCCGAGCGTGAACTGATCTTCAAGATGCTCCAGCGCACGCGTTGGAACCGGAAGGAGACAGCCGAGATTCTCGGCATCAGCTACAAGGCGCTCCTCTACAAGATCAAGGAAAACGGCCTTGACAAGGCTTCCTAGATGACCTTCTACGAAGAAAACTCGAAGCTGCTCACGCCCGGCGCATTCGAGTTCGTCCTCGAGTCGGAACTCAATCGCGCCGTCCGCGCGCAGACCTATCTGACCCTGGTCACGGTCGAAGCGAGCCGTGAATGGGACGGCATGACGGTGACGGCCGACGACGGCACGCTGCTCGAAGTGGCCCAGCTGATCGTCCGTGAGGTTCGCGACACGGATCTCATCGGCCATACCGGCCGCGGCACGCTCGGCCTCGTGCTGCTCGACGCCGACCTCGAACACTCCGAGCGGGTCATCGGCCGGCTCGTGTCGCGCATCGAGAACTACGAATTCCCGACGGCGCTCCGCATCGCGGTCGGCGCCGCCTGCTATCCAACCCACGCCGTCGACGCCGAGTCGTTGAAGCGTCACGCCCTGTCGCGGCCCATCGTGAACTGGCGCGGTCTGCACCCGCCTGCCGATCAGAACTGAGGTTGCACGCTATGAGAATCACACACGTCGTCACCGCCTGTGCCGCGGCGCTCGCGATCTCGGTCGCAAGCCTCGCTCAAGTCTCCGCAAACGACAAGGACGACAAGAAGCCCGCGCCCCAGGCTCCCGCGCTGAGCGATGAGTATCGCGTCGGGCCCGGAGACAAGCTTCGCATCGAGGTCTACAAGGATCCGCAGCTGTCCCAGTCGGTACAGGTCCGGCCGGACGGGAAGATCACGCTGCCGCTCATCGGCGATCTCGAGGCAACCGGCCACACGCCCATCGAGCTGCGGGACACGATCACGACGTCCTTCAAGGAATATGTGACCAACCCGACGGTCACCGTCATCGTGGTCGAAGCGCTGGCCTCGAAGGTGTACGTCATGGGCGAAGTCACCCATCCCGGAACGATGGAGCTGCACGGTCCGACGACCATCCTGCAGGCGCTGGCGATGGCCGGAGGCTTCAAGGAGTTCGCGAACACCAAGGAAGTGAAGGTGCTTCGACCTGGCGATCGCGGCGCCGTGCAGACGATCAAGTTCAACTACAAGGACGTCCTCAACGGCGACGCGAAGCCGTTCCTCCTCCGCTCGGGCGACACGGTGGTGGTCCCGTGACACGCGCGTCCCTGTGGATTGTCGCCGCGCTGGCGCTTTCAACGGCGCCGCTGGCTGCCCAGGAGCAGCTGGGATCCGGCGCGCCGGAACAGCACTACCGCGCCGGCTGGACGTTCACGCCGACGATGGGCGTTGGAGAAACGTACGACACCAACGTCTCGCTGTCGGGCGAAGGGCACACCGGGAACGAGGACTTCATCGCGTTGGTGATGCCGGCCGCAGGCCTTCACTATTCGGGAAAGCACACGACGATCGACACGGACTACAGGGGGGCCTTCCTCGACTACCGGGAGTTCTCGGCCCTGAACCGCTGGGATCAGCGGGCGAAGTTCGACCTGCGCCGGCAGGAGTCGGAGCGGCTGACGTGGTTCGGCAATGCCAACGCCGCGCTGCTCCCGAGCACGGACCTCATTGAACTGGGCGGCATCCCGTACCGGAAAACCGGCGCGCAAACGGCCGACGGCAAAGGCGGGTTCGTCTACGCCCTCGGCGCCCACAGCACGCTCACGAGTTCGGCGAGCTTTCAGGTCGTCAAGTTCGATCGCTCCGAGGTCAACGACGAAATCCTGCGCGGCGGCCGGATCTTCGAATCGATGAACGCCTACCGGCAGAAGGTCAGCGAGCGCCTGGCGATCGGCGGCGATTACTCGTATCGCAAGGCCATGGTCACCGGCGACAAGGAGCCGTTCGACTTCCACATGGCCGAAGCGGCGCTCGACTACGTCCTCTCAGAAACCTGGTCGTTCAGCGGCGCCGCGGGCGTCGTGTATCTGCAACCAACGTCACTGACCGCCGGGAACCTCGGACCCGCGTGGCGCCTCTCGCTGGAACGCGCGCGCGCCGGAACGACGTTCCACGTCGGCTACCTGCGAACGTTCATCCCGTCGTTCGGTGCGGGCGGCACCGTGCGCAGCCAGGACGTGAGCGCCGGCTTCCGCACGCCGCTCTTCCACCAGCGGCATGTGTACCTCGACGCCGGCGGCGTGTTCCGCGACACGCAGCCGCTCGAAGGCGTCAGCGTGGCCGTCGATCCGCTCACCGGCCTTCTCGAGCAACTGCCGCTGCGCTCGTTTCGGATGCAGACCATTTTGGGTTGGGAACCGCAGCCATGGGTCCGCCTGGAAGCGTTCTATTCCCTGGTTCAGCAGACGAGCCTTCGCGCCGGAGGCTACCTCGATCGCAATCGCGTCGGTTTCCAGATCGTGACTTCCAAGCCCATGAGGATTGAGTAAATGGACGAACCTCGTTTCGACCCGCTCGACTACGTATCCGTAGTCAATCGCAGAAAGTGGTGGTTCATCGTGCCGGTGGCGCTGTCACTGGTCGTCGGTGGACTGCTGGTCTGGAAGCTGCCGCGCACCTATCAGGCGACCACGACGATCGCCGTGAGCGCGGCTCGCCTGGCATCGAATGTGTCCGGCATGATCGAAATGGCCCGCCCGGAGCGCATGCGCGCCGTTTCGCAGCAGCTGTTGAGCCGAACCGTGCTCGAACGGACAGCACGCCTCGAACACCTGGACCAGAACAAGTCGATCGAGTCGGCCATCAACGACATCCGCAACAGCGTCAGCGTCGCGTTGCCCGACTCGATTACGCCGAGTTCCGCAACGGGGAGCAACGCACCGGACAAGCTCTCGCCCGACCAGAAGGCTCAGCTCGACACGTATCAGGTATCGGTGCTCGACGACACGCCTGAAGACGCGCAGCGAATCGCCAACAGGCTCGTGCAGGTGTTCGTCGAAGAAAACAGCCGGTCGCGCGAAGTCCGCGCCCAGGACACGTCGCAATTCATCGACACGCAGCTGCAGGCCAGCTCGACCCGGCTCAACGCGCTCGAAGCGCGGCTGCGGACGATGAAGGAATCGTTCATGGGCCGGCTGCCGGAGCAGACGAACGCAAACCTGGCGATGGTCTCCGCGATGCAGCGGCAGCTCGAGTCCAATGCG
>DASSGK010000358.1:0-5627 GCA_035693505.1 Vicinamibacterales bacterium
ACTACGAGGCATGACGAAAGCTCCTGTGTTCGGAGATTGAAAGGTCGTGACGGATCAACGTGATCCGCTGTGTGCTGAGAAGGTCGAATGTTTTTGGATCGGTGAGCAGATCCACTTCGTCGGCGCGGGCGTCGAGCAGCCGGGTGTTCAGTCGCTCGAGCGGCTCGTCGACGTATCCGGGGTGCACCATCAGCTCCGTCACGCCCGGTGGAAGGTCCCGAAGCATTGCCGTCAACGCGAGGCCGGACAACACGCCGGTATGCGCGCGGCCGATAAAATGCGGGGTCCGGATACCGGCGCGGGCCGCGCTCCGATAGTCACGCCACGCCCACGGCAGCATGACCGCGTTCAGCATCGCCTGCCGTCGCACGGTCCGTCGATGCGGCCCATCGATAGAAGCGTTAGACCACCTCTCGAACGGCACTCGCACGACCGGAATTCGAAATCGCTCGGCCAGGCGCGTCACGATGGCGAAGATCGGCGGGTATGCATGCACGTGCTTGTGCGCGTCGAGGTGCGTCAGCGTCACGCCCGCGCTCCGAACGCGATCGATCTGAGCCGTGAGCTCCCGCTCCACCTCCGCCAGAGAGACGCGCCCCCGGAGGCAGGAGACGATGAACGGTCTCCACGACTGGGGGAACCGCCCATCGCCTTCAATCAGGGAGGGCACTCTGGCAGCAGGAAGAATCGGGCGGCCGTCCACCAGGGTCAGATGGCATCCGATCCCCATCGAAGGACGACGCATGGCACGGATGAGCGCGTCGCCGGTCGCCGCGGCATTCGCGAACACGCTCGCGCTCGTCAGCACGCCGCGGTCGTGCGCGTCGAAGATGCCGTTGTTGACACCGATGGTCAGGCCCAGATCGTCGGCGTTGACTACGAGGCTGCGCAGCACCGCGGTCTCCTTTCGATTCGGAACACCTGCGCGGCTCGCGCGCGGCCGGCGTCGATCTCCAGCCACGGCGTCGTGCGACGCAGCTGCCACACCAGCAACTGGTTTTCGAACGTCAGGTGCTCGTCCTGGACGATCACCCACACTTCGGGCTCGCGCGATGGAATGCCGCCTGCCGAAAGCGACGCCGCCCGAAGATCCGGACGCGCGCTCAGCTTCACGTAGTACGAGACCACCTCAGGCGCGTCGCTGACGATCACCGCCGCCGGCGCGGCCGATCGAGCGATCGCGGACACCGCTTCGCGAACGCCGAAGTCGTACGTCTCCTCCGGGAAGGTGACCGCGGGCGATGCGAGGCGCTCACCAATCGCGTTCTGAGACAGCGAGTAGAACGGACTGGCGGACGCGGGTGCCGTAACCGCGCCGATGGCCAGCACGCCGATGGCCGCACCGGCGGTCACGATTCGCACCGGCCGCGGCAGCCATCCCTTCCGCAACAGCCATGCGACCCCTGTCACCACTCCGACGCCGGCCAGGATGTCGATGAGCGCGTACATCGGCAGCGCGTAGCGGAGGAACTTGGCGGCCATCAGCGAGTACGGGATCAGAAGGAAGAGCATGAACACGCGGAGCAGGACGAATCCGCGCTCATGACGCCGGCGGATCAACTCGATCCCACCGGCGAACGCGGCGCCGAGCACCGCGAGCGGAACCTTGGTGGCGATCAGCCGCAGATAGTACGTGGACGGAATGCCGAGCGGTGAGATGGGAATGTTGGTGACGTAAAGCTGCCCTGCGTACGGATTTCCGTGATGCACCAGCATCCCGCCCTGGACGTACGCCACGCAGTAGCGCCACGTGTCGGGAAAGAAGATCGCCACGTTCGCGACCGCGAACGCAATCGCCATCGCGCCGAAATGCCAGCGGCGGTCAGGACGGTTGGCGCCCGGCTCCCGGTCGGTCAGCGTGTTGAACAGCGCGTAGATGGGGAGATACTGCGGCATGTACTTCGACGCGAGCATCAGCCCGAAGGCCGCGCCGCTTCCCGCGTACCAGCGCTGGGCGGCCGAGGAATTGGTGACTCCCTGCCGCTTGCCTCGCTCGTAACACCAGACCGCCACGAGGAAGAACAGCAGCAGGAAGGTGTCTTCTTTCCCGATCCGGCCAATCGAGATGGCGTTCACGTCGAGCGCCCAGAGCGCCGACGCGGCGATCGCCGCCGGCACGCCGAACAGGAGCTCGACGACGAAGAACAGCACGACGGTCGTCGCCGCGCCGGCGAGCGCGTTCGGCAGGCGGATGGCGGTCTCCATCGGGATCGTCCGCTCCGGTGCCGCCACGGCGTTCCATCGTTCCGAAAGCGCGACACTGCCCCACATCGCCAGTTTCATCAGCATCGGGTGCTCGGCGTTGGCGCCAAACCGTCCGTGCCGGTACTCCTCGACGGCGTGAACCTTGTTCATCTCGTCTTCGCTGAAGCCGTAGCTGGCGAGTTGAACCGTCCGCGTGAGGCTTGCAGCGACGAGCACGACAACGAGCGCGACGAGCCGCAGTTGAGCGATGGAGATCGAGAGGCCGAGAATCGAGCTCGGTGTCTCTTGCAGGGCGGCGGGTTCGGCGAGCGCGGTGGCCATCACGCGCTTCGTCACGGCAAGCGGAGAGCCAGCGTCCTGTCAGGCTCGCAACACGGCGTCTATTGTTCGGTGCACGCGCGGGTTACGGCGCTTTGCGGCGGGGAGTGCTCGCGGCTCTGTGGACATCTTCTGACTGCGCATAATCACGCAACCTGTGCACACAGGCGCATCAGCAAGCGAGCACTCTGGGTCTTCGCAGCGCTGAAGCGCTGCGCTACTGGAAGCGCAGATTGCCGCGGTACTCTCAGCATCGAGCGCTCGTGGCACTCCCCTTGCTCCTCCAGCCGCTCAATGGGCGAGAGCATAGCTGCGAAGCGGAGCCTGCGTTTCGCGGCGCTGGCGGCCGGCGTTGGCGGAGCGCTGTTGTTCCTCTGGTCCATCCGCGCCGCAGGTGCCTCGGCCGTGCGTGACGGTGTGAGTCGAATCGGCTGGTGGTTCGTGGTGATCTGCCTGCTCGGCGGCATTCGGTACGTGCTGCGCGCCGTCGCCTGGCGGATGTGCCTGGACGATCCGAGCCGGCTGCCTCTCGGCAGCGCGTTTGGCGCGGCCGTGATGGGGGACGCCCTCGGCAACGTCACACCGTTTGGTGTGCTCGTCAGCGAGCCATCGAAGGTCGCATTCGTGCATCGCCGCGTAGGACCTGCTTCGGCGATCTCGGCCGTCACGGTCGAGAACCTGTTTTACATCGCGTCCGTGGTCATCGTGTTCGTGTGCGGCACTGCGGCGCTCTTGCTGTCGTTCGATGTCGGCGTCGCGTTACGGCGCACCGCCTACGTCACCCTCGGCGTCGCCATCGGCTTTGCGCTCCTCGTCCTGGTGACGCTGGTGCGGCGTGTGCGTGTTGCCAGCGCCCTCGTCACGATGTTGGAGTCGTGGCAACCGCTTCGGCGTCTCGCCGGTGGCCGGCGCACGGACGTCACCGCTATCGAGGATCAGGTGTTCGGCTTCGCGTCACGGCATCCCGGCCGCCTGCCCCCGCTCCTCGCGCTCGAAGCGGCCTATCACCTCACGGGCGTGCTGGAGATCTGGCTGACGGTGACGCTCATTGCGGGCGCGCCGGTGGCCTTCATCACGGCCTTCGTGCTCGAGTTCGTCAATCGGACCATCACGATCGCATTTCAGTTCGTTCCGATGTGGCTCGGTGTCGACGAGGCCGGGACAGGCGCGGTGGCGACGGCGCTTCAGCTCGGCGGCGCCACGGGTGTCGGCCTCGCGCTCGTTCGCAAAGCTCGCGTGGTGGTCTGGACAAGCCTGGGACTTGGCCTGTTTTTCCTGTCGCGTTCATGGCGTCAGATGTCGACGCCCGAGACAGGACACGCCCGGGCGTTTACGCGGGCGGCGGCTGTTCGAGATCGTACTTTCTGAGACGAACATAGAGCTGCGTGCGCGACAAGCCGAGACGCCGCGCCGCCTTCGACTTGTTCCAGCGGCAGTCCTGCATGACCTGCGCGATCGTCTCGCGCTCCACGATGTTCAAGTCGGTGGTGTGAGCGTCAGGCGGCCGGCTCGAGGTCTGCAGACCCAGGTGCTGCGCGCCGATGAGACCGCCTTCGCACAGAATCGCCGCCCGCTCGAGTGCATTCCGCAACTCGCGAACGTTGCCTGGCCAGTCATGCTGCAGCAGCGCTTCCCTGGCGGCGCGCGTCAGGCCGGCAGGGGGGCGGCCGAAGGATTTTCCGATGTCCTGCAGGAACGCGTCGCCGAGCAGCAGAATGTCGCCTTTGCGCTCGCGGAGCGGCGTCAAGCGAATGTCGAACACCTGCAGCCGATAGTACAGGTCCTCCCGGAACTCCCCGCGGTCGACGGCTTTTCGCAGTTCCCTGTTCGTCGCGGCCACGACGCGAACGTTGGCCTTCTGCAAGCGCGTCGCGCCGAGCCGCTGGAATTCGCGCTCCTGCAACACGCGCAGGAATTTTGCCTGCGCCGGCAGGCTCATCTCGCTGACCTCGTCGAGAAAGAGAACCCCACCAGCGGCCAACTCGATCTGACCGGGCTTGGCCTGCTGCGCGCCGGTGAACGCGCCGCGCTCGTAGCCGAACAGCTCAGACTCGAGCAGCTGCTCCGGCAGCGCCGCACAGTTCAGTGCGATGAATGGACCGCCTTTTCTCGCGGACGCGCGATGAATGAAATGCGCCACCACCTCCTTGCCAGTGCCCGATTCACCGCTCAGGAGTACCGTGGTGTCCGTGGCCGCGACCTGGGTCGCCTTCTTCAGCACGTCCATCCACTCAGCCGATTGACCGATGACACGCCCATGGCCGGTTTTTGACTCGAGCTCGGCGGCGAGTGTCTGGACGCGCGACTCGAGATGTTCGGCGCGCATTTGCGCCTCCGCCATCTGGCGGGCCGCGTCGGCCAGCTGCTCGTGAGAAACCGCGAGCGCCACGTGATCGGCGATTCGGCGCGCCACCGGCACGTCGCGCCGGTCGAATGCCCGCGGCCGTTTCGACCAGAAGCCGAGACCCATCGCCTGATCGCGCGCCCGCGTCAACACCGTGAGCATCGACCGATACCCGGCAGCCACCAATCGTTCGCGCAGATCGGCCGGTTCGGCAATCGGCAGCGCGGCCGTACTGAAATCGTCGATGATCATGAATCCCTCGTCCGGCATGGACGGGCCGGACTTGACGATTCGTGTCAGGTCTGGGAACTCATCGGTGGATGCCGCCTCGAACACGATGTGGCCGTTCTGGTCCTGAAACATCATCGTGAGGCGGTCGTGCGGGAGCATCTTGTTCGCGATCTCCGACACCTGGGGAAAGACGGTGCGGATGTCGAGCACGTCCGAGATTGTGCGCAACAGGTCCACGGAGCTCTCGATGCTCGCCGTCCGCTCCCGTTCCACCGCCGCATGACGGGCTGCCTCCGCGAGACGCTGGTGCGCGAGGGCCACACCGACATAACCCGCGAGACGTTCCGCCGCGACGAGGTCTCTGGCCGAGTACGCTCGTGGCCGCCGCGAGAACAGGGCGAGCACCGCTACCAGCTGATCGTCGATCCTGACCGGAACGGCCAGGCCCGACCGAAGGCCACGCTCGGGCCCGGGCACGACATCGAACACCTGCGGCTCGTCCGCATCGCCAATCGGGCAACCCCTGCCC
>DASSGK010000359.1:0-3427 GCA_035693505.1 Vicinamibacterales bacterium
TGCGCGCACGGCACGACGACGTGCATCCTCGTCGAGGCGCCGCGCGGCACGCTGGAACCCTAGCGGTTCTCCAGATGATCAACGGGTTGTTTCCGGTGCTCGAGTCGGTCGGCCGGGACATCAAGTACGCCGTGCGCGGGACGCGCCGAACGCCGGTGTTCACCATCGTGGCGCTGGCCACGCTCGCGCTCGCCATCGGCGCTAACACCGCGATATTCAGCGTCGTCTATGGATTGCTGGTCAGGCCGCTTGCCTACCGCGACGCGGATCGGCTCGTCGTGATTGAAGCGACACGCCAGTACGAGGGGACGCCGCGCCCCGGCCGGGTCTCCTGGCCGTTGGACGCAGCGGCACGCTGGCAGGAGTCGCTGCATGTCTTCTCCGACGTGACGTTCTACAGCGACCAGGTTTTTCAGCGGTCGAGCCCGAACGGGTCGGAGTTGCTCGAAGGCGCGACGGTGTCGCCGTCGTTCTTCGCCGTCGCCGGTGGGCCGATGCTCGCCGGCCGCCCAATCGCGAATGCCGACGCGCCCACGCCGTCGGTGGTGATCAGCGACCGCCTGGCGCAGCGACTGTTCAACGGCGCCGGCGTCGCCATCGGGCTCCCGGCGGCGTACGCGGCGAGCCGCGCCTTCGCGGCGCTGCTGTTCGGCGTCAAGACGACCGACATCTTCACCTACGTCGCGTCCGCCTCAGCGCTGATCGGCGTGGCTATGGTGGCCAGCTACGCGCCGGCACGCCGGGCCGCGCGCGTCGATCCGATCGTCGCGCTTCGCGCCGAGTAAACGCATCTGATAATCTACCCACCCATTTTCAGGAGCGGCCATGCCGGATCTCGTTCGGTACGAAGTGAAGGACGGCGTCGCCGTCGTGACCATTGACAACCCGCCGGTGAACGCACTCGCGCCGGAGGTCTGGGGACAGATTGACGAAGCGGTCAAGCGAGGCATCGCCGATCCGGCAGCCAGGGCGATCGTGCTCATCGGTGCCGGCACTACGTTCATCGCCGGCGCCGACATCAAGGCGTTTGATTTTCTGAAAACGCCCGCCGATGCGATGGCGCGTTCGGAAGGCACGCACGCGCTGCTCAAGCGGATGGAAGATGCCGGCAAGCCGCTCGTCGCCGCGATTCATGGCAACGCGCTCGGAGGCGGCCTCGAGGTCGCCCAGGCCTGTCACTTCCGCGTCGCGACGAAGGATGCAAAAGTCGGCCAGCCCGAAGTGATGCTGGGCATCATCCCCGGGGCCGGCGGGACGCAGCGCCTCCCGCGTCTTGCCGGCGCGAAGATGGCGCTGGAGATGAGCACCGACGGGAAGCCCGTCTCCGCGCAGAAGGCGCTGGACGCCGGGATCATCGACCAGATCGTCCCCGAGCTGCTCTCCGGCGCGATTGCATTTGCCAACGCCAAAGCTGATGCGAAGGAGATCCGCAAGGTTCGGGACATCGCTATCAATCCGGAAGGCGTGAAGGCCGGACTCGACGCGTGCGCGGCGATGCGCGAGTCGCTCAAGAAGACTGCCCGAGGCATGCGCGCGCCGTACGCGGTAGTCGACGCCATCGAAGCCGGCCTCAAGCTGCCCTTCGATCAGGGCTCAATCCGCGAGCGCGAATTGTTCGCCGACTGTGTCGTCTCAACGGAATCCAAGGCGCTGCGGCATCTGTTTTTCGCCGAGCGTGAGGTCGCCAAGGTTCCTGACGTCCCGAAAGACACGCCGACGAGCGAGATCAAGCGCGCCGCTGTCGTCGGCGCCGGGACCATGGGCGGCGGCATCGCGATGAACTACGCGAATGCCGGCATCCCGGTCCTCCTGAAGGAAGTGGACCAGGCCGCGCTCGATCGGGGCCTTGCCACGATCCGGCGCAACTACGAAGTCACGATGTCGAAGGGCAAGATGACGGCGGAGCAGGTCGAGAAGACCATGGCGCTGATCACGCCGACGACCAGCTACGACGGCTTCGACCAGGTGGATATCGTCACCGAAGCGGTCTTCGAGAACATGGACCTGAAGAAGGCCACGTTCGCGGAGCTGGGCAAAGCGACGCGCCCCGATTGCATCCTCGCGTCGAACTCCTCCACGCTCGACATCGATCAGTTCGCGAACGCGAGCGGGCGGCCGTCGCAGGTTCTCGGGCATCACTACTTCAGCCCGGCGAACGTGATGAAGCTCCTCGAAATCGTCCGCGGCCGCGAGACGAGCAAGCAGGCGATCGCCACCTCGCTCAAGCTTGCCAAAAAGCTCGGCAAGGTCGGCGTCGTCGTCGGCAACTGCTTCGGGTTCGTGGCCAACCGCATGCTGGCCTACTACATGCGCGAGGCATATCTCCTGCTCGAGGAAGGCGCCAGCGTCGAGCAGATCGATCGCGTGCTCACGGATTTCGGCCTGCCGGTCGGGCCGTATGGCATGCAGGACATTGCCGGCATCGACGTCGGCGCGCGAATCAGGCAATACCTGAAATCGATCGGCAAGTCGCGCGCCGAGGGACCGCAATCTGCGATCCCCGATCGGCTCTTCGAGATGGGCCGCTACGGACAGAAGACCGGCGCGGGCTGGTACAAATACGACGCCCCAGGCAGCCGCAACCGGCACACGGACCCGCTCATCGAGGAACTCGCCAACGACGAGGCCCGCAAGCGGGGCATCGTGCGGCGGCCCATCACCGATGACGAAATCATCGCGCGCATCACGACCGCACTGGCCAACGAAGGCGCGCGCGTGCTGGAAGAAAAGTTCGCGACCCGTCCAGGGGACATCGACATCATCTACGTCTACGGCTTTGGTTTCCCGCGTTACCGGGGCGGTCCGATGTTCTACGCGGACACCGTCGGGCTCCCAACCGTGCTGTCACGGGTGAACGAATATCGTGCGCGATTCGGCGACTACTGGGAGCCGGCGCCGCTGCTCGAGCGCCTGGTCGCGGAAGGACGCGGGTTTTACTCGTAGGGACTGGGGGCTGGGGACTAGGGGACTAGGGGCTGGGAGCGAGGAGAAATGATCGACATCGACGTTCGCGCGCTCGGCGGCAGGGTGGGTCAGCAGATCGCCGTCAGCGACTGGTTCGAGGTGACCCAGGCACGCATCAACCAGTTCGCCGATGCCACCGGCGATCATCAGTGGATTCACGTCGACACGAAGCGCGCGGCGGTCGAATTGCCGTCACACACCACCATCGCACACGGGTTCCTGACGCTGTCGCTGCTCAGCACCCTGATCCGGGAATCGATCCGCGTCACCGGTCTGCGGATGGCCATCAACTACGGCCTCAACCGCGTGCGCTTCGTCTCGCCCGTCCCCGCCGGCTCCCGGATCCGGGCACTCATCACCCTCAAGGCCGTGGACGCCGTCAGCGGCGGATTTCAAGTCACCTGGGACGTCACCATCGAGCGCGAAGGCGGAGACAAGCCGGCAGCCGCTGCCGAATGGCTCG
>DASSGK010000360.1:0-19032 GCA_035693505.1 Vicinamibacterales bacterium
AACAGTGCGGTGACCGCTCGCATATCGTGAACCGACTCGATTTCTCGCAGCACGGCGAGCGCTCTGACAGCCGCGGACTCCTCGAGAGTCTGCGTCGCGCATGACATGAACTTCGATGCCAGTTCATCGTCGCTCGCCGGCTTCTCGGGATACCCGCGCGCGCCGTTGGCTGACGCTGACAGCACGCGGCCGTCGCGCAGTCGCACGGCCACTCGAGCCTGGGTCAGCGACGGCGCCGTGGAATCCAGCGTCGGATCGACGCGCATGGTGACGCGCGCCTGCAGGGCGAGAATCGCCGGATTCCGAAGCTGTGTGGGCTCAAACGTATCGATGCCGACGCGGCCGTTCACGATCGCCGCTGCCGCGCAAAACGGCATGCTGAACTTGCCTTCCAATCCGCTCGACGGCCGGTCGTACAGCAGGATCGTCGGCACGATCGGATCGACGCCGACGTCGATCGCATCGATCTCCTCCGCGCGGAAATCTTCGCGCCGCTTCAGATCGAGCAGCGCGTCGAGCGTGGGGTGCGTCCCCGCGCACGACGGGTACAGCTTCACCGTGATTCCGGTGTCGACGATTTCCCAGCGTGAGCCGAGATCGGCGGTTTCGGCATCGAGCGACGTCTGCTCACCATCCAGCGCCTTGAGGAATCCCTGCGGACCCTCGATCGCGGCGCGGCTCGCCGTCATGCCGGCCTGCGCCAGCAACGCGGCGAGGACGCCGTTGCGTGCCGCCAGCCCGGCATGCAGCGGCTTGACCATCGTCCCGAAGTTTTCCTTGAGGCCGGACGCCTCCGACGCCGCGATCGCGAGCGCGTGGCCCGCGGCATCAGAATCGAGGCGGAGCAGGCGCGCCGCCGCGGCCGCGGCGCCGATCGTCCCGAGCGTGGACGTGCAATGCCATCCGCGCTGGTAGTGGCGCGGGTTCATCGCGCGGCCCAGCCGCCCCTCGATTTCGAAACCGACGATGTAGGCGTCGAGCAGGGCTCGACCTGACACGCCGGCGATTTCGGCAGCCGCGAGAGCAGCGGCGACCAGCGGCGCGCTCGGATGCGCCAGCGACACGAAACACATGTCGTCGTAATCCAGCGCGTGCGCGGCCGTGCCGTTCGCCAGGGCCGCATTCGC
This sequence comes from Vicinamibacterales bacterium, assembly GCA_035693505.1. GTDB lineage: Bacteria > Acidobacteriota > Vicinamibacteria > Vicinamibacterales > CAVVIG01 > CAVQFC01. The sequence goes on from DASSGK010000360.1 coordinate 1,128, forward strand.
CCCGCTCGCGCGCCGCGCCGTCCCCAGCACCCGGCACGGCCCCTCTCCGTCCTGTTCGACGACGCGCTGGACGATCCGCGACGCCGGCTCGGCGGCGCCGGCGAGGGTCACACCGACCGTGTCGAGCAGCGCACGCGCTGCAGCGATGCGCGCCGCGACCGGCGGTTGGGCCGCCGTGACGAAATCGGGCAGGGTCAGAGAGACGCCCCCTGCGTAGCGGTCTCGGGATTGCCGATGGCGGCCATGAACCGCTGCTTGATGAACACGCAGTCGAGCGGCGGCTTGGCTGTCGGCGCCGACTCCTGAACCTTGGCGACAATGAAGCGCGTCGACTCCATCGCTTGGCGCAGCTCGTCCTCGGTGCGCACCGTCGCCGAGGCCGCGATCCCCATCGCCCGCGCCGCAGCCTCGAGATCGGCGCCGTGCGCGGTCGGCGTCGGCTGACCGCCCGTCGTGGCGTACTCCTGGTTGTCCATCACCACGACCACGAGATTCGCCGGACGGAGCAGCCCGATGGTCGCGAGCGATCCGAGATTCATCAGCAGCGAGCCGTCGCCGTCGAGCACGATGACACGAACGTCCGGACGCGCGATCGCGAGACCGAGGCCGATGGACGAGGCGAGTCCCATGCTGCCCCAGGTGTAGAAGTTCCGGGGCCGATCGCCGGCGGCAAAGAGATCGTAGGCGGGATGGCCGAGGCTCGCGACGATCGGCGCGTCGCCGGCGAGCTGCACGATGACACGAGTGGCTTCGACGCGATTCATGACCCGGTCGTCACTTTCCGCGGCAGAAGGCACGCCAGGCTCGTGCGCGTGCCGAAGGCGGTCTTGCCGGCGCAGCGGATCGTGTCGCAGGCCTGGTTCGCGGACTCGACCGTGGTGTGCGGAACACCCAGGGATTCGAAGATGCCGCGCACCGCACGCCCCATCGGCATTTGCGCCGCGTTCCAATCGCCGCTGTCGCCGCGCATGCTGACGACCATGAGCACCGGGATCTGATACGGCATCAGCAGCGACGTCACGGCGTTCAGCGAATTGCCCAGGCCGCTCGACTGGAGCATCACCGTGGGCAGGCGCCCTCCCAGATACAGGCCCGCGGCGATGCCGAACGCCTCCTCTTCACGTGTCGCCAGGTACAGCCGCACGTCGCGAAACTGCTGCTCGAAGACGCGCAGGACGTGCGACAGCGGATTGTCCGGCACGTAGACCACGTCGCGGCTGCCGGCGGCATGCACCCCGGTGCTCACGCCCACGGCCCACGCCGGCGTGGTCATCGTCGTCGTTGTCATTCTTCACCCAGGATGCGCGCCGAGCGGAGCCAGAGGCCGCCGTCCACGACGAGCGTCACGCCGTTGACATACGAGGCCGCATCCGACGCGAGAAAGAGCGACGCATTCGCAATGTCGTCCACCGTTCCCATTCGTCCGAGCGGGCATTGCTTGATGGCGCCTTCGCGCGATTTCTCGTTGGTGAGCCGGCGGACGCCTTCAGTTCCATCGATCGGTCCCGGAGCGATCCCGTTGACGCGAATGCCGTAAGGCCCCCATTCGACCGCCAGCGTCCGCGTCAGAGAGTCGACGCCTGCCTTCGCCGCCGACGCATGCGCCTGCCCCATCGTCCCCAGGTACGGCAGCGTCGCGCTGATGTTGATGACCGATCCGCCCTGCGTTTTCAGATGCGGCAGTGCAGCTCGAGAGACGTTGAAGGTGCCTTTCAGGTCGATGTCGACCACCGTGCCGAATCCGTTCGGCGACAGATTCTCGGCGAGGCAGATGAAATTGCCGGCGGCGCCGTTCACGAGAATGTCGAGGCGCCCAAGGTCGGACACGACTGCCGCGACCGCGTCCGCGACGGCCGCCGGATCGCGAACGTCGGCGGCCTTCGCGATGGCGCGCCCGCCAAGCGCCTGCAGTTCGGCCACCGTCGGCTCCAGGTGTTCGAGCTTGCGGCTGATGATCGCGACGGCGCAGCCGTGACGCGCGAAGGCCAGCGCGATCCCGCGACAGATGCCCGTGCCGCCGCCGGTGATCAGCGCGACGCGGTTTCGGAGCAGAGTCGGTTGAAACACGGCGTCATGATACCCGGGACGGCAGGCTGGCCAGTATTTCCTTCGTATGCTCGCCGAGCTCCGGCGGCGGAAGCGTGACGCTGGCCGGCGTGCGAGAGAGACGCACGACGGGCGCAAGCGTTTCGATCGGGCCCATCCGCGGATGCTCCTGCACCATGAGGATCTCGCGTGGCCCGATTTGCGGATGCTCGAGCGCCTCGCCAATGGAGCGCACGCGTCCGCACGGCACGTTCTTCGCCTGGAAGCGCGCGGTCAGTTCCTCCACGGTGAATTCCGAGAACACCGCCTCAATCGCGGCCTTGAGCGCATCGCGATTCGCCACACGATCGGTGTTCGTCAGGAATCGCGGATCCTCGCGCCAGCCGGGTCGCTCCATGGCCTCGCAGAACCGTACCCACAAGCCCGGGTTTGCAACGGCGACGATGATCAAGCCGTCCCTGGCGCGAAGCGGTTCGTACGGCGCGATGTTGAGGTGATCGTTGCCGACGCGCGTCGGCGTCACGCCGGTGGCTTCCAATACCGACATCGGGAGGCGCATCACCGAGAGCATCGATTCGAACAGTGAGATGTCGACGTGCTGTCCCAGCCCGCTCGCGTGCCGATCGTTGAGCGCCAGCAGAATGCCCTGAGTGGCGTACAGCCCGGCGAGGTAGTCGGTGATCGCGACTCCGACACGTGTGGGCTCGCCGGTCCGGGCGCCGGTCATGTCCATGATGCCGGCCTCACCCTGAAGAACGGCATCGTAGCCAGGCAGTTGTGACGAGGGACCTGTCTGGCCGTAGCCCGAGATCGAGCAGTAGATCAGCCGCGGGTTCAAGGCGGATGCGGATGCGTAATCGAAGCCGAGCTCCGCGAGGCTGCCCGGCCTGAAGTTTTCGATGAGCACGTCGGCGGTCTCGATCAATCTCTTGAGCGCGTCTGCGCCGCCGGGCGTCTTCAGATCGAGCGCCACGCTCTTCTTGCTGCGGTTGAGCGCGAGGAAGAAGCTGCCCGTCCCTTCGATGAACGGCGCCCATGCGCGCGAGTCGTCACCGTGTTTCGGTTCCTCGATCTTCAGGACCTCGGCGCCCATGTCGCCGAGCATCATCGTGCAGAACGGGCCGGCCACGACCCGCGTGAGATCGATCACTCGCAAACCGTCTAAAGGTGGCATAGATGTCCCGTGCGGAATTATGGACCAAGCAGAGAGGAGGAGCTATCGCGGCCGCTATCGTCGCACGGTGAAGTATCGGCGCAGGACGGCTCGAACCGTTGGCGTGAGACGCGTTCGCGAATAGGCGTCGGCGGCGGAGCGAAACGCGTTGTTCAGCGTTGGATACGGTTGAATCGTCGATCCGAGCGACGTCAGGCGTGCGCCGTGGGTCAACGCGTGCGCGGCCAGGCCGATCATCTCCCCTGCCCGTGACGCCACCACCGTACAGCCCAGCAGTCGTCCGCGCTCGTGATGCACCCGCACGAAGCCGTCCCGCTCTTCATCGACGATGGCGCGATCGACATCCGACAACGGGATCGTGATCGTCTCCACGCGGCGGCCCGCCGACCGCGCCTGCTCTTCGTACAGACCCACGTGAGCGACTTCAGGATCGGTGTAGGTGCACCACGGGATGACGAGAGCGCTGGCACGCTTGCGCCCGAAGAACAGCGCGTTCTGGATGACGATGCGCGCGAGCGCGTCGGCGGCGTGGGTGTACTTGAACGTCGAACAGACGTCACCCGCCGCGAATACCCGATGGTTCGTCGTGCGCAGGCGATCGTCGACGACGACGCCCGAGACATTGACGGCGACGTCGGCGGCCGCCAGATCCAGCGCTTCGACATTCGGTGCGCGGCCTGCGGCGACGAGCAGCTGGTCGCAGACCGTCTCGGTGTTACGTCCGCTCTCAACCGTCCCCTTGCCCAGGTTCAATCGAATGACATCGCCGTCGGCCGACACCTCCTCGATGTCTGCGCCGAGCCGGAGCGTGACCCCGTCAGCGATCAACCGGTTCGCAACGAGTTCGGCGGCGTCGGCATCTTCCCCCGGCAGCACTCTCGCTGCCTGCTCGACGAGGGTGACGGCGGTTCCGAGCCGCGCGAACGCCTGCGCGATCTCGCAGCCGATCGGGCCGCCGCCGACGATGGCCAACCGGCGCGGGCGATCGCGCAATTCAAAGAGCGTCTCGGTCGTGAGAAACGGTACGGTGTCGATCCCGCGAATCGGCGGGACTGCCGGACGGCTGCCGGTGGCGATCACCGCGCGTCGAAATGTCAGTTCGCGGCCCGCGACGGCAATCGTCGAAGTGCCGGCGAAACGCGCATCACCAAAATAGACATCAACCCCGGCGGCGCGCAGCCGCTCGGCGGAATCGTGCGGGCTGATATCCGCGCGCCGCTCGCGCATGCGGCCCATCACGGCCGCAAAGTCGGGATCGACGTCGCCGACGCGCACGCCGACCGTGGGAGCCCGCCGCGCATCGGCGGCCGCACGAGCCGACCGCAGCAGCGCTTTCGACGGAACGCACCCGGTGTTCAGGCAATCGCCGCCGAGGAGAGCTCGCTCCACCAGCGCCACACGCGCGCCCAGACCCGCAGCGCCCATCGCGCAGACGAGCCCGGCGGTCCCGCCGCCGATGACGACGAGATGGTATCGGCCGCGGGGTTCGGGATTCGTCCAGTCGGGCGGGTGCGCGGCCTGACGCAGCCGCTCGTCTGCCGAATCAGCGGGCATGCACGGCGCGGCCGACGGCGTGCACGCCGGCGATCGAGAACTCCGCGACGTGTTCGGCAATGCCGTCCAGGTTGGCCGGCGTCGGTTTGTACGCGAACCCGAGCCGCGCCGCGATCGGATTCGGCAGGTACGAGATGATCTGCGCCTGCACGCCGGCGACGCAGCGCAGCACGCGCTGATCCGTCGGCGCGCACTCGATGATCTCGGCGATCAGCCCCGAGAGGTATTCCACGCGAGGGCGCACGCCTTGTTCGACGAGCGTGTCGAGCGCCGGCGTGGGATCGTTCATCTCACGGTTGATCAGCTTGTGCACCGTGTCGTTCCCCGGCGTCAGGACGCGGTGCACGAAGATCGCGATGTACCGGCGCAACTGCTCTTCCGCCGATTGTCCTGCGCCGGCCTCGCGCGCGGCGTCGTTGGTCCCGCGCATCGCGTCGATCGCCGATTGCATCACCTCGCGGTAGAGCCCGAGCTTGTCGCCGAAGTGGTAGTTGACGGCGGCGACGTTCGCGCGGGCTGCCCGGCAGATGTCGCGGACGGTCACCTTCTTGAAACCGCGATCGGCAAACAGGCGCTCCGCTGCCTTCAGGAGCCGGTCGCGGGTTTCCGTATCGCGGCTGGTGGTCACAGGGATCGCTTGAACAGAGCCGTCGCGGCGCTCAGCGACACGACGGAAAAGATCAGCAGGAACGTGAGGTCGTAGGAAATCGCCGTGAACCCCGTGTTCTTCAGCAGCAGGCTCTTGAACGCGTGGACGGCGTAGGTGAACGGGTCGGCGACGGCAATCACCTGCATCCATCCCGGGAAACCCTGCTGCGGATAGACGGCGCCGCTCGGAAAGTAGAGCACCGTGTTGAGCACACCGAACACGGCGCGCGGCAGCAGCGGGTCGCTGACCCGGACCATCAGCAGGAACATCAGGCTGATCAGCGCGAACGACGTCACGCATACTACGACGAACAAGCGCAGCAGGCGCATCGGATCGAAGGCGTTTGGGATGCCGGCGATCAGGGAGCCGATAATCAGCAGGAACATCCCCGCCAGCACCGCCTTGATCGTGCCGGAGATGTTGAAGCCCGCGATCAGCTCGAGCTTCTTGATCGGCGTCACGAGGTATCCCTCGTGGAGGCCGCGGGCCTTGTCGTCGATGAAGATGATCCCGCCGCCGATCATCACCATCATGAAGATGGACATGACGACCGACCCTGGCAGCAGGTACTGCACGTACGGCACGTAGGGATAAATCTCGACGACGTCGAGAGCCGCCGAACTCGCGATGCGCGGCGTATGCGACGGCAGGCTATAGGCCTGCAGAATCCCGCCCATCGTCCCGGCCATCGCGACCGAGACGAAGCCGTCGGTATTGTCCTCGATGAGCGCCACGTGGGGCTCGTTCTTGGCGAGAACCCGGCGGGAGAAGTCGGCTGGAATCGTCAGGACGCCATTGACTCGCCCGTTGCGCAGGTCTTCAATCGCTCGCCCCTGGTCCGAATAGTCAAAGATGTCGATCGTGTGCGCACCGGACGCGGCGGCCGACGCCAGCTCGCGCACGCGTACCGCGGGCACGCCGCGATCCTGATCGACGACCGCCAGTTTCAGATGCTTGACGTTGCCGCCGAACGCGTAGCCGAGGACGACGAGCTGCACGACCGGCATGACCAGCGCCATGACGATGAGCACGGGGCTTCGACGGAATCGTCGCAGCTCACGTTCGATGATGGCCCAGGTTCGTCCCATTACGCCCTCCTCAACATCGGGCCACGGTCGAGCGGGTTGGCCTCCTGCAGCGCGTCGCGGAGCGCCCGCCCCGTGTAATGCACGAATACGTCGTCGAGCGACGTGCTCTGAACGGACAGCGAGCCGACGGTCACGCCCTCCTGTGCCGCGAGCTCCATGAGCGCCAGCGTCGTCGCCGGACCGCTGCCGGTGGCGATGCGGAAGATGTTGTCGTGCGCGCTCACCGATTCGACGCCGGCCAGCGCTTCCAGCTTCTCCTGCCAGCCCGCGGGCACCGATGAGAAGCTGACCTCCAGCGAATTCTTGCCGGGGATCGACGCTTTCAGCTTGAGGGGAGAATCCAGCGCCTTGAGCTCGCCGTGATCCACGATGGCAATCCGATCGCAGAGCTTGTCGGCCTCGTCCATGTAGTGCGTCGTGATCAGGATCGTCAGGTTCCGCTCGCGCTTGATCTTTTCCAGCATCTCCCACACGGCCACGCGCGACACCGGATCGAGGCCGGTGGTCGGCTCGTCGAGGAAGAAGATGCGAGGCTCGTGCACCAGCCCGCGCGCGATCTCGACACGGCGCCGCATGCCGCCAGACAGATTCTTCACCTGGGCGTGGCGCCACTGCGTCAACTCGACGGCTTCCAGCAGCTCGTTGATCAGCCGCTCCCGCTTCGGCTTGGGAACGCCGTACAGCTTCGCGAAGATGATCAGGTTCTCCTCGACGCTCAGCTCGAGATCGCTCGTCATCGCCTGCGGGATCACGCCGATCGACTGCCGCACGCCGTCGGACTGCTTCACGACGTCGAACCCGTTGATGAGCGCAGTCCCCATCGTCGGCGGCAGCAGCGTGACGAGCATTCGAATCAGCGTCGACTTGCCGGCGCCGTTCGGCCCGAGCAATCCGAAGATTTCTCCTTCGTCAACGGTGAAGCTGATCCCCTTGACGGCGGTGAACTCGCCGAACTTCTTGACGATGTTGCGAACGTCGATGGCGTACATGTGTTACTGGACCGGCATCATCACGTAGGCGGTCATGCCGACGGCGAGCCGGCGCTCCTTGTTGTCCGCGCGCAGCCGCACCTCGAACGTCTTGATGTCCCGCTTGGTGCGGCTGACATCGCGCTGTGTCGCGAAACCGGCGTCGGCGCCGCGGTAGAAGACCGTCCCTTCGAGCTCCGCCCCGGACGGCAGGCGCACCGTCATCTTGTCGCCGAGCCGCACGCGATCGATGTAGCTCTCTTCCACGTCGACGCGGATCCAGAGATCGTCCGGGTTGATGAGCGTGATGATCGGCTGCCCGGGGTTCACGACTTCTCCCACCCGCGCCGCGCGCACGTCGACGATGCCTTCGATCGGTGCGTGGATCTCGGTGTACCGAAGCCGCACGCTGGCTTTGGTGCTCTGCGCCGACGCCGCCTGCTTCATGTGCTCGCTGGTCTGTACCTGGCTCCGGCGAACGGCCGTCTGCTCGGCATTCGATCGCGCCATCGCGACCGCGGCTCGCTGCGCATCCACCTGCTTCTTCAGCGCGTCGAGTTTCGCCTGGGCCGCCGTCTGCGCCGTGCGGGCCGCATCGAGCTCCTGCGCCGAGACGACGTTCTGCCTGGAGAGATTCTGGGTCCGCGTGTAAGTCAGGCGCGTCTGTTCCACGTCGGCGGCCGCGGCGTCGACCTGGGCCTCAACTGAGGCGAGCGTGGACTCGGCCTGCCGGATCTGGTCGGCGTTCTGCCGCTCCTGAAGCCTGAGCGCCGCCTCCGACTCTCGAATCTGCGAAGACATCCCTTCGACGTTCTGCGCGAAGTAGGCGGTGTCGGCCTTCAGCTCGTCGGGAACAATCACCGCGACCAGCTGATCTTTCTTGACGGTATCTCCTTCGGTGACGAGCAACTGCCCGATCTGTCCGGCGATTTGCGGGCTGACGATGACGTCGTTGGTCGTGACGATGCCGGTCAGCACCAGAGCCGGCGTGCCCATGCGGCGATACGCGTACGTGCCGGCGCCTGCGGCCAACAGCAGCACAAGGAGGAGAATCGCTCGTTTTCTCGACATGTCGTTTGTCTCAAACAAATGTATAAAACAACTGTTTTAACGTTGTCAAGCGCGCTATACTGGCAAAGCCTTGCTCCGGGCCCTCCCACCCCGCGGCCGTTGGTACATCCTGACGGTCATCGCGCTCGGCGCGGTGACGTTCGCCGTTCTGGTGCCTCGCGCGACCCTCACGCCGGTCACCCCCCTGGTGTTGCTGGTGCTGCTGTCGTCGTTGACGTCGGCATTCAAGGTCCAGTTCCCGATTGCCAGCGGCTCGAACATGTCGGTGTCGTACGTCGTCGACATCGCCTCGCTGATGCTGCGAGGCCCCCACGCGACGATGATCGTCGGCGCCGCCAGCGGCTGGAGCCAGACGACGCTGAACTCGAAGTCGCCGAACCCGGCGTTCCGCACCCTGTTCAACATGTCGATCCTGGTGTTGACGGTGGAAGCGGCGGGACAGGTCTACCAGCGTCTCGGGGGACACGAAGACGCGGACCCGAGCGCGCTCATCATGCCGCTGCTCGGCATGGCGCTCACCTACTTCTTCGTGAACACGGTGCCGATTGCGATCGCGATCGCCGTGACGACGAACCAGAGCGCGTGGCGCATCTGGAAATCGGATTTCGCTTCCAGCGCGCCGAGCTATCTCCTCGGCGCCATCGCGGCCGCGGTCGTGATCAAGGTGACCCAGAGCTCGGGCTACTCGCTGACGCTGCTGCTGACGGCGACGCCGCTGTACCTGACCTACAAGATGTACCGCGCCGGCCGGGAGAGCGAGGCGCGGCAGGGGGCCATTCTCGAAGCGGCGCACGACGCCATCATCACGATGGATTCGCAGCTGAACATCCGCGAGTTCAATCCCGCCGCGGAGGAGATGTTCGGTTATGCGCGGCTCGACATCCTCGGACGCAGCGTCGAGCTGCTGCTGCCGCAGGCCGATCGCGCACAGCAAATGGCGGCGTTGAACCAGTACATCGCCACCGGCGGCGGGCCGCTCGCCGGACCGCAGGTCGAGCTCACCGGCCTCCGCGCGGATGGCAGCGACCTGCCGCTCGAGCTGACGGTGGCACGGCTCGGCAACGACAATCGGACGATCCTCACGGGGTTCCTCCGCGACATCACGGAGCGGCGCGCCCTCGAGGAGCAACTCCGTCAATCACAGAAGCTGGAGGCCGTGGGCAGGCTGGCCGGCGGCGTGGCTCACGACTTCAACAACATCCTCATGAGCATCATGGGCGCGGCGGACCTGCTGCTCATGCAGCTGACGCCGGACGATCAGGCGCGAGGCGAGGTCAGCGAGATCAAGCAATCGGTCACTCGCGGCGCGGGCCTGACGCACCAGCTCCTCGCGTTCAGCCGCCGGCAGGCGGTGCGGCCGCGGATCTTCGCGCTGGGCGACGTCGTGCGCGGCATGGAAACGATGCTGCGCCGTCTCATCGGGCCTGAAATCGACTTCGAGATCGTCTGCGCGCCCGAGCCGCTGATGGTTCGCGCCGACTCCGGTCAGACTGAACAGGTCGTGCTGAATCTCGTCGTCAATGCCCGCGATGCGATGCCGGATGGCGGCCGCGTGACGGTGCGGGTCGAAGACGTCGACGAGCATGCCGATCCGACAGTCGCACTCCTGCCGGGACAGCCTGGACACTGTGCGCGTCTCAGTGTGTCGGACACCGGGACCGGCATCGACGAGCAGACGCGGGCGAAGTTGTTCGAGCCGTTCTTCACGACAAAAGAACAGGGGAAGGGCACCGGCCTCGGATTGTCGATCGTCTACGGCATCGTCAAACAGAGCGGCGGCGAGATCTCCGTTGTCAGCGAGCCCGGAAAGGGCGCGTCGTTCCGCATCTATCTTCCGATCGTCGCCGCGCCGGAGCCGGCCGCGGCGCCGGCCTGATCACCTCTCGCTGCGGCGTACGCGCGCACGCGAGCGTCCAGCCAGTTCGGCGACGAGCCTGCGCTCGCTCTCCGAACGACCCTTCGTGTAGCAATCGATCGCGTCGCTGATCACTCGCCACTGAGGACGCGCTTCAATCAGGCTCAGCGCCTGGAGCGTGGCCCTCGTTTCGGCGGGCAAACGGATGCTCAGCTGCGGATAGTCCGTGACCTTTTCGCCGTCTCGCGCGCCCGCCGGCGGACGGCCGATACGACGTCGTTTTGGCGCCTGTAGTGTCATGAATTCGGCCGGAAAAATGACCTGTTCGTCCTATTGCTGTGTTTGTGCTACCAACAACCGACATGTATAATCCGCGTCACTTTGCCCCGTACACGCGAAGGGGCGCCTCGGCCGCGCGCGCCGATGCGTTCTCCGGGGAAGGCGCGTCCCGGCCGGCCGCCTGTTCACAGCGAGACATGGTCCAAGGTCTCGGTCGTCCTCTTCGATCGGCAAATCCAGGATCTTGATCGCCTCACGCGAGACATGCGCTCGCGCAATGGCAAAGCCATGAATCGAGCCGAAATCATCCGCGCGCTCATCGATGGCTTGATAGAAAGCGGGATGGACGTCGTCGCCGCCGGCTCGGAAGCCAATCTTCGAGCTCGGGTCGCACGCCGGCTTGGCACTCCTTATCGCTGAGGCGGCGGCAATTTTATCAAGTCCAGGAATTTGTTCCATACTTTTTTGGTCTCAGTGTGTCTGCCGCGACGCGCGGCACCGCTGCACGTGATCGTTCGGAAAAATCTGGTATGTTGTGACGCCGAAGGAGACCGGATGTGACGGACCAGGAACGCCAGAAGGCCGAAGAGTTGATCAGCCGCCTCGAACTGTCAGTCGGCCAGATTTTTCCGCGCGACAACGCCAACGCCGCGCTGCTCGCGTCGATGATCCAGACGTTGAATGGTCTGCGAAGCCTGCTGGGAATGGTGAAGCCGCACTAGGGAAGCTCACTCGCTCGGCTAAAGCCTTCGCGCTCCGCGTCCCGGAAGGGGCGCAGCGCTATCGGGAGGGGGCGACCTCAGACTTACCGACGTGAAATCCGACACTCAGCAGGAGCGTCAGCATCAGGAACGCGGCGGCTGAGACGTAAGGGATCGATTCACCGTATTGCTGAAGGGAGGCGTTACCCCAAATCGGGCCGAGGGTCCGCCCGAGGCTCTCGATGGCGCTCGCCGCGCCCTGCACTCGTCCCTGCTCGTCGCCGTGTGCCACCAGGCTGACCAGGCTCGATATCGTCGGATGTCCAAAACCGATCCCCAGTGCGAGCGGCACCAGCGCCAGCGCAAACATCGAGACTGAATGCGCCAGCGCGGCCGCCACGAGTCCAAAGGCGCCGAAACCGAGGCCCATCAGAAAAGTCGGTTTGTCTCCCAGGCGCTTGACGATCGGCCGGATGAACCCGCCCTGCACGACCGCGCCGAGCAGACCGAACCCCGCGAAGAAGTAGCCGGTCTTCGAGACGCCGAAGCCGAAGCGCCGCGCGACGAAGAGTGAAAACGTCGTCTGGAACGTGGCGAACGCAAACCAGTAGATGAAATCGATCGTGAGGATCCTGCGGACTGGCGCGCGTTGAACCAGCCCAGGCAGGTAGGCGAACGGGTTGCCGGTCCCCGCCTGTGCGCGATGAACGGTCTCCGGCAGCCAGAACCACGCCATCGCGGTCGCGACAGCCGTGAGCCCCGCGGCCGCCCAGATCGGCGCCGTGTAGCTGATGCCTGCGAGGATTCCGCTGAGTGCGGGGCCCAGGATGAAGCCGAGCCCGAACGCCGCGCCGATGAGGCCGTACGCGCGCGCGCGATCCTTGGGCTCGGTCACGTCGGCGACGTACGCGCGGGCCGTCGAGATGTTTCCACCCGACAACCCGTCGACGATGCGCGCGGCGAAGAGCATGACGACGCTGTGGGCGACCGCCAGCATGACGAAGCTGGCGACCGTTCCCGCGAGGCTGAAGATGAGAATGGGTCGCCGGCCGTAGCGATCGGACAGGTCGCCGAGCGCCGGGGCCGCCAGGAGCTGGCACAGCGAGAACACGGCGAACAGCAGGCCGATCACCAGCGGCGAAGCGCCGAAGGTTTCCGCGTAGAACGGCAGCAGCGGGATGATGATCCCGAACCCTACGAGATTGACGAAGATCGTAAGGAAAATGATGAGGAGGGGGCGCGTCACGAGTCTCGATATTCTATACAATCGGCCGACATGAACGAGCGTACTGCGTTTTTCAGCATGCGACTGGCGGTGGCCGTCACGCTCGCCGCGGTCACCGTCGGCGCTCAGCAGCGGCCGTCCGAGCCGACTCGCGTCGCCAGCCCGCGCGCGGAAACGATGCGTCCGGAAATTCTCGGGACGCGCGGCATCGTCGCCGCCGGACGGCACTACTCGGTCTCCGCCGGCGTGCGCATTCTTCAGCAGGGCGGGAACGCCGTGGACGCGGGCGTTGCGTCGGTACTGGCGGCGTCGGTCTGCGAGATTTCGCACTTCGGCTTCGGCGGCGAGGCGCCGACGATCATTTACGACGCGAAGACGAAGGAGATCATCGTCATCAACGGTCAGGGGCCCGCGCCGAAGGCCGCCACTCCGGCGCTGTTCGCCGAGCGCGGTCTCGTGCCCGGCAACGGTCCGCTCGGCGCGACGATACCGGCGATGCTCGACGCGATGGCGCTGGCGCTCGAGGCAAAGGGGACCATGCACCTCGATCAAGTGCTGCAGCCCGCGATTGAGCTCGCCGACGGCTTCCCGATGTACGAATTCCTCCGCAATTTCTTCGTCAGCGAGCGCAAGGCGACGGAACAGTGGGAGTGGTCGAAGAAGACGTACTATCCGGACGGCCGCGTGCCAGATGTCGGTGAAATCTTCCGGCAGCCGAACCTCGCGCGCACGCTCCGCACGATCGCCGCCGCGGACAAGGCCGCGTTCGCGAAGACCCACAACCGGACCGCGGCGATTCACGCCGGGCGCGACGCCTTCTACACCGGCGACATCGCGCATCGCATCGCCGACGCTGATAAGGCCGCCGGCGGCGTGTTCACCTACGACGATCTCGCGTCGTTCCACGGCTCGATCGAAAAGCCGGTGACGACCAGCTTTCACGGATACGACGTCTACAAGGCGGGCCCGTGGAATCAGGGACCTGTGCTACTACAGGCGCTCAACATCCTCGAAGGCATCGATCTGAAGTCTGCGGGAGTGAACTCGACCGACTACATCCACCAGGTGCACGAGGCGATCAAGCTCGCGTATGCCGATCGCAACGCGTACTACGGCGACCCTGCGTTCGCGAAGGTTCCGATCGCGGGCCTTCTCTCGAAGGCCTATGCCGCCGAGCGCCGCGCGCTGATCGGACCGCAGGCCTCGCTCGAGCAGCGCGCCGGCGATCCGTTCAAGTTCGATCCGGTGGTGAAAGCGCCCGCCGCCAAGTACACGCCTCACTCGCAGGGCACGAGGACCGGCGCCACGGCCGGAGACACGACGTGCGTCGATGTCGTTGACAAGGACGGCAACCTGTTCAGCGCGACGCCCAGCTCGGGTTGGTTGCTGGCGGGCGCCTTCATCGCCGGCGACACGGGCGTTCCGCTCTCGAATCGCATGACGGTGTTCGATCTGGATCCGCTCAGCCCGAACGTCCTCGTCGGCGGCAAGCGGCCGCGCACGACGCTCACGCCGACCATCGTGCTCAAGGACGGCAAACCGTTCCTCGCGATCAGCACTCCCGGTGGAGACAGCCAGGATCAACAGATCCTGAACGTGCTGCTCGAGATGCTCGTGTTCGGCAAGGGTGTGCAGGACGCGATCGAAGCGCCGCGGGTCAACTCGCTGCACCCGTTCGGATCGTTCGACTCGCATCCGAGCGAGCCCGGCGTGCTCGAAATCGAAAACCGCGTGCCTGAAACCGTCCGCACGGCGCTCACCGCTCGCGGACACAAGCTCAAGGTGCTTGGACCGTACGCCATGAGCACCGGCGTCGTCGCAGTCGGCGTCGATCCGAATACCGGCACGCTGCGCGGCGGCGCCGACCCGCGGCGCGAGCGGTATATTTTCGGCTGGTAAACGGTGCCTTCGGCATAGGGCTTAGGGCTCGGCGCTCAGGGCTATGAAAGGCGGCCCGTGTCGTCCATCTCTCCAGCCCTTAGCCCTTAGCCCTTAGCCCTCCGCGAGCGTCACAGATGAGACGCGATCGGATCGTGCATGCGCTTGCCGTGCTCGAGCGATGTGAGCACGATGTCGGCGGTCACCGGCGCCTTTCTGAAAATCTCTTCACCCACGGCGTCCGCGATCGCGTTCATCACCGAGCCATAGCCCGCGCCCACGGGAGGCTCGCCGACGCCTCGGGCACCGACCGGCGTTTCCGGATCCGCCAGTCCGAGCGCGACGGTTTCCATCTTCGCGGGGATATCGAGAATCGTCAGCGGCTTGTTGTGATAGAAGCGCTTGGCCAGCGGCACGCCGTAGTGCGGGTCGTACACCCACTTCTGCTGCAGCGCATGGCCGATACCGAGATTGATGCCGCCAAGCAGTTGGCCGTGAAGGCTGCGCGGATTGACGACCGTTCCGATGTCGCCCACCGCGAGATAGTCGACGATGTGCGTCTTACCCGTTTCGACATCGACTTCCACTTCGGCAAAGCCTACGACGAAGGAGTAGGTATCGCCGTCGTGCGGGTAGTTGTCCTTCGCCACGCCCATCAACCCGAGGCCGGCGAGCGCCGTGGCTGATTTCTTCGTCATCGGGTGAATGTCCGCCGGCAGCTCGTGACCGTCGAACTTCCCGCCGAGCGCGATCGCGCGCGTGGCGGCCTGCGTGTATGTCAGGCCACGAGACGGGTTGTCGCGGCGATGCACGCGCTCGTTCCCCAGCACGTAGTCGTCGGGCTTGCCGCCGAGATCCTTCGCGGCAATTTCCTGCAGCCGGAGCCGTGCGTTCTCGGCGCCCGCCAGATTCGCGCGAGTCATCGCGTGCGTCGTCTGACTGCCGACTGACATGGCGGACCAGGGAATGTTCTTCGCGGTGCTGCCCCAGTTCACGACGACCTTGTCCCACGGCATCGCGAGCACGTCGGCCGCCACGCGGGCGAGGTCGATGCACGAATGCGTCCCGAGGTTGCCGACGCCCGACTGGACGTACAGTTTGCCGTCGGGACGGATGGTCATCAGGCCGTCGTATCCAATCGATCCCGCGCCGTGCGGCCCGACCGCCACGCCGACGCCGCGGACCTTCGAGCCCTGGCGCTTGCCCGAACGCGCCTTACGTTCCTCCCAGTTGAAGAGCTCGGCGCCGCGATCCATGGCCTCCTTCACGAACGCGCTCGTGATGTGACCTCGCTGTCCGTTGGGCCGAATCGGTCCGTAGAGCGCCTTCCCCTCCGGAGAATTGATGCGGCGGATCGCCAGCTGGTCGAGGCCCAGTTTCTTTGCGGCCTTCGTCACGACCGGCTCCATGATCGCGTTGGCCTGCATCGGCCCTGGCGAGCGCTGCTGCGATCGCGGCGGCGTATTCGTCAGCACCGCGAGCCCGCGCCACCGCATGGCAAGCGGCTGCCAGATCAACGACGCCGCAAGCGCCGCAGACCGGTAGTCGCCCATCGGTCCGTAGGATCCGTTGTCTTCGACGATGAAGAGGTCGAGCGCGGTGATGCGTCCGTCCTTGCTGAAACCGGCCTTTGCGCGCCCGACCATTCCGGTGCGCGCCCTCCCGATGTAGTGCTCCTCTTCGCGGCTGATACGCATCATGACCGGCGCGCCGGCCTTCTTCGACAGCAGCGCGGGAATCACCATCGAAATGGCTCCGGCTCCCTTGCTGCCGAAGCCGCCGCCGCAGTACTCGCTGATCAGCACGATGTTCGACGCGTCGATGCCAAGCCAGCTCGCGAGAGGGTCGAGCGTTCGCGCGACGCTCTGCGTCGAACCGTGGAGGTACAGCTTTCCGTTCTGCCAGTACGCCATCGCGCTGCGCGACTCCATCGGCTGATGGCCGGTCGACTGCACAACGAATGTCTCGTCGACGACGACCGCGGCGCTCTTGAAACCCGCGTCGAGGTCGCCGTACGTCCATTCGTCGGGCGCGTGGCCCATCGGCAGACCGCCC
Source organism: Vicinamibacterales bacterium (assembly GCA_035693505.1). Taxonomy (GTDB): domain Bacteria; phylum Acidobacteriota; class Vicinamibacteria; order Vicinamibacterales; family CAVVIG01; genus CAVQFC01. The sequence goes on from DASSGK010000360.1 coordinate 17,671, forward strand.
TCCGGTGCGCTCGCGAAGTCCTGTTCGGTCCACTTCAATACCTGCACCTTCGGCCGTGCAGGCTGCGGCGGCGCGCTACCGGCCGCGGCAGCAGGCGGCGGCGTGATCCAGACATTTCCGTCCAGGCGCGCGTTGGGACTGCCCGGCTTCAGGCTTTCGACCGGATCGGTGACGAACGGCAACGGCTCGAGGTCGAGATTGATGCGCTCGACGGCTTCGGCCGCGGTCCGCTCGTCGACGGCTGCCAGCGCGAGGATCGGCTCACCCTGATACAACGGCTCGTTGGTGAGCGCGCGCTCCGCGCCGCGCAGGTCGGGCAAATCGTCGGCGGTGAGAATCGCCTTGACGCCCGGCATCGCGAGCGCCGCGCGCGTGTCGATGCTGCGCACGCGGGCGTGCGGCATGGGACTCAACAACAGCTTGGTGAACAGCATGCCGTCCGCACGATAGTCCTCGGCGTATTTCGCGCGCCCCGTGACTTTCGCAACGAGATCCGGCGGAGTGTAGTTCTGACCGACGAGTGGTTTATCAGACATGGTCATTGTTTCTTCAGGGCGGTCTCTTCGGCGAGCTTCTCTTCGTAGCGCGCGCCGCTCAGGATATCGCGCAACCCGTAGTTGCCTTCATGGCAGGCAAACTCGTAAATCGGACCTGAGGTTCTGACGATTGGGTACGACACGGTCCACGGCCGCGTCCACGTCGTGGGATCCTCCACCGTAAACCGGTACTCGATCGTGTCGGCGTCCAGACGCGTGAGCCGCTCGACGAGGTGCAGATTCGCGCCGGCGCCACGGAAATTCGTCCGATCCGTAAAGTTCGTCGTATCGATCACCAGCGTATCGCCTTCCCACCGCCCGCGCGAATCGCCCATCCACGATCGGAGCGCGGGATCGTTGTGCGGCCGGCCGTCCATGGGGACGATGCGCGCGTCGTGGATCATTTCGGTCTGGAGCATCACGTAGGCGGGAGTCTGCACGATCTGCAGGTTGTTGTTGTAGGGCCCCGGCAGCGTCACTTCCGGAAGGCCCCGCGTGATGCAGCGCTCCTGCAAGCTCCGGTTCTCGTAGGAGTCGGCCGGACCATGCGTTCTGGCCGCCGCCCGCCGCTCGGCGCTCCGCCTCTGCCCTTCCGCGCTCAGCGCGGGGATCTTCCCGTCCGCCGGGTCGACGATCAGCGACGTCCGGCGGCTTCCGACCACCGTCTTGCCGTAGTCGAGCCACCAGACCGGATGCACCGACTGCTCCGTCCGTCCATCGTCAGGCGGCCGCCCGTCTTCGCGCTCGAGCGCTTCCTGTTCGTACGCGATCACTTCGTCCGCGGTCATGAATTCGCGGCCCGCGAATCGTGCCGGACGCTCGAGCG
>DASSGK010000361.1:0-2188 GCA_035693505.1 Vicinamibacterales bacterium
GAAGGCGGCCACGACGAGCGCGGCGATCGGATCGAGAAGCGGAAAGCCGATGCGTGCCCCCAACAGCGCGACGAGAACCGTCAGCGACGACCAGACGTCGGCGCGCGTCTGCATCGCATCGGCGAGGAGCATCTCGCTCGACAGCCGCCGGCCTTCGCGCGTCTCGTACCAAATCACGAACAGGTTCACGGCGACGGTCACGAGCATCACGGCGAAACTGGCGAGCGTGATCGCATGCTGTGGTTCGCGTCCGGTCAGATGGTTGTACGCGTTGCGCAGCACTTCGAGGACGACGAGCGCCGTGAAGCCGACGAACACGCTCGACGCTACCGTTTCGTACTTCCGATGGCCATACGGATGGTCCTCATCGGGCGGCTGACTTGCGGCGCGGATGCCAATCAGGCCGACGACGTTCGACGAGGCGTCGATGAGGGAGTGGAAACCGTCGGAGAGGATGCTGACGGCGCCGCTGACATAGCCGAATCCGATTTTGGCGAGCGCAACCCCGAGGTTGAGGACGAGAACACGGAGTAGCACCCGGGCGACCGAAGCGTATCGATCGTTCACGACGGGTCGATTCTACGTTGCGGGTTCTGTGAACCCCCGGCTTGCCTCGGGTTACGCCTCGTTGATATGCTACGCGCCCTTGGTGGTCGCCCCGCCTGCTGTGCCCGTCGCCAGATTCGACGCTGCCTAGCTCTGGCGCAACCACTACCTGGCACGAGGAGCACGGCATGGGACGCAGACTCTACGTCGGCAATCTTCCTTACAGCACGGGCGAGACGGAGCTGCAGGAGCTGTTCAGCAAAGCGGGCAAAGTGGAGTCGGTGCGTGTCATGCGCGACGCCGCCACAGGGCGCGCGCGCGGCTTCGCCTTCGTCGAAATGTCTACCGACGACGAGGCCCAGAGAGCCGCCAGCGAATTCAACCAATATCAACTCGGCGGCCGTGCGCTGACCGTCAACGAGGCCCGTCCGAAACCGGTCGGCGGCGGCTTCGGTGGTGGAGGCGGCTACGGCAACCGCGGCGGCAACGCCGGCGGCGGCCGCGAGCCGCGATGGTAGGCTAAATAGATGAAGTCCTGGACCAAAGGCGATCGGGTGGCGCAGGCCACCTACGGCAACGGCACGCTCGTCGAAGTGAACGAGCACCACACGGTGATCGAATTCGACGAACACGGCCGCAAGGTATTTTCCTCGAAGCTCGTGTCGCTGCAGCCCACCAACGAGCCGGCGCCGAAGAAGGCTCCGCGCAAGAGGGCAGTGAAGAAGAAGACGGCCGACAAAGTCTAGTCACGCCGCCGCTCGCGGTACATCCGTCTGATGGCCTTCGCCCCGATTCTTCCGATTCGTTTTCGTTCACCCTGCGCTGACGGATCGGATCGCGTTTCTTCGTAGCGTCGCTCCTTCATCAACTTCTCATAAGACGCCAGACGATCCGGCTCGAGGCGTCCGGCGTCGATCGCATCGCGCACGGCGCACCCCGGTTCGTCCTGGTGACCGCAGTCGGCGAATCGGCATCGCGTTGCCAGCCCTTCGATCTCGGCGAACGCTGTCTCGATGCCCGTGCCGGCATCGTCCGCTCCCGCTGAGAGCTGCAGCTCGCGCATTCCCGGCGTATCGATGACGATGCCGCCTTCTGGCAGCACAAAGAGCTCGCGGTGTGTCGTCGTATGCCGCCCGCGGCCGTCGTGGGCGCGAACGCCGGCGGTCGTCTGCGCGTCGCGGCCGATCAGACGGTTCAGCAGCGTGGACTTCCCGACCCCGGACGATCCCACGATGCCGACGGTGATGCCTTCGCGCAGATACGACTGAAACGTCTCGACGCCTTCGGCATGAAGTGCGCTCAACGTGTGAACGGCGACGCTCATGACGGAATGCTGGAGGTCTGCCACCCGCGCGTCGACCGCGTCGCAGATGTCCGACTTGTTCAGCAGCAGGACCGGCGTCGCGCCGCTGTCCCAGACCGCCGCGAGATAGCGCTCGGCGCGCCGGATGTTGAAGTCCTCATCCAGACCGAGCATGACGAACACGATGTCGACATTTGCGGCGATCACCTGATCGTCGGACCGTCGTCCGGCGGCACGGCGGACGAATGCCGTCCGCCGCGGCAGCACGGCATCGATGACAGCGTGGCCGTCGGCAGGATTCTCCGCCTGGCGGACGGCGACGAAGTCTCCGACAGCAGG
>DASSGK010000362.1:0-36595 GCA_035693505.1 Vicinamibacterales bacterium
GTAGCAGGGCGGGACGGGCAGGACGGGCAGGAGGGGCAGGACAGGCTGGATGGGCAGGACAGGCTGGAAGGGGCGGGATGGGCAGGAACGGGCGGGCAGGAGGGGCTGGACGGGCGGGATAGGCAGGACAGGGGCCGGAGACGGTGACACGAATGACAAGACGACATCTGACGACGGGCATAGCGATTGTTGGCATCGTCGCGATCGCCGGGATCACTAGCAGTTCGGCTCAATCGTCGAAAGCGGAAATGACGCGAGTGCCGCAGTTCGAGAACGATCGCGCGGTCTCGTGGAAGAGCGTCATCCCGCCGCACACCGAATCCACGCTCCATCGGCACGATCGCTTTCGCACCATCATCGGAGTCGTTGGCGGCGATTTGACGACGATGGACGCGGCTGGCCAGAAGACGGTGACGCACTACGACACCGGCAAAGCCTACTGGCAGGAGCCGATGCCGCCCGGTGCGATGCACAAAGACGTCAACGAGACGGGCAAGACGATCGAGCTCATCGTGGTCGAGCTCAAATAAACACCGCGACGGTTTCAACGTCGATGTAGTGCAGGCCTTCAGGCCCGCGCGAGCTAGCGTTGCAACAGGAACACGCCCAGCAGGCAAAGGAGCACGCCTGCGACGCGGAGCGCGGTGACGGCCTCACCGAAGACGAGCGCACCGATCGGAATCAACAGCACCGCCACGAGGCCGTTGGTCATGACTGACGCCATGCTCACGGGCCACGCGGCGCGGTAGGTCAGCAGGAAGCCCAACTCGATCATCAGCGCGCCCAACCCCACGCCGGCAACCGTCGGATGCCAGAGTGCGGAGAGCCCTGGTGGCGTCGTTCCGCGGCGGGTGATGGCATAGGCGATGAAACTCGCGATCAGCGCCGTCGCGTACACGCCCATGAGCGCCCCGAAAGGATCGAGCGCCCTGGGCACCGATTTGGCCGCGACGTGATAAACGAGGCTGCCGCTCACCACGAGCAACAACGGTGCAACGATCGAAAACTTCGACATCATCACCTTCTCCAAGTCGTGTATTCACTATCATGACCGATGGTAGGCTGATGAAATGGCATTGACCGACTACGTCACACTGGGCCGTTCAGGGTTGCGCGTCAGCCCATTCTGTCTGGGCGCGATGACCTTCGGCGAAGACTGGGGCTGGGGATCGAGCGTTGCGGAATCCGAGGCCATCATCTCGCGATTCATGGAACGCGGCGGGAATTTCATCGACACCGCCAACGTGTACACGAAAGGACACTCCGAGAAAATCATCGGCGATTTCGTCGGCCGCGACCACGCCAGGCGCGACCGTATCGTCATCGCCACGAAATTCTTCGGCAACCTGTTTCCGGGCGACCCCAACGGCGGCGGCGCCGGGCGCAAGACGATCGTCTCCTCGTGCGAGCAGTCGCTGCGGCGTCTTCAAACGGATTACATCGATCTGTACTGGATGCACTGCTGGGATCGCTTCACGCCCGTCGACGAGACCATGCGCGCGCTGGACGATCTCGTGACGTCAGGCAAGCTGCGCTATATCGGGTTTTCGGATACGCCGGCCTGGAAAGTCTCGCAAGCGCAGACGATCGCGCATCTCCGAGGCTGGGCGCCGCTTGTTGCATTGCAGATCGAGTACTCGCTGCTCGAGCGGACGGTGGAAGGCGAGCTGATTCCCATGGCGCTCGAGATGGGACTCGGTGTGACGCCCTGGTCGCCGCTGAAGAGCGGCGTGCTGTCGGGCAAGTACACGCGAGAGAACGCCGCGTCGGTCAAGGCCGATCGCGGCGAACGCGTCACGCAGAACCTGGGAGAGAAGGTTTACAGCATCATCGACGAACTGATCGCGATCGGCAAGGAACTGGGAAGCAGCCCGGCGTCGATTGCGCTCGCGTGGGTGCAAGGCCGGCCCGGCGTGGCGTCCACGATCATCGGCGCGAGAAGGATGGATCAGCTCGATCAGAATCTGGCGGCGCTCGACGTCACGCTGAGCCGCGACCAGGTGGCGCGCCTCGACAAGCTATCGAAGCCGACGCTGGGGTTCCCGATGCAGTTCCTGAACGTCGCCAGCGTGTTCTCGCAGGGTGGAACGACGGTCAACGGCGAGGCGTCCACGGTCTGGCCGCTCGCGCCGAAGAGCGACGCCGAACGGTACTAGGCAGGTCCGCTCTCAAGGGCTTAGGGCTTGGGGACCAAGCATCTATCCCGTGGCGCAGGGTTTGATCCCGCGCGTGGGACAGGGTGATTCTCTCGTGGCGCAGGGCTTCAGCCCTGCGATTCAGATCGCTATGTCCGTTCCAGCCTGTGGGCCAGCACGGCGAGCCTGCGCGCGATGACGTCGATCTCGAACGCGCTGGACGGACGCAAATAGAACGCGTCCAGGTCGCGATCGATCAGGCCGCGCAGCGAGAACATCTCGCGGACCTTGCGCACCTGCGGACCGAACTGCGCTTCGAACAGCACGGATGTGTCCTGCTCGTAGCGAAGCACCGCTTCTTCGTCGTGCTCCCACGTCAACGGCTTCGGCGGCGGCGGCGCGGTGCTGGCGCGGTCGCGCAGGAAGTGACCGATATCGCCTGAGAGCTCGACGGCACTGAGCTCGAGATTCGTCTTCTGCTGGTCGACGAGATAGTTGAAATATTTTTCGTGGACCCACTGCCGCCCGCTGTACCAGGCGATGCCGGTCGCCAGCAGCACCACGACGGCCGCGAGCCTTCCGGGACGATCCAACTCTCCGTGCGAAGCGACGAGCGTGGTCAGCACGGTTGCGACGATCAGAATCGCCGCGAGCGTCGAGTAGCGATCGGCGATCGCTCCGGCGGGCGGTGTCATTCTATCGGCGACCACGGTCACCATCACGAGGCCCCCGATCGCCGCTCCTACCGCGGCTCGTCCAATCGCGTCGATTGAGGTTCGCGCCACCGGACCATCGTGCCACGATGTCATTTTCTTTTCATCAATCCCGCGCCGTTCTGTCACGGACGGGTGGTCTCATGAGACGTGACCAGGAACGTTGTCCTCATACGACTGATGTCGCCGTTTGTCATGAGCTGCGTGGACTCTTTTCGCGATGCTTATGCGCGCACCGGGATGAACCTCGTCCAATCGATCGTCGTGGTTGCGGTTGGAGCGGTGCGGTGGGGAGGAAGGAAACTCGGAGAGGATCGACGGAAGCGGACTGAGAAAGGAAAAAACGCTCCCTCTATCAGCAAAGAACACTCTGGAGTCGGTGACGAACACTACGTGTAGTCGGTAGTGTCCGGCTTCAGCCGGACTTCACGCCGCCTTCATGGAGGTGAGCTTCGCGGGCGACGGACTTCGGAAGCCGAAGCCCGACGCCCGATATCTCTAAATACGCGTCGCTACTTGGGCTGCTTCTGGTAGACCCCGATCGTTTCGGCCATGGCGAGCGGCTTGTGTTCCGCCAGGGCCTTTTCGATGTCGGCGCGGGTAGCGCCCTGCGCCAGGCCGAGTTTTTCGACGTCGAGCGCATACAGCTTGAAGTGATAGTGGTGCGCGCCGGTCGGAGGGCACGGGCCCATGTAGCCGGGGCGGCGCATCCCCATGTTTCCGGAGGTGCCGACCGAGCCGACCGTGAAACCCTCCGGCAGCGACGTCGTCGAGGCCGGAATGTCGAACAACACCCAGTGTACGAACCCGCCCGGCATCTGCGTGACGTCGGGGTCGTCCATGATCAGCGCGAACGACTTGGTGCCGGCCGGCGCGTCCTTCCACGAGAGCGCCGGCGACGGACTGGTCTGGCCGGCGTCGCAGGTGAACTTCGGCGGAATGTTGCCGCCGTCGGTGAACGCGGGGCTCGAGATGGTGAACGCCGCGGCGAGAAACACTCCAATCATCCTCATCCTCCACGCGAACCACGAACGTCGAACCACGAACGACGACGTTCAACTAACCGTTATTCCGACTGAAGCGCGCGCGTCGGATCGATGGCTGCCGCCCGGCGCGCCGGCACGATGCTCGCGAGCATCGCGACGCCGATGAGTGTGGCGAGGACGGCCGCGATCGTCAAGGGGTCTGTCGGACTGACGCCAAACAGCTGGCTGGACAACACACGGCTGGCGCCGAGCGCGACCGCGACGCCGAGGACTGCGCCGGTCGCGACCGGACGCAGCGCCTGACCCAGCACCAGCCTCACGACACTCGAGGCTGTCGCGCCGAGAGCCATGCGTACACCGATTTCCTGCGTTCGCTGGCTGACGAAATAGGCGATGACGCCGTAGATCCCGCTGGCAGCGAGCGCGAGGCCAATCGCGCCGAGCAGCGTGAGCAGCAGCGTGTTGAAACGCGACGTCGCCAGCGAGCGTGCGAGCCGTTCGTCCATGGTCTTCACATCGAAGAGCGGGAGATCGCGATCGATCCGCGCGACCGCGGCGTTCAGCGGCTGGACGAGCGCCGATGGATTTCCCGTGGTCCGCACGAGCACATACATCGTCCGGTTCCAGTTCCAGGCGACATCGGGAACCTGCGCGATCGGCAGGTAGAACTCGGGGCGGGGCGCGATGGCCGGCCCGCGCGATCGGATATCGGCCGCCACGCCGATGATCGTCTTGAACCCTCCCGGTCCCGGCTCGCAACAGCTGATCCGCTTGCCGATCGGATCCTGGCCGGGGAAGGCGACGGCCGCCAGCCGCGCGCTGACAATCATCACGCGCTGGCCGCCGACGCGATCGTCTTCGTTGAAGTTGCGTCCCCTGACGATCCGCACGCCCATCGTTCCGAAGAAGCTGGGCGTAATCACCCGCAGCGTGCTGTTGATGAAGTTGGCCGCCACGGGCTCGCGGCCTTCCGGGACCAGGCCATTGGTGCCGCCGCCACCGCCCATGGCGGCGTAGGACGAGATCGCCGCGGATGCCACACCGGGAACGGCCGCCGCGGCCTCGTCGATCCTTCTCAGGGTCTCGACGATGTGCGCCGGTTCCGTGAAGCTGGTGACCGGCAGCGTCAGGCGCGCGCTGAGCACTCCCTGTGGTTCGAAGCCTGTATCCGTCCGCTGGAGCGCAATGGCGCTGCGGATCAAGAGGCCCGCACCGACGAGCAGCAGCAGCGACAACGCCACTTCCGCAACGATGAGCGTGCCGCGCAGTCGATCGCGCAGCCCGCCGGTCGACCCGCGCCCGCCGTCGCGCAAGCCGCTGTGCAGATCGCGCCGCGAGGCGCGGAGCGCCGGCGCGAGTCCACACAGGATGCTGCTTGCCAGTGCGATCGCCATCGCGAACCCGAGCGCGATCGGATCGATGTGCGCCTGCTCCAGGCGAGGCACATTGCTGGGACTCCACGCCATCAGCGCCGTGAGGAACTCGCGCGCTAACACGAGGCCGGCGACTGCAGCAGCCAGAGCGAGTACGACGCTTTCCGTGAGCAGCTGTCGGACGATGCGCCCGCGGCCCGCACCGAGAGCGGTACGCACCGCGATCTCACGCGCGCGCACCGCCCCGCGTGCCAGCAGCAGGTTGGCCACATTGCCGCACGCGATGAGCAGCACGAGGCTCACCGCCGCGAGCAGCGTCAGCAGACGCGGACGCACGTCTCCGACGAACTGCTCGACGAACGGCACCATGCCGAAGCTGACGGTTTCATCGTCTTTTGGAAAATCGTGTCGCAGCCGCGCGGCGACGGCGTCGAGCCGGCCTTGCGCCTGCTGCCGGCTCACGCCCGGCTTCAGACGCCCGTAGACGGCGAGATAGTGTTCGTCGTGCATCGCCCGCTGCGCGTCGGTGAAGGCGATGGGCGTCCACAACTCCTCGCTGTCGATGCTGAGGTCGAACCATTCAGGCATCACGCCGACGATCTCGTACGTCACACCGTTCATCCGAAGCGGCCGGCCCAAGGCCGAAGCCACGCTGCCGAAGCGGCGTGTCCACAGGCGATGACTCAACACAACGACTTGATCGTTGCCGGGGCGATCTTCATCGGCCGAGAACGTGCGCCCCAGCATCGGCCGCACGCCCATCACGTCGAAGTAGTTGAACGTGACGCGAGCGCCGACGACGCGTTCGGGCGCGGTTTCGTCGGCGAGGTTGTAGTTCGCGTAGTTGACGGCGGCGAGTCCGTTGTCGAAGTCGGGAACGGCGGCGTTCGTGTCCACATAGTTGCCAACCGACATCACCTGCGGCCGTCCCTCCCAGATCTCGCCGACGAGCAGCAGCCTCGAGGGATCGCGCAGCGGCAGCGGCTGAAGCACGACGGCGTAGACGGCGCTGAAGATCGCGGTCGTTGCGCCGATGCCAAGCGCCAGCGTCAAGATAGCGATCGCCGCGAAGCCGGGATTCTTCACCAGCTGGCGGAGGGTGAACACGATGTCCTGGCGAAGCTCGCCGGCGTACTGCATGCGTGCCATGTGCTGATTCCTGTCCGCGCCAAGCGCGTGAAGCGAGCGCCGTGTTCGTCCGAGACCGTCGAGGCGCCGCTGCGCTTCCCGCCTCGCGTCGGCCGGATCCATTCCTCCCGCGATCAGCTCGCGCGCCCGCATCTCGGCGTGGAAGGCGAGCTCTTCGTCGACTTCGTCGGTGACCCGCGGGCGCCAGAAGACGCGGTTAAACGGGTTCATGGTTCAGGGTTCAACGTTCAGGGTTCTACGGTGTGATGAGCACTCTCGAGATCGCGGCGGCGAAGCGAGCCCAGTCGGCGGACTGTGCTGTGAGCTGACGCCGGCCCTTCGGCGTGAGCCGATAGAATTTCGCCCGGCGGCCGAGCTCGGAGTGACCCCACTCGGCCTCGACCCACCCCTTCCGTTCCATCCGGTAGAGCGCGGGATAAAGAGATCCTTCTTCGATCTCGACAACACCATCTGTGGCGTCCTCGATGGCTCTGGCGATACCGTAGCCGTGGCGGCGTCCGGCCGTCAGGGTCTTGAGCACGAGCGTGTCGAGCGTGCCGTGCAGGAGTTCGGTTGATGTGCGCTGGTCGTTTGTCATCGATTGTCAGCGCTGGCGATCGTGGGCGCCGCGTCGCAGGCGCGGATGCCTAGATAGTCAGGGTATCGGCTTAGACGGATCACTCTGAAAATTGGTTGCGCCAGCAGGCGCTTGAGCCTATCCTTCTCGCTGTCCGCACAGGAGGTCAGCATGGAAGTCGACCGGAGAGCCTTCATCGCGAGTCTCGGCGGCGTCGCGGCCGTCAACCTGATGGATCACGAGGCCAAGGCCGAAGCGCTCGAGCACTACATGGAAGAGAAGCTGGACGAGATGGTGGCCGGCCAGCAGCCCGAGAAGTTTCCGACGGTCGCTGAGATCGAAGCGCAGATCACCACGCGTCCCTACCGGCGCGGCGCAGGCGACGTGTTCACCGGGCGCGGACAGAACGTCAAGATCCTCGAGAAGATGCCCGACAAGCCGACGCTGCAGGACTTCTTCCGGCTCCGCTTCGCGCCCGCGAACCACGTGCTGCAAAGCGCGACGCGCGCGATGAAAACGGGGATGTCCGAGGAGATCATCCTCGCGTGCCTGCTGCACGACTGCGTGCTGTCGCTCATCAAGCCGGATCACGGCTGGTGGGGCGCGCAACTCTTCGAACCGTACATTCCCGAGAAGAGCGCGTTCGCGATCCGCTATCACCAGACGCTGCGCTTCTACGCGGACGACGACGCCGGCTACGAGTACCCGGATCAGTACTACCGGATCTTCGGGCACGACTATCAGCCTCCGCAGTACATCGCCGACACGTACAAGATGCTCAAGAACCACAAGTGGTACATGGAGCCGCGCCTCGTGACGGTGAACGATCTCTACGCGTTCGATCCGAACGCCAAGGTGTCGATCGAGCCGTTCGAGGACATCATCGGCCGCCACTTCAAGCAGCCGAAGGAAGGTCTCGGCTACGACAACAGTTCCAGCGCACACATGTGGCGGACGCTGGCACGGCCGGATAATCCTCTCTAAAACTGATGTTCAAAACACTTCTTGTCGGTTCTTCGTTCGCGGTTCTGCTGGCAGTCGTGGCCTCGGGTCAGGCTGCCAGCAAGGCTCAACCTCTTCCCGGCCTCGACGCAACGGTGACCAAGGTCGAACGTGCGGCGAGCGCGTCGCTGCGCGATTGCCCTCCTGGCACCAACACAGTGAACGCGGTCACGCGGCCCGGCGAGCAATTCGCGCTCGTCACGGTCTCGTTCAAGGTCTCTTCGTCGTTCAAGTCGGCACCCATGAAGCGGCCGACGGTCACTGACACCGCCGACAAGAAATACAACACCGCCTCCACGTTCGTGGATGTTGGAAGCGTCCCCGAGTACTCCTGCACGTTTCCGTTTCGGGTGCCCGAAGGCACGAAGCTGAAGTCGCTGCAGATCGAGTCCTCGTCCCTCGACCTCTCAGCGCTCGAACCCAAATAGCCACAGTCGGCGAAGGTCAGTCGAAGGCCGCGCGGTCCTCTACGTACTCGTCCGTTTCCGGCCGATACGTTCCGCAGGCACACACAGCTTGCGGCTACGCGCGTACGGACTCACCGACAAGGGCCGAATCAGGCCGACCAACGAAGACTGCTTCGCGGTCCGGGAGGACCTCGGACTCTGTGTGATCGCCGACGGGTTGGGGGGGCACAACGCCGGCGAGGTTGCGGCCAGGCTCGCGGTGGACGCGGTCGTCGACTACGTCGACGAACACCACGCCCGGTGCGAACATGCGGGCCTCAGCCAGCGCGGCTATCAATCGGACCTCTGGCCGTTCGGCTTCGATCCCTCGCTGTCTCCGGACGGCAACCTGCTGCGGACCGCGGTTCACGCGGCCGACCTGCAAATTCGCGAAACGGCGAGCGCCTCGCAAGACTGTGCAGGAATGGGCACGACGATCGTCGCCGTGCGCGTGGCTTCAGGGCGACTGTCAGTCGCGCACGCGGGCGACAGCCGCCTGTATCTTCTCGCCGGAGGTACGCTGCGGCAGGTGACGCAGGACGATTCGTGGATCGCGGCGATGCTGGCAGACGATCCCGACGCCGATCCGGCGATGCTCGCCCTTCATCCCATGCGCAACGCGTTGACCAACGTTGTCGGTGCAAAGTCGCGCACCGAAGTGCACGTGGTCGAACACACGCTGGCAGGCGGTGAGCTGCTCGTGCTCTCCACTGACGGCGTTCACGGCGTGCTTGATGGCCGGAGGATTGAAGAAGTGGTGCGCGAGGAGGAAGAGCCGCGCGCCATTGCCCACGCGATTGTCAGCTCTGCGCTGACGCGCGGCAGCCGCGACAACTGCACGGCCGTCGTCGCGCGATGCGTCAAGATGTAAGGGCTGGGCCTATTCGACGTAGCTGTAGCCGCAGTTTTCGCACGTCCACGTGCGGCCCTGCTGATACATGTTGTGCCCGCACTCCGGGCACTCCCGGACCTCGACGCCTTCCCGATCGTAGAACTTGCCGTCCGCGCCCTCGACCCGGTACCCCTTCGGCAACGCCTTGTCGTCGGCCTTCGGCGCGTCCTGATCCTGATCGTTCTTGTCGTCGGACTTCTTCTGATCGCGCGCGGTCTTCTCCTGCGGCGCCTGCGCGAACACGACGAGCGGCGACGCCGCAGCCACGCCGAGCAGCGCAGCCACGCCGAGGCTGGAGCCGCGGAGGAAGCTCCGGCGGTCGAGGCGCGCTTCCAGCTTCTTCAGAATCTCGTCGTGCATGAAACTGAATATAAATGGTTAGGCGAGCCGGACCGGGTAAATGTTTGTCTTTTTACCCGACGAACTTGTATCCGGCTCCGTGAACCGTGAGGATGTGCTCGGGTTCGTGGGGCGAACGCTCGATCTTTTGCCGCAGTTTCGCCACGAAATTGTCGATGGTCCGGGTCGTCGGCGACTCCTCGTAGCCCCACACCTGGTTGAGGATCTGCTCGCGCGTGACCACCTGGCCCGTGTGCGCGACGAGATAACGCAGCAGATCGAATTCACGAGCCGTGAAGTCGATGCGTTGCCCTGCGCGATGCGCCTGGTGCGTGCGGAAGTCGATTTCGATGTCGCCGATGCGGCAGGTTTCCAGACCTGACGGACGGCCGCCGGCGCGGCGAAGTACCGCGCGCACGCGCGCGAGGAGCTCGGTGATGCTGAACGGCTTGGTGACGTAGTCGTCGGCGCCGAGCTCGAGGCCCAGTACTTTTTCAGTCTCCTGCGATCGCGCGGTCAGCATCACCACCGGCGTCGGGTTCGCTCGCGCGCGAAGCTCGCGGCACACCTCGAAGCCGTTCTTGCGCGGCAGCGTTACGTCCAGAATCACCAGATCCGGCGCTGTCGAAATTGCCTTTGCGAGCCCATCTTCGCCATCAGCCGCCGTGACGACCTCGTAGCCTTCCAGCTCGAGGTTGTCACGCAGACCGAGCAACATCTGGGGTTCGTCCTCGATCACCAGAATGCGTTTCGTCACCGTGAGTCTCTCCTGCGTACAACGGGAAATGGAGCGTGAACGTGCTGCCGCGGCCCGGCTCGCTCTCGACGCGAACGAAGCCGCCATGACTCCGCATCACGTGATCGACGATTGCCAGTCCCAGGCCCGTGCCCTGCGGCCCGGATCCGGCGTCGGTCTGGATGCGGTAGAACTTGCGAAAGATTTTACCCTGCAGTCGCGACGCAATTCCGATCCCGCGATCGCGGACCCGGACGACGCCGTGGCCGCCCTCGCGATCGACCGTCACCGAAATGTCTCTGTTCTCCGGCGAGTATTTCATCGCGTTCGAGATCAGGTTCTCGAGCGCCTGCTCTGTGGCCTCGGGATCGATCAGCACCGGCACGGGCGGGTTCAGGTTCGATGTGACCGTGAACTGGTTGTGACGGAACTGGCTTTCCAGCGAATCGAGCACGTGCTGGGTCACCGTGGCGAGATCGGTCGGCTGCCGGCGGTACTGACGCAAGCCCGCTTCGATCCGCGAAAAATCGAGGAGGTTGTTGATGAGGCGTGTGAGCTTGCGCGCCTCGCTGTTGATGATGCGGTAATACTCGGTCGCCCGGTCCGTGTTCTTCAAGCGGCCGAGCTCCAGCGTTTCAGCGAAGAGCTGAATCAACGCCAGCGGCGTCTTGAGATCGTGCGAGACGCTCGACACGAAGTTCGATTTCAGCTCCGCAAGCCGCACTTCGCGTGCGGCCGCGCGCGTAACGAAGAACACGCCCAGCGCCATCACGGCGGCGAGGACGGCCATCAGCACACGCTGCGGCCGCGCGCGTGCGGTGACGATTTCCGGGATGGTCTGATTGCCATAGCCGGTTCGTACGTGCCAGGTCTCCACAGGAGTGCTCGTCGGTGCGATCAGTTGCGCGAGATCCGGCTCGTAGAAAATCAACAGGAACGGTCGCTCGTCGACGAACCGTGCCGGCGCTTTTCCGCCAACCGGAAAGACGACGCGGTTGGCGCTGTCCAGGACGGTCACGTTCAGAGGCGGGAAACCCGTCGGGTCGTCCACTTTGGCCAGACGCTTGGCGACCAGCTGCGGGATGAACGTCGTACGCAGCCGCTCGGCGTCCACCCGCACCGCGACGAAGCTGGTCAGACGATCTCTGGATGGAAATGTGAACCGCAACTGCGCGAGAAAGTATGTGGGGCGTCCGTTGAGTGGCGCCTCGAACACGGCGATGGCACGCTGCGCAGGGGCCATCGCTCGGAACTGACCGAGGACCAGTCCGGTCTCCGGAGGGCTGGCCACGAAACTGCGCGTGTTGCGATCGAAAGACAGAAGCTCGTTGCGATGTTCGACCGTCGCGTCGGACCAGACGTAGAACCCGTCGACGAACGGATCGCTGTCGAGCCCCTGATTGAATGTCGTCTGGATGAACGGGAGGTCGAGCGGCTCCGTCTGGTACTGGAAGATCTTGAGCAGGACGTCGGTCCGCGGCGCATGCAGCGAATCCTGCAGCTCCTTGGTCACGGCATCCGCCGTTTCGAGACTCATTTGCCGGAGGACAACCGACGAAGCCTGACTGAGATCGGAGAGGGATCGGAACTGGAAGTAGAAGAGGATCGCGACGGGAATGCCGATGCCGACCGCGAGCAAGGTCGCCAGGCGAAGACTCCGGTCCCGGAACAGCTGGTTCACAGCTGACGGCCCCACGCCTCGCCCGCCGGGCATGCCCGGATTCCGGGGATCCACGTCTCAAGCTTACTCGGATTTTGCGATTTCGGCGCCGATGTGATCGAGAAACGCACGCTGTCGTTCGAGCGCCGGATTCCCCGCGAGCAGTGCGTGCGCGATCTCGTAGGCCTCGAGCAGCAGATCCGCGCGCTCGTCTGGCGGGGCGGCGTTGGCGCACGCCCAGAGATCGCGCTCCGCGCCCGCGGCGTCGCCGTTCGCGAAACGTACCACAGCCAACCGGCAGCCCTGCCGGCGGTTTCGCTGGGGATCTCTTCGCTGCCCCTCCTCGTAAGCGTCGAGGGCGGCGGGGTATTTCCCGCCGAGAAACAGCGTGTGGCCGAGGTTGTAGTGGCCGAAGACGAAGGTGGGATTGATCGCAATCACCTGGCGAAACGCCGCTTCCGACTCCTCGAGCCGCCCGAGCTCGCGGCAGACGACGCCGATGTTGTTAAGAATTGTGAAGCTGCGCGGATCGTGCGTGAGCGCCTGGCGGAAGGCGGCCAGCGCCGCCGCCGGATCGCCGAGCTCGCCGAGCGTCGCGCCGAGATTGCTGAACGCGGCGGAGAACGCCGGCATCAGATCGGCCGCGCGTTGAAACTCATCGCGGGCCCTCGGCATGTCGTCGTACACGAGCGACAGCTTGCCGCTCTCGTACGCGGGCGCCTCCCAATCAGGCGCAAGCGCTTTGGCGCGATCCAGCGCGTCGCATGCCGCGGCACCGTCCTTCGTTTCGCGGCAGGCGCTTGCCAGGGCGAGCCAGGCGACCGGCGAATCGGGCGCGAGCGTGACCGCCTCGCGACAAAGACGAAGTCGTTCGACGGAATCGCTGGCCGCAAACGCGCTCGCGAGCCGCTCGCGTGCCAAGGACACAAAGCGAACAAAGGGCACAGAGGTCGGCGCCGCCACTTCCTCGGTGGCCTTTGTCTCCTTTGCGTCCTCTGTCTCCGCGATTTCGATCGTGCTGAATCGCGCCCACGGTCCCCGTCCCTGGAATGCCTCCGGCGCGCACCGTTCGAGCGCCGCGCGATCGGCGGTCGCGACGATCAGATCGCCCTCGTCGAGGCGATCGATCCACGTCTGCAGGAGATAGGTGGACTGCGTCAGCACGAGCCGCGTGCCGCCCGACTGGCAATCAGGGAAGGCGCGCTCGATGTCGTCCACGATGACGGCTCGCGGCGACGGCGGCCACGCGATCTCGCTGACACGGATGAAAGGCAGCGTCTCCGAATCTACGACTAGCGAGTGGTCCGCTGAGGGTACGTGTGCTCGAGCAACGCGGACGCGTTCTTCGCGCGAGCCGCCGACGACGAGGAGGCTGTGGGACATTGCAGGAAGGACGAATTGCAGGATTGCAGAAAGGGAAGGAAAAAGGCTTTCTTCCTTCCCTTTTGCAATTCCAACCTCCTGCAATTCTGCAATTGCAGGGTTCTTACTGCTGCGCTGTCTCTTTGGGCTGATTCGCGAGGAAGCCGTTGATCTGCTTCACGGCGTAGCTGACCTTGATGTCGAACGCCTGCTTGCCGAGCGCGGCGGTCGAGCGGCGCGCGTCGCCGCTGATGCCGTTGTTCTTGCGCGGCGGCGCGTTCGGATCGGCGGCCCCGCGGCCTTGTCCGCGCGCGCCTGGCGGCGGAACGGGGTCGCCTTCAGCGGTCGCGATCAGTTCCTTGCGGACCCATCCCTTGTCGCCACCCAGATACAGCATCGTCGACGTGTCAGGGATGCCGGCGTGTGAGCTGCGCGGGTAACCATGCGCGACCAGCCACTCGTCGAAATCGTCCTGAGCCTTCTTGTAGACCTCGTCGACGAAGTAGACGTGCTTGCCCTGCGGCGCGTACTTCGCGTCGAGCTTCTTCGCGACTTCCGCGAAGACCTGCGGCTGTCCGCCGCCGTGGTCGCCCATGATCATGACGTTCTTGAAGCCGGTGATGATCGCCTGCTCGGAGATTTCCGTCAGCATCTGGCCGAAGACCTCGTTGCTCAGGCCGATCGTGCCGGGAAGGTCGGCGCTGGCGCGGTTGGGCGAGTAGGCGAGCGTCGGCATCACGATCGCGTTCCCGAGCTTCAACGCGATGGCTTTCGCGGTGGCGCGGGCCATCAGCGTGTGGCCGCCGTTGACGTTCTGCGGGCCGCGCTGTTCCGTGCCACCGGTGTAGACGATCGCCGTGGTCTTGCCCGCGGCGAGGGCGGCCTTCACTTCAGGCCACGTCATCATTTCGAATTCGACGAGCGGCGCCTTTGCGCCGGTCGCCGCCTGTTTCGCCGCGGCTGGCTTTGCGGCCGGAGCCTGCGCGAATGCGGTCGCCGCCGACAGCGCGAGGACGGGAAGAATCGTCAGGGAACGATGCATACGCACTCCTTGAAAACTGAAACGGGGAAGCGGGTCGCCTATGATCCGGCGAAACCGCTTCCCCGCGTGTAATTAATTGTCGCCTACTTCTTGAGATTCTCGAGCTGAGCCTTTGCCTGCGCGTTGTTCGGGTCGATCTCGAGCACCTTCTCAATCGCGGCGATCGCGCCGGCCTTGTCACCTTTGGCCGTCTTGAGCTGCGCCATGGCGGAATACGTGCGCACCGACTTCGGCCAGTACTCCACGTTGGCCTGCAGATAGGCGAGCGCGTCGTCGGCCTTGCCGGCCGTGTTGGCGCGCTGCGACATCGTGAGCATCGTCGTCTCGCCGAAGTCATAGCTCTGGCCGGGGTAGAACTTTTCGCGAAGCTCCTTGAACTTCGCGATGCCCGCCGTCGCGCCGCCGCCGGCCGCGGCTTCGGTCATGATGTCGGTGATCTGCTTCGGGATCGGGATCCCGCGGTGGCAGGTGGCGCAGCCGACGCGCGTCGTCGCATCCGCGCTCTTGCCGAGCGCTTCCGGCAGCTTCGTGTTGATGTCGCGCGCCAGCAGCATCATGGCGCGGGCTGCCTTCTTGGTCGGCTTCTCGTCAGCCGCCATGTCGTTGCGCCCACCGCGTCCTTCCTGGACGTGGCAGTAGTTGCACTGCACCCCGAGCGCCGCGGTGAACGCCGCCATCGTCGTGAGCACCTGCTCGCGCGACGAATCCTTCGGCAGGATCTGCAGGTTGGTCATCGGCGGCGGACCGCCTGCCCGTTGCCCGCCCGCAGGCGGCTGCTGCGCGCCGGCAGTGGACGCGGAAATCACCAACGTGGTGAGAACGAGGCAGGAGAGACGTGTCATCAGCGCACCTCTTTGCCGACCAACTCCCGAACGAAGGACAGCCAGTGCCGGTACTGCGGGAGCTGCCCCCGAACGGCCTGATTGAATGTGTCCTGAATACGACGCGTGACCTCGCCCGGCTTGCCGCCGCTCATCACGCGGCCGTCCACTTCCCGGATGGCCGTCACTTCGACCGCCGTGCCGGAGAAGAACAGTTCGTCGGCGCCGAGGACGTCCTCGACCGAAATCGGCGCGACTTTCGTTTCGATGCCCAGATCCCTGGCGATCTCGAGAACCGACGCGCGGGTGACACCCATCAGGATGCTCGCATCCTTGTCGTTCGTGACGATGGCGCCGTCCTTGACGACGAAGAGGTTCTCGCCGGAACCTTCAGCCACGAGGCCCTGGGAATTGAGCAGGAGCGCTTCGTCGAATCCTTTCCGTTGGGCATCGTTCACCGCGCGGGCGGAGTTGATGTACTGGCCGCACGCCTTGGCCCAGGCGGGAATCGCGCTGTTGTCGAACTTACGGACTGGAGACACCGTCACGCGGACACCGGCGTCGGCGTTCGCGAGGTACTTCCCGGTGGGCACGGCGGCGATCGCCACCGAAACCGGACACTCCGCCGTCCAGACGCTGAGCGTCGCGGCGTCGAAGAAGGCGACCGGCCGCAAATAGGACGCTTCGAGCCTGTTGGCTTTGACGACTTCGCGGCTCGCGTCCGCAATCGTCTCGATCGGATAAGGAATGACCAGGTCGTACACCTCGGCTGACTTGTAGAAGCGCTCGAGGTGCGCATCGAGCCGGAAGATGGCGGGGCCATCGGCCGTTGGATACGATTTCATCCCCTCGAAGACGCCTGTGCCGTACTGCAACCCATGCGCGAGCACGTGCACTTTCGCGTCGCCCCACGGGACGAGTTTGCCGTTGAACCAAATCGTTTCAGTTGGCGTGAAGCCCATGACCGTTCTCCAGTACGTGAATATATATCGAGACGGGCGTGCCGGACCGATATCTCCGGAGACGTGTCCGAATTCCGCATCGAGAAAAGCCGCGCCGAAGCCGCCCTCACGCTGACCACCGGGGCGACCGTGCGAGGCTGCTTCTTCCTTTCGGGTTCGAGCCCTACCCACGCGCCGGAACGGATTGCGGACCTGCTGAACGCGGAAACCGGCTTCTTCCCCTTTGAGTTGCGCGGGAACGGGGAACCGCACACCGTTCTCTACAATCGCACGCAGCTGGTGCTGGTCGCCCTGCTCGAAAGCACCGGCGAAGCCCAGATGGATCCCGACTACGGCATCGCCAGGGAGCGCGGCGTAAGGATTCTGCTGTCCAACGGGCTTTCCGTGGAAGGCCTCGTGCGGGTCCATCGTCCGAGCGGGCGCGATCGCCTGAGCGACTACGCGCGGCAGCCCGAGACGTTCCGGTACGTCGAGACGGCGGGCGGGACCGTCATCGTCAACGCCGATCACATCGTGGAATTCCGGGAGACGACCGAAGCATGAGCGCGCAGATTGATGGACTCTTCCGGCTGATGTGCGAGGCGGGCGCCTCGGACCTGCACCTGATGGTGGGGACCCAGCCGCTGGTACGCAAGGACGGCGGAATGAAACCGCTCGATCCGTCCGCGCCCGTGCTGACCCCGGAGTTGATCGCGCGCCTGCTGGATCCGATCATCCCCGAGAAGAACAGGCACGAGTTCGCCCAGGTGCACGACACCGACTTCGCGTACGAAGTGCCGGGACTGGCGCGGTTCCGCGCGAACATCTTCATGGATCGCAAGGGCAAGGGCGCGGTGTTCCGCGTCATCCCGAGCAAGATCCTCACGGCGGAGCAGCTCAATCTGTCGCAGGCGATCCTCTCCCTCTGCAAGCTGCACAAGGGGCTCGTGCTGGTGACGGGTCCGACCGGATCGGGAAAGTCGACCACGCTCTGCGCGATGATCGACCACGTCAACACCACGCGCAACGATCACATCATCACGATCGAGGATCCGATCGAGTTCGTGCACGAGAACAAATCGTGCGCGATCAACCAGCGCGAAGTGCACAACCACACGGATTCGTTCAAGGCGGCGCTGCGCGCCGCGCTGCGCGAGGATCCCGACATCATCCTGGTCGGCGAGCTTCGCGACCTCGAAACCGTCGCGATCGCCATCGAGACAGCCGAAACCGGACACCTCGTGTTCGGGACGCTGCATACGTCGACGGCGGCGTCGACGGTCGACCGTGTGATCGACCAGTTTCCGGCCGATCGGCAGGCGCAGATTCGTGTGATGCTGTCCGAATCGCTAAAGGGCGTCATCTCGCAGACGCTGTGCAAGAAGATCGGCGGCGGCCGAGTAGCGGCGCTCGAGGTGCTGATTGTCACCTCGGCGATCAGTAACCTCATCCGTGAGGCCAAGACGTTCCAGATTCAGTCGATGATGCAGGTCGGCAAGGCCGTGGGCATGGTCACGCTCAACGATGCGCTCATGGATCTGGTGACGAGGAAGCTGATTACTCCCGAGGAGGGGTACAGCAAGGCGATCGACAAGGCCGGCATGGAAACCATCATGAAACGGGCCGGAATCGACCCCAACAAGCCCGCTCCGGCGAGCCCGCCCGCGCCCGGTGGACCGGCTGGCGCGCCCCAGAGACCGGCGACGGCCGGTGTTCCGCGGGGGTAATCCGCTTCAAACGGTTGCACGGTTCGAGAACGCCGTGCTATATTCGTCAGGTTCTGTTGGGGCTGGGATCACCCTATCTAGCCTCACCGCTTTTGCAAGCGTCCCCGGACAGCAACATGGGCGGGGCAGACCATCCGTCGCGACCAACTAACTTGTTAGGGTCATAGGGTTTTCAGGCGCCAAGCCCACCGGGCTTCTAGGCCTGAAGCGACATTCCGCCGCGCGCGAGCGCGGTGCTTTGTGATTTGCATTTATGCCGACTATCAGCCAACTTGTCCGCGCCGGGCGCCAGAAGATCGTCAGCAAGACCAAGAGCCCCGCGCTGCAGAACAGCCCGCAGAAGCGCGGCGTCTGCGTCCGCGTCTTCACACAGACGCCGAAGAAGCCGAACTCCGCGCTGCGCAAGGTCGCGCGCGTGCGGTTGACCAACGGCATCGAGGTGACGACCTACATCCCCGGCGTCGGCCACAACCTGCAGGAGCACTCGCTGGTGCTGATCCGCGGGGGGCGCGTGAAGGATCTGCCGGGCGTCCGCTATCACGTTGTCCGCGGCACGCTCGACGCGGTCGGTGTGCAGGGCCGCATGCAGGGCCGTTCGAAGTACGGGGCCAAGCGGCCAAAGAAGGCCTAGGGGCAGGGACTAGGGCTTAGGGATCAGGGATAAGGAACATGCCACGTAGACGAGTCGTTTCCAAGCGCGAGATTCCGGCCGATCCGCTCTATCAGAGCGCGCTGGTCACCAAGTTCATCAACTGCGTGATGACCGACGGCAAGCGCAGCACGGCGGAGCGCATCTTTTACAAAAGCTTCGACATCATCAAGGACAAGACCGCCGACGACCCGCTGAAGGTCTTCAAGAAGGCGATCGACAACGTGAAGCCGAGCCTCGAGGTGAAGTCGCGCCGCGTCGGCGGCTCGAACTACCAGGTGCCGGTCGAAGTGAATCCGAACCGGCGTCTCTCGCTGAGCATCCGCTGGATCGTCGGCTACGCCACCGCGCGCGGCGACGGCAAGACCATGCAGGAGAAGCTCGCGAACGAACTGCTCGACGCAGCCAACCTTCGCGGCGGCGCCGTGAAGAAGCGCGAAGACACGCACCGGATGGCCGAAGCCAACAAGGCGTTCGCCCATTACCGGTGGTAGCTCTGAAATCTGAAATCTGACCTCTGAAATCTCAACGCACACGTAAATGCCCAGGCAGTCGCCCTTAGCAAAAACGCGGAATATCGGCATCATGGCCCACATCGATGCCGGTAAGACCACGACGACGGAACGGATCCTGTTCTACACCGGGATTACGTACAAGATCGGCGAAGTCCACGAAGGCACCGCCGTCATGGACTGGATGGAGCAGGAGCAGGAGCGCGGCATCACGATCACGTCCGCCGCCACCACCTGTTTCTGGCGCGATCAGCGCATCAACATCATCGACACTCCCGGCCACGTCGACTTCACCGCGGAGGTCGAGCGGTCGCTGCGCGTGCTCGACGGCGCGGTCGCCGTGTTCGATTCGGTCGCCGGCGTCGAGCCGCAGTCCGAGACCGTCTGGCGCCAGGCCGACAAGTACCGCGTGCCGCGCATCTGTTTCGTCAACAAGATGGACCGCATCGGCGCCGACTTCAAGCGGACCTTCGATCAGATCATCTCCAAGCTCGAAGCCAACCCCGTCGCCATCCAGCTCCCCATCGGTTCCGAAGATCGCTTCCTTGGGATCGTCGACCTCATCAGGATGAAGTCGATCACCTACAAGGACGAGACGATGGGCGCCGACTACATCGTCGGCGAGATCCCGGCCGACATGATCGACGAGGCCAGGCACTACCGCGAGCAACTGCTCGAGAAGGTCTCCGAAGTCGACGACGTGGTTCTCGAGAAATACCTCAGCGGACAGACCGACGCGATCACCGAAGACGAAATCAAGGCGGCGATCCGCAAGCGCGTCAACAGCTCGGTTCGTTCGGGCAGCGAGGGCGCGTTCGTGCCGGTGATCTGCGGGTCGGCGTTCAAGAACAAGGGTGTGCAGCCACTGCTCGACGCGGTCGTCGACTTCCTGCCCTCGCCGCTCGACGTGCCATCGATTCGCGGCGTCGATCCGAACAAAGCGGCCGACCCCGACAATCCGGACGCCAACATCATTGAGCGGGCGGCGAGCGACGATGCGCCGTTCAGCGCGCTGGCGTTCAAGATCATGACCGACCCGTTCGTCGGTCAGCTGGCGTTTTTTCGCGTCTACTCGGGCGTGCTCTCGGCGGGTTCGTCGGTCTACAACTCGACGAAGCAGCGGACCGAGCGCATCGGCCGTCTCCTCAAGATGCACGCGAACAAACGCGAGGAGATCAAGGAGGTCTACGCGGGCGACATCGCCGCGGCGGTGGGCCTCAAGAGCGTGTCGACGGGCGACACGCTGTGCGACGAGAAGCACGCGATCGTGCTCGAGTCGATGGACTTCCCGAAGCCGGTCATCTCGCTGGCGATCGAGCCGAAGACGAAATCGGATCAGGAAAAGCTCGGCGTCGGTCTCCAGAAGCTGCGGGCGGAGGACCCGACGTTCCACGTCAACACCGACACGCAGACCGGTCAGGTCATCATCCACGGGATGGGCGAGCTGCACCTGGAGATCATCGTTGACCGGCTGAAGCGCGAGTTCAGCGTCGAGGCGACGGTTGGCAAGCCGCAGGTCGCCTACAAGGAGACGCTGACGCGTCCGGCCGACGGCGAGATGAAGTACGCCAAGCAGACCGGCGGCCGCGGCCAGTACGGCCACGTCAAGATCCATCTCTTCCCTGGCGAGCCGGGCACCGGCTACATCTTCGAGAACGAGACCGTGGGCGGCTCGATCCCGAAGGAGTTCATCAAGCCGATCGACGAAGGGATCAAGGAAGCGCTCACTCGCGGCGTGCTCGCCGGGTTCCCGATCGACGACGTCCGCATCGAGCTCTACGACGGTTCGTACCACGACGTCGACTCGTCGGAAATGGCGTTCAAGATCGCCGGCTCGATGGCATTCCAGGACGCCGCCAAGAAAGCCAAACCGGTCCTGCTCGAGCCGATCATGCGTGTCGAAGTGGTCGTGCCCAAGGAGCACATGGGCGATGTGATGGGCAACCTGTCCAGCCGGCGCGGCCAGATTCAGTCGCAGGAAGACCGCGGCGGCACGCAAATCATCAACGCACGGGTGCCGCTGTCGGAGATGTTCGGCTATTCCACCGACCTTCGATCGCGCACGCAGGGGCGCGCGACCTACTCGATGCACTTCGATCGCTACGAGCAGGCGCCGCCGAACGTGAGCGAAGAGGTCGTCGCTCGCATGCAGGGTAAATAACGATGGCAACCGCAGCATTCAACGAAAAGATTCGCATCCGTCTCAAGGCGTACGACTACCGGGTGCTCGACCAGTCGACGAGCGAGATCGTCGACACCGCCAAGCGCACCGGCGCGCGGCTGGCCGGCCCGATTCCGCTGCCCACGTCGAAGAACAAGTGGACGGTGCTGCGTTCGCCGCACGTGGACAAGAAGTCGCGGGAGCAGTTCGAGATCCGCACGCACAAGCGGCTCATCGACATCTTCGAGCCGACGCCGCAGACGGTGGACGCGCTGATGAAGCTCGATCTCCCGGCGGGCGTCGACGTCGAGATCAAGGCGTTTGGCAAGGAGCACAAATAGGGTTCGCAGGGTTCGCACGGTGCTCGGGGTTCTCCGGGGTGCTTCCCCGGCCGAATCGTGAGCACCTCGAGCACCCCGAGCACCTAGAGAACCTCTTATGGTGACAGGCATCATCGGCAGAAAAGTGGGCATGACCCAGATCTTCGACGCGGATGGCACGGTCCATCCGGCGACGGTGATCAAGGCCGGGCCGTGCGTCGTCGTTCAGTCGAAGGACGCGCAGTCGGACGGCTACGAAGCCGTGCAGCTCGGCTTCGTGGAAGAGACGCCGGCGAAGTCGAACAAGCCGAGCGCGGGCCATTTCAAGAAGGCCAACGTGCCGCCGACGCGCGTGCGGCGCGAGGTCGGTCTGGCCAAGGGCGCCGAGAAGCCGAAGGTCGGCGATCAGGTGCTCGCGTCGATCTTCGCCGACGGCGAACGGGTCGACATCGTCGGGACCGGCCGCGGCAAGGGCTTTCAGGGTGTCGTGAAGCGGCATCACTTCGCTGGCGGCGCGGCGACCCACGGCTCGATGTTCCATCGCGCGCCCGGGTCGATCGGCGCGTCGTCGTTTCCCTCGCGCGTGGTCAAGGGCATGCGAGCGGGCGGACGGATGGGCGGCGGCCGCGTCACGATTCACAACCTGAAGGTCCTGCGCGTGGATCCGGAAAACCATCTCCTGATCGTCGAGGGCGGCATTCCGGGCGCGCCGACCAGCTACGTCATCATCCGCAAGGCCGTGACGCTGAAGAAGCTGAAGGTCGCGCAGGTCGAGAAGCCCAAGAAGGGGAAGAAATAGGGACTAGAGGCTCGGGCCTCGGGTCTAGCCGTTACAGCTAGCCCCCAGCCCCAAGGCTCCAGACCCTAGAGGCTCTTATGCAGCTAGATGTCGTGAACCACGAGAACAAGAAAGTCGGCAGCGTCGACGTCAACGACGAGGTGTTCGGCGGCCGTGTCAACGGCGGGCTCATCTGGGAGTCGGTCGTTCACGCCAACGCCGCCGAGCGTCAGGGCACGCACGCGGCGAAGAACCGCGCGCTCGTCAGCGGCGGCGGCAAGAAGCCGTGGAAGCAGAAGGGCACCGGCCGCGCGCAGGTCGGGTCGAGCCGAACGCCGCTGTGGCGTCACGGCGGCACCGTGCATCCGCCGCGCTCGCGCAGCTACGACTTCAAGCTGTCGAAGAAGGTGGAACGCGGCGCGCTGCGCGCGGCGCTCGCCCAGAAACTCCAGGACGGCGCGCTGGTGATCGTCGATGCGCTGAGCGCCGGCGAGATCAAGACGAAGGCCGCCGCGGAGATGCTGAAGCGCCTGGGCGTCAACGGCAAGGCCGTCCTCGTGGACGTCGCCGCCGACGACAAGCTGTCGCGTTCGGTCCGCAACATTCCCGGCGTGACGCTCGTCGCCAGTTCGCGGCTGACCGCTCGCGAGGTGATGGGCGCCGGCCGCGTGGTGGCGACGCAGGGCGCTCTCGAGAAACTGCAGGAGGCGCTCGGCTAATTGCAAAATGCAAATTGCCAATTGCTAAATGAAATTAGCAATTAGCAATTAGCAATCAGCAATTTCCAGGGACTTGTTTATGAAACTGACAGATGTCATTCGCCGCCCGCTCATCACCGAGAAGACGTCGATCCAGCGTGAAGACGGCCGGACGATCGTGTTCGAGGTGGCGACCGGCGCGAACAAGGTCGAGGTCAAGCGCGCGATCGAGCAGCTGCTCGGCGCGAAGGTCGAGAGCATCCGGACGAGCATCTCGCACGGGAAGATCAAGCGCCAGGGCCGGTTCGCCGGCCGCCGTTCGGATTGGAAGAAGGCCTACGTCAAGCTGCGCGAAGGCGCGAAGATGCCAGAGTTCTTGGAGGGCGCCTAACATGCCGTTTCGCAAACTCAAGCCGACGTCGCCCGGCACGCGGTTCCAGACCGTGCCGATGTTCGAAGAGATCACGACGCAGGAACCGTACAAGCCGCTCGTCGAGCCGCTGCAGAGCACCGGAGGCCGCAACAACCAGGGTCACCTGACGTCCTGGTGGCGCGGCGGCGGGCACAAGCGGATGTACCGCATCATCGACTTCAAGCGGAACAAGTTCGACATCCCCGCGAAGGTGACGACGGTGGAGTACGACCCCAACCGATCGGCGCGCATCGCGCTGCTCACCTACGCGGACGGCGAGAAGCGCTACATCCTGCAGCCGGTCGGCATCAAGGTGGGCGACACGATCGTGTCCGGGCAGAACGTCGACATCCTGCCGGGCAATTCGCTGCCGCTGAAGAACATCCCGCTCGGCACGCTGCTCCACAACGTGGAGCTGAAGCCGGGCAAGGGCGGACAGATCGCGCGCAGCGCGGGGTCCTCCGTGCAGCTGGTCGCCAAGGAAGGCGACTACGCCTCGGTGAAGATGCCGTCGGGTGAAATCCGCAAGATCAACATGGAATGCCTCGCGACGATCGGCCAGGTCGGCAACATCGACCACGAGAACGTCTCGATCGGCAAGGCCGGCCGCAGCCGCTGGAAGGGGATTCGTCCCCACGTCCGTGGCGTGGCGATGAACCCGGTCGACCATCCGCTGGGCGGCGGCGAAGGCAAGACCTCGGGAGGGCGGCACCCGGTGACGCCCTGGGGTATGCCCACCAAGGGTTACAAGACGCGCAACAGCAAGACCACCGATCGGTACATCGTTCAGCGGAGACAGAAGTAAATGGGCCGCTCATTGAAGAAGGGGCCGTTCGTCGATACGCATCTCCTCGAAAAGGTCGAGGTGATGAATCGGCAGGCGGACAAGAAGGTCATCAAGACGTGGTCGCGCCGATCGACCGTGATCCCCGAGATGGTGGGGCACACGCTCGCGGTGCACAACGGGCGCAAGTTCATCCCGGTCTACGTCACGGAGAACATGGTCGGCCACAAGCTGGGAGAGTTCGCGCCCACGCGGCTGTTCAAGGGACACACGACCAAGGTGGCCGAGAAGGCCGCGGCGGTCGCTCCGGGCGCGGGCCCGGGCGCTCCGGCTCCGGCTGGCGCGAAGAGCTAGGCAGGTCATCATGATTCAGGCAGAGGCCACCGCGCGCTACGTCCGGACGTCGGCTCAGAAAGCCGGGCTCGTGCTCGCGCTGATCCGCGGCAAGGACGTCAACAAGGCGCTCGCGACGCTCAAGTACACGCGCAAGGCGATCGCCGAGGACATCTCGAAGGTGCTGCGCTCCGCGATTGCGAACGCGACCAACAAGGAAGGGTTCAGCGGGGACGTCGACAAGCTGTTCGTGTCGGCCTGCTACGCGAACCAGGGACCGTCGGCCAAGCGCGTGCGCCCCGCGCCGATGGGCCGCGCGTTCCGGGTCCTGAAGCGGACCGCGCACCTCACGGTGCACGTCTCCGAGCGGCCGGAAAAGGTCGTCGCGGTCGGCAAGACGCCGGGCGAGGAAGCTCCGCGGCCGAAGCGCGCACGCGCGATGAAGTCGGCGACCACGCCATCGAAAAAAGCTGCTGCTCAGAAGGCGAAGGAGTAATCGTGGGCCAGAAAGTTCATCCGGTCGGGTTCCGTCTCGGATTCAACAAGACGTGGCGGTCGCGCTGGTTCGCGGACAAGGACTACGCGAAGCTGCTGCACGAGGATCTGGCGCTGCGCTCGACGCTGAAGAAGCGCTTCGCGCACGCCGGCGTGTCGAAGATCGAGACCGAGCGCGCCGTCAACCGCCTGAAGATCGACATCTACACCTCGCGTCCCGGCATCATCATCGGTCGCAAGGGGACGGAAGTCGACAAGCTGAAGCAGGAGATCCAGAAGAAGACCAGCCGCGAGGTCTTCATCAACATCCAGGAGATCCAGAAGCCCGAGCTCGACGCGCAGCTCATCTCCGAATCGGTCGCGATGCAGCTCGAAAAGCGCGTCGCGTTCCGCCGGGCGATGCGCAAGGCGGTGGAATCGGCGCTGCGCTTCGGCGCGCGCGGGATCAAGGTGCGCGTGTCCGGCCGCCTGAACGGCGCCGAGATCGCACGCTCCGAGTGGTATCTCCACGGACAGCTGCCGCTGCAGACGCTGCGCGCCGACATCGACTACGGCTTCGCGGAAGCGAACACGACCTACGGCCAGATCGGCATCAAAGTCTGGTTGTACAAAGGCGAGCGGCTGGTTCCGCAGCGTGGACGGGAAGAGGAATACAGGGAACGCGCGCCGCGCAGACCGCAGGCGCGGGCTTAAATCTGGTAATCGAGTGATTTGGTAATCGAATAATCGATTGCCAGATTTCCAGATTACCCAATTACCAGATTCAAGGATTTCGTTATGTTGATGCCGAAGAAAGTGAAGTACCGCAAGCAGCAGCGCGGGCGCATGGCCGGCAAGGCCTGGCGCGGATCCGACGTGTCGTTCGGCGACTACGGATTGAAAGCGCTCGAGCCCTGCTGGTTGACCGACCGTCAGATCGAGGCGGCGCGCGTCGCGATGACCCGGTTCGTCGCCCGCGGCGGCAAGATCTGGACGCGGGTGTTCCCCGACAAGCCGATTACCAAGAAGCCGCAGGAAACCCGCATGGGCAAGGGCAAAGGCGCGCCCGAGCAGTGGGTCTGCGTCGTCCGTCCGGGGCGCGTGCTGTTCGAGATGGAAGGCGTGAGCGAGAAGGACGCGCGTGAAGCGATGCGGCTGGCGGCAGCGAAGCTGCCGATCATGACGAAGTTCGCGACGCGCTTCGCGTTGGAGAAGATGCTATGAAGGCCGCCGAACTGCGCGACCTGGCTGCCGACGAGCTCGGCGCCAAGGAGCGCGACCTCACCGATCAGCTGTTCCGGATGCGGATCCAGAAATCGATGGGACAGCTCGAGGCGCCGGACAAGCTGCGCACGGTGCGCCGCGATCTCGCGCGCGTGAAGACGGTGCTGCGACAGAAGAAGGTATAGGCATTGGGTAATCGAGTAATTGGGTCATCGGGTAATTGGTTGAACGATTAGCCGATTGAACAAATTGATTACCAGATTTCCCGATTAGCCAATTACCAGATTCCGAGAATTGATATGGCCCAGAAATCAGAGAAGGTCGGCATCGTCGTCAGCAACAAGATGCAGAAGAGCATCGTGGTGGCGGTCGAGTGGCAGGTGCGCCACGGCCTGTATGGCAAGACTGAACGCCGCACGTCGAAGTTCATGGTGCACGACGAGGAGAACGCCGCGAAGATCGGCGACACCGTCGCGATCACCGAGACACGGCCGATGAGCCGTCGGAAGCGCTGGGCCCTCGCCCGCGTCGTCCGGACGTCGGCGGCAGTATAGCGAGGCGGGACGGGCAGGACAGGCGGGACGGGCGGGATGGGATTCACCATCCAGCCGATCCCGCCCTTCCAGCCCCTCCAGCCCACGGAGAACAGTCATGATTCAGATGCGATCGATTCTCGACGTCGCCGACAATTCCGGCGCACGCAAGATCGCGGTCATCAACCCGCTGGGCGGGTCGACCGGGCGCTACGCGCGGCTCGGCGACGTGGTCACCGCGTCGGTGAAGGAAGCGACGCCGGAAGGCACCGTGAAGAAGGGCCAGGTCGTGAAGGCCGTCATCGTGCGCACCGTGAAGGAAGAGCGCCGGCGCGACGGCAGCTACATCCGGTTCGACCGGAACGCCGCGGTGCTGATCAACGACAACAACGAGCCGATCGGGACGCGCGTGTTCGGACCGGTCGCTCGCGAGCTGCGTGAGCGGCGGTTCATGAAGATCATTTCGCTCGCGCCTGAGGTTCTGTAATGCCCGCTCTAGCTACATCGCTCCGGAAGAACGACAACGTGCTGGTGATTACCGGCAAGGACCGCGGCAAGAAAGGGCGCGTCCTGAAGGTCGTGGCGTCGAAAACCGGCAAGGTCCGCCTGATCGTCGAGGGCGTGAACCTGATCAAGCGCCACACCAAGCCGAACCCGGGCAAGAACATCAAGGGCGGAATCGTCGAGCGCGAAGCATCGCTGCACGCGTCGAACGTGCAGCTGGTCTGTCCCGAGTGCGGTGCGCAGACGCGCATCGGCCACAAGATTCTCGGCGACGGCCGCAAAGTGCGCGTGTGCCGCAAGTGCGAGGGAGTGGTCGACAAATGACCAGGCTGAAAGAGAAGTACACGAAGGAAGTCGTGCCGGCGCTCACGAAGGAGTTCGGCTACAAGAACGTGATGGCGGTTCCCAAGATCGAGAAGGTCGTGGTGAACATGGGCCTCGGCGAGGCCACCGCCAACGCAAAGATCATCGAGACCGGCGCCGACGAACTGGCGCGAATCACGGGACAGAAGCCGGTGACGCGCCGCTCGAAGAAGTCGATCGCGCAGTTCAAGGTCCGCAAGGGGCAGCCCGTGGGGACGATGGTGACGCTGCGCGGCGAGCGGATGTGGGAATTCCTCGATCGCCTGATGAGCATCGCGCTGCCGCGCGTGCGCGACTTCAAGGGCGTGTCGCCGAAGGGATTCGACGGCCGCGGGAACTACACGCTCGGGCTGAAGGATCAGCTGCTGTTCCCGGAGATCGACTACATGAAGGTCGACAAGGCCCGCGGCATGAACGTGTCCGTGGTGACGACGGCCCGGACCGACGAAGAAGCGCGGAAGCTGCTGCAGTTCATCGGCATGCCGTTCAGGCAGAACTAAGGCGAAGGGCTGAGGGCTAAAGGGTTATGGCAACCACTGCAAAGATCGCGAAGGAATCGAAGGCGCCGAAGTTCAAGATCCGGCTGCGCAACCGTTGCCGCCTGTGCGGACGGCCGCGCGCCTATATGCGCAAGTTCGCGCTGTGCCGTCTCTGTTTCCGCAAGCTTGCGCTTGACGGCGACGTCACGGGCGTGACGAAGAGTAGTTGGTAATTGGGTAAGTGGGCGATCGGGTAATCGCGCGATTGGGCAGTTCCAATTTCCAGATTACCAGATGAGCAAATTACCAAATCTGAAGGCTTAGAGAGATATGACTGACCCTATCGCAGATATGCTCACGCGGATCCGCAACGCGGTGACCGCCAAGGGAACGCGGGTCGATATGCCGGCGTCGCGCCTGAAGGCCGACATCGCCCGAATCCTCCAGGACGAGGGATACATTCAGGGCTTCAAGCTGCTGGACGTCGCGGCCGAGAAGACGTCCGCGCAGACCAAGACGCTGCGGCTGTTCCTGAAATACGGGCCGCACGGCGAGCGTCTGATTACGGGCGTGCAGCGAATCAGCCGTCCCGGACGCCGCGTCTATTTCGGGAAGGAAGACGTGCCGGAAGTCCTCGCGGGATTGGGCACGAGCATCCTCACGACCTCGCGCGGGGTGATGACCGGCCGTGCCGCCGTCAAGGCCGGCGTCGGCGGCGAAGTGCTCTGCAACATTTGGTGAGATTCAGATATGTCTCGAATCGGTAAGAAAATCATCCCCGTCCCGAAGGGCGTGACCGCGAAGGTAATGGACGGCGCGGTCGAGCTCCAGGGCCCCAAGGGCAAGCTGCGCCAGGCGTATCCGGCGGGCATCGTGTTCGCGCTGGAAGACGGCCACCTGGTCGCCAAACTCGAGCGGGAAGACCCGCAGCTCGGCAAGTTCCACGGCCTGGCGCGCAGCCTGGTGGCCAACGCGGTCACCGGCGTCACCGACGGCTTCAAGCGCGAGCTCGACATCGTCGGCGTCGGCTACCGCGCGGAGCTGAAGGGGAAGCAGGTGATCTTCGCGCTGGGCTACTCGCACGCGGTGGTCTTCGACATCCCCACGGGCATCGACATCGCGATCGACAAGCAGACGCACATCACGGTGACCGGCGTGGATCGCCAGCTTGTCGGCCAGGTCGCGGCCAACATCCGGCGTCTGCGCAAGCCCGATCCGTACAAGCAGAAGGGCGTCCGGTACACCGGTGAGGTCTTGAAGAAGAAGGCCGGCAAGACGGGGGCGAAGTAAATGAAGATCAAGACCAAGGACGATCGGCGCGTCCGGATTCAGCTGCGCCAGCGCAAGCGGATTGCGGGCACCAAGGAGCGGCCGCGCCTGAGCGTGTTCCGCAGCGTGTCGCACATCTATGCGCAGGTCATCGACGACCTGACCGGCGAGACGCTCGTGTCGGCGTCGACCGTCGAAGCATCGGTGAAAGGCGGCCTCGACAAGGCGGCGCGCGGCGGCAACCTGAAAGGCGCCGAGGCGATCGGGAAGGTGATCGCCGAGCGCTCGATCGAGAAGGGCATCAAGCGCGTGGTATTCGACCGCAGCGGGTTCCTGTATCACGGGCGCATTCGCGCCGTGGCGGACGCTGCGCGCAAAGCGGGACTGGAATTCTAGGAGCAGTATGCGAACTCGCGAGCGAATCGACCCGAGCCAGCTCGACATCAAGGACAACGTGGTGGCGATCAACCGCGTGACGAAGGTGGTCAAGGGCGGCAAGAATCTGAGCTTCAGCGCGCTGGTGGTCGTCGGCGACGGCCATGGCGTGGTGGGCTTCGGCATCGGCAAGGCGAAGGAAGTGCCCTCGGCGATCAAGAAGGGGATCGAGGCGGCGAAGAAGAACCTGATCCGCGTCCCGCTGGCGGGCACGACGATCCCGCACCGGATCGTGGGCAACTTCGGAGCCGGCAGCGTGCTGCTCAAACCGGCGCCGGACGGCACCGGCATCATCGCGGGCGGCGCGGTGCGCGCCGTCGTCGAGGCGGCCGGCATCGGCAACATCGTGACCAAGTCGCTCGGATCGGCCAACGCGCACAATGTCGTGCGCGCAACGTGCGCCGGGCTCGACTCGCTCAAGGATCCGTCGACGATTGCGCGGATGCGCGGCAAGGAACTCGAGGATCTGACGGGCGCGAGAACCTAGATCATGGCGAATCATCGAACCGACACGAAAGGCGCCACCGTCAAGGTGACGCTGTTGAAGAGCCCCATCGCGTTCGACGGCAAGCAGAAGACCGTCGTGAAGAGCCTGGGTCTGCGGCGGATCCGCCACACGGTGGAGCTCAAGGACACGCCGGCGACGCGCGGCATGATCCACAAGGTGCGTCACCTGGTGGAAGTTTCGGACTAGTTGCCAACTGCAGGATTTCAGATATGAGTCTCAACAATCTGCGTCCCCCGAAGGGGATGAAGCACGCGAAGAAGCGGGTCGGCCGCGGCCAGGGTTCGGGCAACGGCAAGACCGCGGGGCGCGGCCACAAGGGCGCGAAGTCGCGTTCGGGCTTCACGTTCAAGCGCGGTTTCGAAGGCGGCCAGATGCCGCTCCACCGGCGCGTGCCCAAGCGCGGCTTCCACAACCCGTTTCGCGTCGAGTACGAAGTCGTGAACCTCGACACGCTCGGTGAGCGGTTCGACGCCGGCACCGTCGTGACGCTGGAGCTGCTCGCCGAGCATCGCCTGATCAGCGGCGTGAAGACGAAGCTGAAGGTGCTGGGACGCGGCGAGGTCGGGAAGGCGCTGACCGTGCGCGCGCACAAGTTCAGCGGAAAGGCAGCGGAGAAGATCGCGGCGGCAGGCGGCGCGACGGAGCAACTCTAGTGAACGACAGCCTGAAGAACCTGTTCACCGTTTCGGACCTGCGGAACCGCATCCTGTTCACGCTGGGCATGCTTGCGGTGTATCGCGTCGGGCACCACATCACGGTGCCGGGCGTGAACCTGGCCGCGCTCGACGAGCTCGCGCGGCAGATGCAGAACAACATGTTCGGTCTGTACGACATGTTCTCGGGCGGGAACCTGTCGCGCGTGACGATCTTCGCGCTCGGCATCATGCCGTACATCAGCGCGTCGATCATTCTGCAGTTGCTGACGGTGGTGTGGCCGTATCTCGAGAAGCTGTCGAAGGAAGGCGAGCTGGGCCGGCGCAAGATCACCCAGTACACGCGCTACGGCACGATCGGCCTGAGCGTCGTGCAGGCGCTGGGCATCGCGATCTTCCTGGAACGGCAGACGAAGATCGCGGGCGGGCTCCCGCTGGTCTACAACCCCGGGATCGGATTCCGGTTGATGGCGGTGCTGACGCTGACGACCGGCACCTGCTTCATCATGTGGCTCGGCGAGCAGATCACCGAGCGCGGCATCGGCAACGGGATGTCGCTGATCATCTACGCCGGCATCGTGGTCGGCCTGCCGCGCGCCGTGCTGCAGACGATCGATCAGATGCGGACGGGCCAGCTCGGACTGCTGCGGATCCTGTTCCTGCTCGTGTTCATGGCGCTGGTCATCGCGGCCATCGTGTTCGTGGAGCGCGCGCACCGGCGGGTCACGGTCCAGTACGCCAAGCGCGTCGTGGGACGACGGATGTACGGCGGGTCGAGCACGCATATCCCGCTGAAGGTCAACACCGGCGGCGTGATCCCGGTGATCTTCGCCTCGTCGATCCTGGCGTTTCCGGCGACCATCGCGCAGGCGTTCCCGGGCAAGTACGCCGACGCGGTGTCGCAGCAGCTGGGTCTGGGCATGCCGCTCTACAACCTGCTGTACGTGGCCGGCATCATCTTCTTCGCGTACTTCTACACCGCGATCATCTTCAATCCGGATGACGTGGCGGAGAACATGCGCAAGTACGGCGGGTTCGTGCCGGGCATCCGCCCGGGCAAGCGGACGGCGGAGTACATCGACACGATTCTGGCGCGCATCACGCTGGCGGGCGCGATCTACCTGGCGCTCATCGCGATCCTGCCCAACTTCCTGATCAGCGGCTTCCGCGTGGCGCCGATTCCGTTCATCGGCGAATGGCTCGATGCGGCGCTGCCGAAGTTCATCACGGAAGGCTTGAACGTGCAGTTCTTCTTCGGCGGCACGTCGCTGCTCATCGTGGTGGGCGTGGCGATGGATACGGTGCAGCAGGTCGAGTCGCAGTTGATCATGCGTCACTACGACGGCTTCATGAAGAAGTCGCGAATCAGGGGACGAAGAGCCTAGCAAGTACGGAGTTCACGTCTGAGGTCTGAGCGTGGTTCAGACAGCAGACTTCAGACTTCAGCTTCAGACTTATATGGCTTTGAATCTGTTAATGCTCGGTCCACCGGGAGCGGGAAAAGGTACGCAGGCCGAACGCTTCGCCAGGTTGCGGGGGATCCCGAAGATCTCGACCGGCGACATCCTGCGCGAGGCGGTCCACGCGAAGACCGAAATCGGGCTTCGCGCGAAGGCCATCATGGACCGCGGCGAGCTGGTCAGCGACGACGTGATGATCGGCATCGTGCGGGAGCGGCTCGAGCGCACGGACGCGAAGGACGGGTTCGTGCTCGACGGCTTTCCGCGGACGGTCGCGCAGGCGTCGGCGCTGGACGCGATTATGAACGAGCGCGATCCGCTGATCGTGATCGACATCGTGGTGCCGGAAGCGGAGCTCGTTCGGCGGCTCGGCAGCCGGATGATCTGCGACGACTGCGGCACCGGAGCGGCGGTGGGAAGCCAGATCACCGCCGCGTGCGTCAAGTGCGGCGGCCGGTTGGTGCAGCGGGCCGACGACGATCAGGCGGTGGTGATCGAACGGCTGAAGATTTACCACAAGCAGTCGGAGCCGCTCGTCGAGTATTACCGCGTGCGGCCGACGTTCCGTTCGATCGACGGCGCCCAGGCCCCCGACCGCGTGGCGGAGGATCTGGCGGCGGCCATCGCCGCGGTGAACGGCTACGGGTCGCTGGGAGGCCGCGGGTGATCGTCTGCAGGTCCGCGGCGGAGCTCGAGCGGATGCGCGAAGCCGGCCGGCTGGTTGGCGAAGTGCTCAGCGAGCTTGCCGCGCACGTCGCGCCCGGCGTGACGACGGCCGATCTCGACGAGCTCGCGGAGAAACGGATTCGGCGTGCCGGCGCGACGCCCGCGTTCAAGGGATATCACGGATATCCGGCGACGATTTGCGCGTCGGTCAACGAAGAGGTGATCCACGGGATCCCCTCGGGCCGGCGCATCCTGAACGAAGGCGACGTGATCTCGATCGACGTCGGCGCCTCGCTCGACGGCTACTTCGGCGACAGCGCGATTACGCTCGCGGTCGGCCAGGTGTCAGAGGAAGCGGCGACACTGCTGCGCGTCACCGACGAGTCGCTCTACAAGGCGATCGAGGCGGTGAAGCCGGGCGGACGGATTTCGGATATCGGCCACGCGGTGCAGAAGCACGTGGAGGCGTACGGATTCTCGGTGGTTCGCGAGTTCGTGGGGCACGGCATCGGTCAGAAGATGCACGAAGAACCGCAGGTGCCCAACTACGGCGAGCCTGGACGGGGTCCGCGGCTGACCGAGGGCATGGTGCTGGCCATCGAGCCGATGGTGAACGCGGGGAAGGCGGCGGTGAAGGTGCTGGCGGACGGCTGGACCGCGGTCACGCGTGACGGAAGCTTGTCGGCGCACTTCGAGCACACGGTGGCGGTGACCGCGGACGGGCCGTGGGTGCTGACCGCGCGGGAAGTGCCAGTCGGTGCGAGAAAGTAGCCGCCTTCGCGCCCGAGGGCGCTTCGGCGCGCCAAGGCGTGCGGGCGGTTAGGAGCGCGAAGGCTTTAGCCGAGCGATGAGTGCAGTAGTCGGCGTCGTGATGGAGACCCTGCCGAGCGCTCTTTACAAGGTGAGGCTCGACGAGGGCGCGCTGGTGCTGGCGCACATCGCGGATCGGATGGATCGCAACTTCGTCCGAATTCTGGTCGGCGATCGGGTGCGAGTGGAGCTCTCGCCGGTCGACGTGGGGCGCGGACGGATTGTGGAACGGCTGTAGCGCGAAGGCTTCAGCCGAGTGGGGTCAATGATGAAAGTAAGGGCATCGGTCAAGCGGATTTGCGACAAATGCAAGATCGTGCGGCGCCGCGGCGTCGTGCGCGTGATTTGCTCGAATCAGAAACACAAGCAGCGGCAGGGATAGGTCAAGCAGGTCGGGTGGGCCCGGTAGGCCGGGTAGGTCGGTGAGCGCAGAGACCCACCTGACCCACCTGACTGGAGAGAAGCACATATATGGCACGTATCGCAGGCGTTGATCTTCCGCGGACCAAGCGCATCGAAATTGGTCTCACCTATATCTACGGCATCGGGCGTTTCCGCTCGAACACGATCCTCAAAGCGGCCGGGGTGAGCCCCGACATCCGCATCAAGGATCTGTCCGAGGACGACGTCCGCAGCATCAGCAAGGTGATCGAGGAGCAGGGCGGCGTCGAAGGCGATCTCCGGAAGGAGATCTCCATGAACATCAAGCGGCTGATGGAAATCGGCTGCTTCCGTGGAT
Source organism: Vicinamibacterales bacterium (assembly GCA_035693505.1). GTDB lineage: Bacteria > Acidobacteriota > Vicinamibacteria > Vicinamibacterales > CAVVIG01 > CAVQFC01. The sequence continues at coordinate 34,645 of DASSGK010000362.1, forward strand.
TGCGGCACCGCCGCAACCTGCCGGTGCGCGGCCAGCGGACCAAGACGAACGCGCGTACGCGCAAGGGCCCGCGCAAGGGCGCCATTGCGAAGAAGAAGGTCATCTAACCATGGCGAAGAGTGAACCGACCGCCGACGCGGGCCTTCCGGAAAAAGAAAAGAAGGAACCCGCCGGCAAGCGCAAGAAGACATTCAAGAAGCGCGGCGAGAAGCGCATCGTGCACCACGGCCTGGCGCACATCCACGCCTCGTTCAACAACACGACGGTGACGATCACCGACACCGAGGGCAACGTGGTCGCGTGGTCGAGCGCGGGCGGAATCGGCTTCAAGGGCTCGCGCAAGGGCACGCCGTTCGCGGCGACCCAGGCCGCGCTCAGCGCCGGCAACGTCGCCAAGACCGTGGGGATGCGATCGCTCGACGTGCGCGTGAAGGGGCCCGGCTCCGGTCGTGAGTCGGCGATCCGCGCGCTCCAGACGGTAGGTCTCGAGGTGAAATCAATCCGCGACGTGACGCCCATTCCGCACAATGGATGCCGTCCCCCGAAGCGGAGGAGAGTGTAAATGGCTCGTTATATCGGTCCGGTCTGCCGGCTCTGCCGCCGCGAGGCGATGAAACTGTTCCTCAAGGGCGAGCGCTGCTACACGGAGAAGTGCGCCATCGAGAAGCGCAACTTCCCGCCGGGGCAGCACGGCAAGACCCGGAAGGCGAAGCTGGCCGGCTACGGGCTGCAGCTGCGCGAGAAGCAGAAGGTCAAGCGCATCTACGGCGTGCTCGAAGATCAGTTCCGCGGGTACTTCGAGGCCGCCGAGCGGGCGCGGGGCATCACGGGCGTGACGCTGCTCCAGCTGCTCGAGCGGCGCATGGACAACGTGATCTATCGCCTCGGCCTGGCGACGTCGCGGCCGCAGGCGCGGCAGCTCGTGCGCCACGGGCACTTCCTCGTCAACGGCAAGAAGGTCGACATCCCGTCGTACCAGGTCAAGGAAGGCGACGTGATCACGGTGCTCGGCCGCACGCAGAAGAACCCGACGATCGAGCACGCGATGGAAGAAGTGAAGGGGCGCGGCATCCCCGAGTGGCTCTCGTTCGACCAGAACACGATCACCGGGCGCATCAACGCGATGCCGACACGCGAACAGATCAACCTGCCGGTGCAGGAACAGTTAATCGTGGAGCTCTATTCGAAGTAAGAAGGTAGAAGGAAGAAGTTAGAAGTGAAACTTTCGAAGTTCAACTTCTCACTTCTAACTTCTCACTTCTAACTTTCGTAACCGCTGGCCCGCAGCCTTATCAGACCTGCGGCGGGAGGTCGGCGGTCAATTGCAGGTCTGGAGGCCCGTCTGCGGGCCCATGCGAAAGGACACAGCATGCTCTGGAAAGGTTTTCAGCGACCCAAGCGCCTCGAATTCGAACGCGAGACGCTCACCGATAGATTCGGCCGGTTCTACGCGCAGCCGTTCGAGCGCGGCTTCGGCACGACGATTGGCAACGCGCTCCGGCGCGTCCTGCTCTCCTCGATCGAAGGCGCGGCGATCACCGCCGTGAAGATCGACGGCGTGCTCCACGAGTTCTCGCCGATTCCGGGCGTGGTCGAGGACGCGACCGACATCATCCTGAACCTGAAGCAGATTCCGCTGAAGCTGCACACGGACCAGGTGAAGACGCTGACGGTCAAGATCGACAAGCCGGGCGAAGTGCGCGGCCGCGACATCCAGGCTGACGGCGACGTGGAAATCCTCGAGCCGGATGCGCACATCGCCACGGTCTCGGAGCACGGCAAGCTCCACATGGAGATGCGCATGAAGCGCGGCCGCGGCTACGTGTCCGCTGACAAGAACTTCGACGAGGATCTCGGCATCGGCTGGATTCCGGTGGACTCGGTCCACTCGCCGGTGAAGAAGGTGAACTACCTGGTCGAGGCCGCGCGTCTCGGACAGACCACCGACTAC
>DASSGK010000363.1:0-4082 GCA_035693505.1 Vicinamibacterales bacterium
GATCCACGCGCAGTCGAGCGGTCGATCTACGAGCTTATGATGGACGGCCAGGCGCCCGTGGAAGAGTCAGTTTATCCGTCTCCGGTCGAGAACCTGCACATTGTTCCGGCGCGTATCAATCTCGCAAAGCTCGAAGCTAAACTCGTCGGCGATTTCGACGCGCCTTTCCGGCTCAAAGATCGTCTCGATCCGTTCCGCCAACAGTATGAAGTGATCGTTATCGACACGCCGCCGACGCTCGGACTGATCACCGTCAACGCGCTCGTCGCTGCTACACACGTACTGATTCCGATTCAGTCGTCGTACTTCGCACTCGAAGGCACCGACGATCTGCTCGAGACGATCGAGAAGGTACGGCAGCGGCCGAATCCGGCGCTGCGCATTCTCGGCGTCGTCATCACGATGCACGACAAACGGACGGCGCTGGCGCGGGACATCCGGTCGCAGATTCAGAAAGTGTTCGGCGGGAAGGTGTTCAAGACCGTCATCACCAAGAGCGTCCGGCTCGAGGAGAGCCCGGCGTACAAGGAATCGATTTTCACGTTCGCGCCCGACTCGCCGGGCGCGACCGAATACTATCGCCTGTGCGAGGAGGTTATCGATCGTGCCTAGACGCGGGCTTCCCGACTCGATTGCGATGCGCCACGACGAACACTACGTCGAGACCCTGGCCGCTTCAGCTGGCACACCCATCGGGCGGCTGATTCCCATCGACCAGATCGATCCCAATCCCGATCAGCCGCGCCAGGTCATGGGCGACCTCTCGGAACTGATGGCATCGATTGCCGAGAAGGGGATTCTCGAGCCCCTCGTCGTCCGGCAACGCGGCGAGCGGTTTCAGATCATCGCCGGCGAACGGCGGTATCAGGCCGCCAGCCAGGTCGGTCTGCGCGAACTGCCGGTCGTCATCCGCGACGTCGATGAGACCGAGATGCTCGAGCTCGCGCTCATCGAGAACCTGCAGCGGAAGGACCTGACGGCGTTTGAAGAAGCCGAAGCGCTCCAGGGCCTGGCCGATCGCTGCGGCTACACGCACGAGGATCTGGCGCGCCGGCTGGGCAAGTCCCGCACATCCGTGACGGAGTCCCTGGCGCTCACCAACATGCCGGAGGACATCCGCCGGCTCTGTCGGCTGGCCGACATTTCCAGCAAGTCGTTGCTTCTCCAGATAGTTAGGCAGGAAACAGCCGAGAAAATGACGGCGCTGCTCGAAAAAATCGCCAGCCAGGGCGGCACGACCCGCCAACAACTGCGCGAGGCGACGGCCAAACCCAAGCCCGGACGGCCCAAGGCCTACGTCTTCGCGTACCGTCCGCCCGACAAGACCTTCAACCTCAAGCTGTCGTTCGGCCGGAGCCGCGCCTCCCGCGAGGACGTCATCAGCGCCCTCGAGGCCATCCTCAAGGAACTCCGGAAGAACCGTTAGATCGGTTCCACGGGTTCCATCGATAGACAGGCTTCCGGGAGGAACCGCTGGAACCTTTTCCTCACGCGCACCAATGCGTGGCGTCGAAGTCGGGACCGGGCACTTGGACGTCGATGGGATGAACGCCGGGATGGCGTTCGATGGCGGTGATGCCGCGCGGACCGCGTTCGCTCACCACGACCGAGAACGACAGCAGCCCGCCAGGGCCCACGCCGAGCACGGAGAGCGGCACGACGAGCTCCAATGCCTGCCCAACCGCGGCCCCAACGAGGTCATGGTTAACATAACATCCATTATCAGACCCAAGCCGCGCGGTGATTTTCACGCCTTCAGGGCGCAAAAACGCCAGCGTCACCTCGCGCCCGGCCTGGAGCTGCTCGTCCATCGCGCCCGGCCCGTCGAACCGAACGCAGAACGTGTCCGGGCTGAACCCGAACCGGACGCGTTCGATGACCGCCGGCGCCACGTCGATTTGATGCATCGCCCCCGCGGTCCGCTGCACCTCGAAGACGCCGGCGTGCAGCCATTCGAAATAGCTGCTGTCCCGGCCGTCGACCCGCGGCGCCAGCCACCCAATCGGGGGCCGAACCACGTCGGACGGCGCCGCCGTCGTGATGTTGCTGACGAACAGGTCGTCCGGCACCGGCTGCCCGAGCAGCTGATAGGCGTTTCGCAGGTGCCGCCGGAAAAGATCGTCGAACTCCGCGTCGTGGTCCGATGAATGGTCGTCGCCGTACCACCAGAACCAGTCGCTGCCTTCCGCGATGAGAATCTCTTCGCGCGCGGCCTCCCGGGAGGTCTGATCGCCGCCAACGTGCTCGTCGAGCATCTGCCGAGCCGCGGCGACCTGGTCCCAGCCGCGACGGTCGTCCGCATGGCCAATCCAGATATAGAAGTTCGCATCGATCCACGATCCGGGAAAGATGCCGTGTATCGTCTGACGCTGTCCTTCGCAGGCCTGCGCCATCGTCACCGTGGCCAGTTCCGGGTGCGACTGAAGCGCGCCGTACAGCGCGCGCAGAAACGGCCGCCCGCCGCCTTCGAAGTGCTCCCACGCGTTTTCGCCGTCGAGGATGATCGGAATGACCGCCTCGCCTCCGGTCTTCGCGCGATAGCGCCGTCCGGCTTCCACGAGCCGGGCGACGAAGTCTCCGGCGGCGGCCGACGCTTCCCAACCGGAATAGACGAAGCCGATGAGATCGGACAGCGCGTGATCCCGGAACAGGCAATTCACGGCGGCGCCGCCGCTATTTACGCCGGCATTCACGCGATACGCGGTATACAGTCGCTCCGGCTGATCGAGATGGCCGGCGACATCGCGCGCGAACCTGATACCGAGTGACTTCGCCAGAATCTCTTCATCGGTGGCCATCCACTGGAACCCCGTCTGCGCCGCCAGCGGCACCATGGCATCCGACACCGAGCCTTCGGACGGCCACAGCCCGATGGGCCGCCGGCCAAACAAACGCTCGTGGTATACGGCCGCGCGCTGAAGCTGCTCGAGCGCGTCCTCGGGACGATGAAAGCGCCGCCGCGGCATCGGCGACTCCGGGTGCGTGCGCAAATAGATGTCGGTGTCGCACAGCAACGGCAGAATCGGGTGGTAGAACGGCGACGTCGACACCTCGATCTGGCCTCGCGCGATGCCGTCGCGGTACTCGGGGATCACGCGATTCAGCAGTTCGAGTTCGACCCCACGCAGCACCTGCTTGTCGTCTTCGCTGAAGTGCCGTTGCTTGTCCAAGAGCCCGCGCACGCGTGCGTCGCCGGCCAGATAGAACGGGTCAATCCAGGCGAGCTTGTGCCACACCTGCAGATCGCGCAAATCGGCGACGCTGAATCGCCCGCGATCGCGCTGCTCGAGCAGCTCGCGATACCGCGGGTACACGTAGATCATCCGGTGACGCTGCGCGTGGAAGAAGTTCTTGAGCATGAAGACGACGTCGGGCTCGCTCAAGTCCTCCGTCGGCTTCAGGCTGAGATCGAGATACGGATCGCGCGCGCGGCCCTCGGCAAACGCTTCGAGCTGCGCGAGCATCGACGGCACCAGATTGAACGTGACGCGGACGCCGGGAAACTCCCGCAGGAGCGCCGCCATCCCGTAGTAGTCCTTCAGCGCATGCAGGCGCACCCATGGGAGAAAATGTTCCCGCGTCACGAGATCCTCGTAGTACGGCTGGTGCATGTGCCACAGCAGGGCGACGCGCGTCATACGTTGTAGTCTAGTAGCTGCCGATGCAAATCTTCGACCGGTACGTCGTGCGCGAAGTCGTGCTGCCCTTCGCACTGTCCCTGCTGCTGCTCACGTTCCTGCTGATCATTCCGCCGATCCTCAAGGATGCGTATCCGCTCATCGCCAAGGGCGTCGACGCGCTGGTGGTCGCGAAAGTCCTCGTGATGCTCTTGCCGCAGGCGCTCGCGATCAGCATTCCGATGGCGGTGCTGCTGGGCCTGCTGATTGCGTTCGGCCGGCTCTCGGCCGACCGCGAATTCGTCGCGATGCAGTCGTGCGGCGTCAGCATCTACCGCCTGCTTCGTCCGCTGGCGGTCGTCGCCTTCGCCGCTATGGCCGCCACGGCGTACGTCATGATCGAAGCGCGGCCCGACGCGAATCAGGCGTTCCGCGAGATTGTCTTCAAGGAAGTCGCCTCACGCG
>DASSGK010000364.1:0-4070 GCA_035693505.1 Vicinamibacterales bacterium
GGCATCGAGGCGGCAAAGAAAAACCTGATCCGGGTGCCGCTGGCGGGCTCGACGATCCCGCATCGCATTGTCGGCAAGTTCGGTTCCGGCAGCGTGCTCCTGAAGCCGGCGCCCGATGGCACGGGCATCATCGCCGGTGGCGCGGTGCGTGCCGTTGTCGAATCGGCAGGGATTACGAACATCCTGACCAAGTCGCTCGGCTCCGCGAATCCGCATAACGTCGTGCGTGCGACGTTCACTGGTCTCGGCTCGCTGAAAGACCCGGTGTTGATTGCGCGGCTGCGCGGCAAGGAATTGGCAGAGCTCACTTCGGCGAGTGCGTAACCATGGCCAACGAACGAACTGACACGAAGGGCAAGACCGTCAAGGTCAAGCTCGTGAAGAGCCCGATTGGGTTCAAAGACAACCAGGAAGTGGTCGCCCGCGGCCTCGGACTCCGCAAGCTGAATTCCACGGTGGAGCTGAAGGATACGCCCGCGATTCGCGGCATGATTCACAAGATCCGCCATCTCGTCGAGGTCAAGTAGATGGGTCTCAACAATCTCAGGCCGCCGAGCGGCATGAAGCACCCGAAGAAACGCATCGGGCGTGGTCAGGGCTCCGGCAACGGCAAGACAGCGGGTCGCGGACACAAAGGCGCGAAATCGCGCTCGGGCTTCAAGTTCAAGCGCGGGTTCGAGGGCGGTCAGATGCCGCTCCACCGGCGCGTACCGAAGCGGGGATTTCACAACCCCTTCCGCGTCGAGTACGAAGTGGTGAATCTCGACGCGCTCGCGGCGAAGTTCGACGCCGGCACGGTGGTCACGCCGGAACTCCTGCGTGAACACGGTCTGGTGGCGGGCGGCAAGAGCCCGATCAAGATTCTGGCGCGAGGCGATGTCGGCAAGAAGCTGACCGTCCGGGCGCACAAGTTCAGCGGCAAAGCGTCGGAGAAACTGCAGGCCGCCGGCGGAAACGCAGAAGTCATCGCGTAGGAATTGCCATGGCAGTCGACAACAGCCTGAAGAACATCTTCGCAGTCACCGAGCTGCGGAACCGCGTGCTGTTCACGCTCGCGCTGCTGTTCGTCTATCGGATCGGCAGCCACATCGTCGTTCCGGGCGTCGACATCCGCGCCCTCGACGAGTTCGCGCAGCAGCTCGGCAAGAACAGTATGTTCGGCCTCTACGACATGTTCACGGGCAACAACCTGTCGAAGGTCACGATCTTCGCGCTCGGCATCATGCCGTATATCAGCGCGTCGATCATCCTTCAGCTGTTGACTGTCGTCTGGCCGTATCTGGAGCGACTGTCGAAGGAAGGCGAGCTCGGTCGCCGCAAGATCACCCAGTACACCCGCTACGGCACGATCGTCCTCAGCGTCGTGCAGTCGCTGGGCATCGCGATCTTCCTGGAGCGCAACACGTCGCCGTCGGGCTTTCACCTGGTGATGAACCCCGGGTGGAGCTTCCGGCTCATGACGATTCTCACGCTGTCCACGGGGACGTCGTTCATCATGTGGCTCGGTGAGCAGATCACCGAGCGCGGCATCGGCAACGGCATGTCGCTCATCATCTTCGCGGGCATCATCGTCGGCTTCCCGCGCGGTGCGATGACGACGCTCGATCAGGTGCGAACCGGACAGATCAGCCCGCTGCGGATTGTGTTCCTCGTGGCGCTGATGGTGCTCGTCGTGGCCGCCATCATCTTCGTCGAGCGTGGCTACCGGCGTGTGACGGTGCAGTACGCGAAACGGGTGGTCGGACGACGGATGTACGGCGGGTCGAGCACGCACATCCCGCTGAAGGTCAACACCGGCGGCGTCATTCCGGTGATTTTTGCGTCGTCGATCCTGGCGTTCCCGTCGACGATTATTCAGACGTTGTTCCCGGGGAAGGCATGGGCCGAATCGTTCGTGCAGCAGCTGAACATCGGCATGCCGTTGTACAACTTGCTCTATGTACTCGGGATCGTGTTCTTCACGTACTTCTACACCGCGATCATCTTCAATCCGGATGACGTGGCGGAAAACATGCGGAAGTACGGCGGCTTCGTGCCTGGCATCCGGCCCGGCAAGCGGACGGCGGAGTACATCGACACGATTCTGACGCGCATCACGGTGGCTGGCGCGATATACCTCGCGGCGATTGCGATTCTGCCGCAGTGGCTCACCAGCGGATTCCGTGTCGCGCCGATTCCGTTCATCGGCGACTGGCTCGATTCGGTGCTGCCGAAGTTCATTACCGAGGGCATGAACGTCACGTTCTTCTTCGGCGGCACGTCGCTGCTGATCGTGGTCGGCGTGACGATGGACACCGTGCAGCAGGTCGAGTCGCAGCTGATCATGCGGCACTATGACGGGTTCATGAAGAAGAGCCGCATCCGGGGGCGCCGCGGGTAGGCAATGGCGGTCAACGTCATCATGCTCGGGCCTCCAGGGGCCGGCAAAGGCACGCAGGGCGAGCGGTTCGCGATGGGACATCGGATCCCGAGGATTCCGACGGGCGATATCCTGCGCGACGAGATTCATTCGGGCAGCGCGCTCGGCAAAGCCGTGAAACAAGTCATGGACCGCGGCGAGCTCGTAAGCGACGAGGTGATGATCGACATCATCACCGAGCGGCTCGGCCGTCCCGACGTGGCGAACGGATTCGTGCTCGACGGGTTTCCGCGTACCGTGACCCAGGCGCAGGCGCTCGACGCCCTGATGATCGGGCGCGACCCATTGATCGTCCTGGACATCGTTGTCCCGGAGGCCGAGCTCGTGCGGCGTCTTGGCGCGCGAATGATTTGCGAGGCCTGCGGACACAACGCCGACGGTCGCGAGACGACGCCTGGCGTCTGCCACTTTTGCGGCGGCAAGCTCACGCAGCGGGCCGATGACAACGCGATGGTCGTGCTGGAGCGGTTCAAGGTCTATCAGAACGCGACGAAGCCGCTCGTCGACTTTTATCGGTCTCGACCGACGTTTCGATCGATCAACGGCGCGCAGTCGCTCGACCGCGTCGCCGCCGATTTGACGTCGGCCGTGGAAGCGATCTCGAACAACGCCGGCGCGACCGCAAAGGTGGTCAGCGGAGGTGGGACGCGGTGATTGTCTGCCGATCGGCTGCAGAACTCGAGCAGATGCGTGAGGCCGGCCGCCTCGTTGGTGAGGTCCTGACAGAACTCGCGGCCGCCGTGGCCCCTGGCGTCAGCACCGCCGACCTGGACGCGCTCGCTGAGAAGCGCATTCGGCAGGCAGGCGCGACGCCGGCGTTCAAGGGGTACCACGGGTATCCCGCCACGATCTGCGCGTCGGTCAACGAAGAGGTGATCCACGGGATCCCCTCGGGCCGGCGCATCCTGAACGAAGGCGACGTGATCTCGATCGACGTCGGTGCGGCGATGAACGGGTACTACGGCGACAGCGCGGTGACGCTGCCGGTCGGCATGATTTCGGAGAAGGCGGCGACGCTGCTTCGCGTGACGGAGGAGTCGTTGTATAAGGCGATCGAAGCCGCCCGCCCCGGCAACCGCGTGTCCGATATTGGATACGCCGTTCAGAAGCACGTCGAGGCGTACGGATTTTCCGTGGTGCGTGAATTCGTCGGCCATGGCATCGGGCAGAAGATGCACGAAGAGCCGCAGGTGCCGAACTACGGACAGCCAGGCCACGGACCACGGCTCGCCGAAGGCATGGTGCTCGCGATAGAGCCGATGGTCAATGCGGGTTCGCCGGCCGTGAAAGTGCTGGCGGACGGTTGGACCGCCGTGACGCGCGACGGCAGCCTCTCCGCGCACTTCGAGCACACGGTGGCCGTGACGGCAGGAGAGCCGTGGATTCTGACCGCGAGGGAAGTGCCGGTCAGCGCAAGGAAGTAACCGGCGTCGTGACCGACGTCCTGCCGAGCGCGATGTATCGCGTCAGGCTCGACGAGGGAAGTCACATCGTGCAGGCGCACATCGCGGACCGGATCGATCGCAACTTCGTGCGGATCCTGGTCGGCGATCGGGTGCGGCTGGAGATGTCGCCGGTCGACATCACGCGAGCGCGGATTGTGGAGAAACTGTAGCGCGGAATGTAGCGCGGGCCGTTCAGGCCCGCGACC
>DASSGK010000365.1:0-27145 GCA_035693505.1 Vicinamibacterales bacterium
GGCCCTCCGGCAGCAGCGGCAGGATGACGAGGGCCATCACCGCGAATCTCACGCCTGCCCGCAGTTCCATATCGTCGATCCGGCGCACCAGCGAGTGGAGCTGTGACTTCTCCACGAGCAGCAGCACCTCGATGGCGATGATGCCGCTCGCGACGCGGGAGAAGCCCATTCCCGACAGTATCCCGGCCGCGATGAGGAGCACGGCGGCGACTTCGGTGGTGCCATCGACGTCCCGGCGGCTCGACGCGACATACGCCGCGACTGTCAACGCGACCGCTCCGCCAACCAGCAGCGCGGCGAGCACGGGCTCCACTTTCGCAAGCCAGCCGGCGATGCCGGCGATCGCGCCGAGCATCGCGAACGTGCGGACGCCGGCAAAACGCGCGGCCGGCCCTTCGGCATGCCCGGACCACTGGCGTTCGATTCCGATGGCCGCACCGCCGAGTATGGCGACCAGGATGCCGATGAGATCCTCTGCCGTCGTGATCACGAGTCCCAAACCTTCATGCTCAAAATATCCCACGTCACGCCGCGTCGTGTGTGGCCTTCACTCGCCCGTCCTCCCAGTGCCGTGGTGAACAGCCGCCCCGGATCGCGAGGCGGCCGCCGCATCACGTCAACGTCCTCCGCCTCCATCGATTCGGATATAGTGCGGGCCTTCAGGTCCGCCGTGTGTGGGCAGGCCTGCCGCCTCCGCAACTTCGTGCTGTGCCTCGCCGTAGCGAAGCGAAGGCGGGAAGGCCTGCACTACATCGGAGTCGAAGCGCAGCTAAAGGCGCCGGACGAGCGCGAGCGTCAGGTCGTCTTCCTGCGGCCGCCCGCCGGCGAATTGCGCGAGCTGTTGGCGCAGCGCGGCGAGGAACGGCGACCCTTCCGCTTCCACCGCGCTCGCAGGCGCGGAGAGTTGCCTGGCGAGCGCGATCAGACGTTCGAAACCGAACTCGTCGCCCTCGCCATTCTGAGTCTCCGGCAACCCATCGGTGTAGAGCAGAAGGCGATCGCCTTTTTCCATCGGCACGGCTCGCTGCTCGCATCGCCATTCCGGCAGCGCGGGGTGGATGAGTGGAGCCGTCGTCTCCAGCATCGTCATTGAACCGTTGCTGCCCAGCAACAATCCTGGCGGATGCCCGGCGCACGCATATTCGATCCGCATGGACGCCCGATCGAAGCGCACGGCCGTCGCGGTGACGAATTTGCCGTCCGGAAAGAGCCGGCTTGCCGCGGCGATCCGTTCGAGCACGGCCGCCGGAGCAAACTCCTCCTGTATCGCTGCGCGAAACGCCTGCTTGACCATCCCGGTGATCATGGCGGAGGGCGCACCATGGCCCGAGACGTCCGAGATCAGAATGGCGCCGGGGCCATCCTCGCGAAGGACGTAGTCGCAGAAATCGCCTCCGAGCTCGTCGCAAGGCTCGTACAGAAACGACACCTCGAAGCCGTTCATCGTGGCGGTGCGCTCGGGCAGCAGGCTCTGTTGGAAAACTTGCGCCGCTCGCAACTCGCTCTCCAGCCTCGACACGTGCGCGCGGTTTTCGCGGATCAGCCGTCGAGCTTCCAGACAGCGCTGCAGCAGGGTCAGCAGCACTTCGCGATCGAACGGCTTCGTGAGGAAGAAGAACGCCTTCTCGCGGATCGCTCGAATGAGTCGCGCGTCGCGCTCGTCGGTGCTGCCGGTCATCATGATGACGTCGAGATCGGGCTGCAGCTCGCCAAGCCGTGTCATGAGGGCGAAGCCGTCCATCTCGGGCATGCGCACGTCGAGGATCGCCACGTCGAAACTGTTCCCGCTCGCGGCGTCGAGCGCCGCGCTCGGAAGCCGTACGGCGCGCACGTCGTACCGGCTGGAGAGGATGCGTTCGATCGCCCTCAGCATGCCGGGCTCGTCGTCCACGACGAGGATTCGAGGGCGGGACATCAGTCGATCACCGTGTGTCCCGGACCGCTGACAAGCGCGCGGTGACCCGCGTGCCCGACCCAGGGCGGCTCTCGATGGTGAGGCTGCCGCCGGCCTCGGCGGCAATCGACCGGCATGTCGAGAGGCCGAGTCCGGTGCCGTGTTCCTTGGTCGTAAAGAACGGGGACTCGATCTGCGCCAGCGTTTCGGAGGTCATCCCGATGCCATCGTCGGACACCGTGATTTCCACGTAGGGGTCCGCCATCCGCGCGGCGATGGTGAGCGTGCCGCCGTTGGGCAGCGCATCGCGGCCGTTGCTCATCAGATTGAACAGCAATCGCTCGAGGTCGCTCTGGCCGCACTGCACGTCCGCCAGATCGTTGGGCAGGTCCGCATGCACGCCGATATCGAGACGGTTGAGGCTTTCCTTCAGTACGTCTCGCACCGCCTCCACCGCGGTGGGGATGTCGCTGGGGCCGGGGTTCCGCGGCGATCCCCGCGCGAAGCGCAGCATCCGGCCGAAGATGCCGCGAGTCACCTGGAGCGAGAGCTCCACCCGATGGAGATCCTCGGCGAGCACGTCGGGGACGATGGCACCGCTCTGGACATCGGCCTGAATCTGCTGGACGAGAGGGATGACTTCGCCGAGGGCATTGTTGATGTCGTGCGCGACGCCACGGGCGAGATGGGCGAGGGCGTTCTGCCGTTCGATCTTCAGCATGCGGGCCTGGAGATCTTCGAGCGTCTGCGCGCGCGTGAGCGCCACGGACACGAGCGACGTGAAGTTCTGAACGACCGCCAGCTCGTGCTCGCCGAACGTGCCGGGCGCGCAGCCGGATAACTTCAAGATGCCGAGCGGGCCGTCGCGTCCGCCGATCGAGGCGCAGAGCATCGCGTGCTCGCGCGGCCGTGCCGATGGTTCGGCATCGAGGTCCAGGAATCCGGCCAGAGTCGAGACGCCATGCGGCGTCCATTCGGTCCAGCCGTCGGGTGACCGATCGAGCCCGCAGACGGTGCCGGCCTGCAGCAGCGCCTGGAGTTCCGACGGGAGCTGGACGGTGCGCCCGATAATCGGGCTTTTCATCTTCTTCCAGGCGATCTGCTCAGCGACCAGCTCGAGGGATCCCGGCGCTGACCAGATCCACAGCGCGGCGGAATGATCGTAGCGGGTCAGCTGGTGAAGGCCGTCGAGGATCTGATAGTAGAGATCTTTCGGCGGCAGCTCCCGCAGGATCATGTCGTCGAGACGACGCCGAACCTCCGACAATCGTTCGCGGTCCAGCCGCTCGATGTTCTCGGTCAGCGCACGCGCGATGTGCGCGAGCCCGCGGGGCGAACCGTCCGGAAAGCGTTGGTCGCTGCGCTCGAGCACGATCACGCCCCACGCGCGGCCTCGCCGCGTGATGCGCGCGCAGAGCGTGCCCGCGGGAATCCTGCACGGCTGGTCGCGAAGCAGGCTCGTGGCGAACGGGAGATTGGCCGCCGCATCCGGCGGCTGCGCGAAGATGCAGCGGGCCGTCTCGTCGCCGACACCGAGGGCCGCGACATAGCCGCGATCGGCCTGCATGAATTCGACGGTGGCGCGGAGGTAGTGCCGCAGAACCTTGTCGGGATCGCCCGCGTTCCGCAGCTGGGAGGACGTTTCGAAGATGAAGCGATGGGTGTCCTGTCCGGCCCGTGGCGGTGTCATCGGGGATCGAAACTGTAGCAAATAAGCATGGGACCGGCCAGATAAGATAGGTATGGATGACGCTACTCGCATCGCGCGTTCTGGTGGTGGATGACGATGAAGGAATTCAGCGCTTCGCGGCGCGGGTGCTGCGGCAGGCTGGCTACGATGTCGTGACCGCGTCTGGCGGATTGGAAGCGATTCGGGTCGTCGAAACCCAGCCCCGATTCGATCTCTTCGTCCTCGACGTCATGATGCCGGGGATGCGCGGCGACGAGCTCGCGCGGCGTCTCCACGACCGCGACCCGTCCATCAAGGTGCTGTACTTTACCGGCTATGCCGATCAGTTCTTCGCGTTGCGGCCGACGCTGCGGGAGAACGAAACCTTGCTCGTGAAGCCGGTCACGATGAGCGAATTTCTGGAGGCTGTGTCGCATCGCATCGGGCGCAGCGCCTGATGGGCTGAGCATGTAAGAAGGGCAGATGACGCTCCAACGTTCCGAATCGAGCGAAACCGCGGCGCGGCGATGGCGTGTGGCGCTGCTCGCTACCTGCCTGCTGTTCGTCACATGGCGAGGCGCGGCGGTAATCGAGTCGAGCCAGGCTTCGCCCGGCGGCGAGGCCAATCAGCTTCACTCCGCGATCATCAACGGGGACGTCGATTCACTGCGGTACTGGCTGGAGGTCCGGCACGCGGACGCGTCGAGCGCGAACGCCAGCGAACCCGCCGTCACGCCGCTCGAACGCTGCCTCGGTCTGGCTGCACGGGTGCTGGACCCTCCAGCCGCCGGCGACCGAAATTCGCGTGATAGTGCGGCCCCTGCCGTCAGCCTGCGCGTCCTGCAGGCGATGGTGTTGCTACTCCATGCCCACGGTGCATCGCTCACCGACGCGGATCGTCAGCACTTTTCCGGGGCGGTCCTCAGATGGTACGAGGACGCGGTGTCGCCTTCGGTTGAGCCGTCGCCCGCCAAGCCAGCCGGCAACCCAACCGGGGCACCCGCGACGTCGAGCACGCCGGGCCCGCGCATCGGCCTGACACGAATCACGATCACCGTCGACACTCGCGCGTCCTGCAACGGGAGCGGCCATCCCGTTTACCTGATGAACGACACTCAGCTGTCGGTGACGGCCACCGTCACGACCTACGACGATGGAGCGCAGCCCGCGAGCGGTAGTGGGAAGAGCGACAGCTACACCGTCGATCCCGGCAGCTCCTGGCGGCTCGGTTGCGATACGTCCTCCGATGGCCGCCGTCTGCGCTACGAGCTGACCCGGTGGCGATGACACCGTCATCGCAGCGGACGCGACACCGGGCGGAGTAAGTCCCGCCACGCGGTCTGCGCGATCGTTCGACGCGCGGCCCTCATGTCAATCCGGTTGCAGAAGGCTCCTGCGGAGTGGGAGTTTCAGTCATCGTGCGCCCCACTCGTGGAAGAAGTTTCGCGAGAGGGAGCATCATGACGCCGTTCCGCACCCGCATTGCCATAGCTGGTCTATTTGTAGCCGCCCTAATTCCCACGGCGGCGGCCCAGGCTCCTGGCGCGCTGACCTTCTCGCGTTCGGACTATCCGAGCGACGCGGGTGCGCGCGCGATCGTCTCCGCCGATTTCGACGGAGACGGTGCGCCGGATTTCGCGACCGCCAACGCCGGCTCGAACACCGTCGACGTGTTCATGAACCAGGAGTTCGCCGGCGGCGGATTCACCGTCCAGCGCTATCCGGTCGGCGCCGGTCCGTTCGACATTGCGGTCGCTGACATCAACTACGACGGTTACCCGGACCTGGCCGTGGCCGCCGCCGACGCGGATGAGGTCGACGTGCTCTTCGGCGGCGAAGGCGGACACTTTCAGGCGCCAGTACGCCTCGCCGCCCCTGGCAACCCGCGCGGCGTCGCCATCGGGTATCTCGGCATCGACTACGGTTACAGCATTGTCTATAGCAGCTATACAAGCGGAACGATCACGCTCCTCACCTACGACTACAACAGCGCCACCTTCACGCCGGGACCGACGCTCACCGCCGGAAAGAATCCGCAGGGCATCGCCATCGGCAACTTCAAGACCTCGCCAGGCTATGCGGACATTGCCGTCGCCAATACGGGCGGCAGTCCGATCACGTTGTTCCTGAACACCAGCGGCGGCAATTTCACCCGCACCGAGCTCAAGGCGCCGGCCGGTATGGGCGGCACGCACCTCAGTGTGCTGACCACGGCCGACTTCGACAAGGACGGCCGCTCCGATCTGGCGGCGGCCTCGACGGCCGACAACGAAGTCGCGCTGTTCATGAACTCCACCAACGGTTTGCAGTGGACGACGAGATTCAAGGGTTCGGAGGTGTCGTCGCCACGGGGCATCGTTGCCGCGGATCTGACCAACGACGGCCGGCCGGACCTGATCGTGGCCAATCGCGCGACCAGCAGCGTCACGATCTTCATCGCGCACACGACGTCGCCCGTGTTCTCCACGAATCAGGTCGTGACCTCGGGGAGTGGCAGCCGCGCGGTTGTCGCAGGCGATTTCGACGGGGATGGTCGCGTCGATCTCGCGACGGGCAACGAGTACCTCCACGCCGCGACGGTGCTCTGGAATCACACGGTCCCTGGCGGCGGAACCGGCGCGACCGCATTCAGGCTGCAGGCGTTGCCTGACGTCACGGCAGAGCCGTGGGTCGTTGGCGGGCCTTACGCCGTCGCCGACTTCAACCGCAACGGTACGCCGGACCTCGTCGTGGCCGACGGGGTGATCCTCGATACCACGACCGCCGTGAAAGTCGACGTGGGCCGCCAGTCACCGTACTCGATGGCGGCCGTTGCCGCCGACTTCAACGAGGACGGGAACGCCGACTTCGCACAAGTGACGAGCTATCACGTCTCCGACAATCCGTGGACGGACGGTACGGTGGTCGACGTCCTGAATGGCGACGGCACGGGGCACTTCACGCTGGGTACGTCGATACCGGTCACGTATGTGCGCGGCATGGTGACGGCCGATTTCAATCGTGACGGTCACGCCGACATCGTCCTCCTCGACGCAGGGCCGTCGGGTACCGTGCGCAGGGTCTTTCTCGGCCGCGGCGACGGGACGTTCGCGGAAAGCGATCAGGCGACGACTCCGGACGACTACCTGCTCGGTGTGGGGGACATCAACGGCGACGGCAAGGTCGACCTCGTCGTCTGGAACTTCAGCCCGCTGACGATCGGCGCGTACCTGGGTGACGGGAAAGGTGCCTTTCCGGCCGAGCGCACAGCGCCAACCGTGGGAGGCGCGTACAGCGCGCACGTCGCGGACCTGAACGGCGACGGCCGCAGCGACGTTGTCGCCGCGCGGAACGGCACCGCGCTGGTCGCATGGCTCGGTCAGAGCGATGGCTCCTTCTCGGCGCCGCTGCTCAGCGAACTGCCGGAGAGCGCGTACGATCTCGCGGTGGCGGACCTGACCGGAGACGGTTTCGCCGACGTGCTCACGTCAGAGGGCACGCTCGCGGTCGGCCGGGGCGACGGCACGTTCGGCATGAATCGCACGTTCAACGTGCTCTTCACCGAGGCGATCGTCTCGGATATCAACCATGACGGCCTTCCCGATCTCTTCATCGGCACGTACGACTACACGGCGATGGCGTTGTTCAACCTGAACAAGGAGGCGCCAAACGCTCCGCCGATTGCGAAAGCGTCGCCACAGAGCCTGACGGTCCCCTTCGTCACCCAGTTCGACGAGGAAGGACTCACACTGATGGGCAACAGATCCTACGACCCGAACCTGGATCTGACGTCCTCCACATGGCTGGACGGTGATACCGCGATTGGCAACGACGCCGTGTTGAGCACCAATCTGGCTCCCGGCACCCACCACCTGACGCTGATCGTGCGCGACAACGCCGGAGGCGAGGGACGGGACTCCGCGACGATCACGATCACACCGTACGAAGAGATCGTCATCCATCCGGCCTACATGAGCGCCAATCATGGCGCGTGGACGTTTGGCACCGACAGCACCGCGGCCGATGGCGCGATGGTCTGGCATCCGAATGCGAACGCCGCGAAGCTGGCCGCGCCGCTCGCCAGTCCGACGAACTACATCGACGTCGGCTTCCCGGCCGATCCGACGCAGGAATACAAGATCTGGATCCGGCTCAAGGCTCAGAACAACAGTGCCTACAACGATTCGGTGTTCGTCCAGTTCGAGGGCGCCGTCGACGGCGCCGGCGCGCCCGTGTATCGCATCGGCACGACCGATGGACTCGCGGTCAACCTCGAGGAGTGCAACGGCTGCGGATTGTCAGCCTGGGGGTGGCGCGACGAAGCGTGGGGCACACGAGGCGCGATCGGGACGGCCACGGTGCGGTTCCCGGCCGAGGCCGGCAATCGCATGTTTCACACGATCCGGATCCAGACGCGCGAGGACGGCGTCATCATCGATCAGATCGTGCTGTCGTCGGTGAAGTACAAGACGGCCAGGCCCGGCGCGGTGAAGAATGACGCGACGATCCTGATGTCGACGGTGCCGTGGGACTAGGGAAGCAGGTTCAGAGGTGGTGACCGGGCGGCGACTCGCCGCCCGGCCTTCTTGGCGTCAGTGCCTACAGCCGCTTCGCGTCGCGTCCTGCGGCGCCGACTGCTTCTTCTCCGGCGGAAGCGATGTCGTCCGCGCCGGTGCGTTTGAGAATGTCCTTCGCACGCTTGATCTGTTCCGACGTGCCGCAATGGACCGACAGCAGCACGCCGCCGTTTTTCACGCGGCCCTCGTACCGCTTGGCCTCATATTCGGGCATTCCCATGCCCACGAGCGCTCCGACCACGCCGCCGACCGCGCCGCCGACGCCGGCGCCCGCCAGGGCGCCCATGATGGGTCCTGCCGCGATGAACGGCCCGAGCCCCGGAATAGCGAGCGATCCGATTCCGGCGAGGAGACCCAGCGTGCCGCCGATCGCTCCGCCTGCCGTGACACCCGTCGTCGTGCCCTCGGGCGCCTTGGTGTGCTTTTCATGCGCGAAGTCTTTTGTGCTCTGATTGTCCGGAAGCAGCACCGAGACATCGCCATTTGCGAAGCCGTCGCGGACGAGGGCGTCCACGCCGCTCTCGGCACTTCCAACGGTGTTGTAGATCCCGAAGACTGCGGTTTTCTTTTCAGCCATGTATTCGACTCTCCTTTGTGCCCGGTTCTAGTGTTTCGATGGCTTCTTATGTTCGGGCGCGACGCTCATCTGATTGGTGACATGACTCGGCCCAGCCACGTCGATCGCCTTCGCCTCGATGCTCTTGCGCTCCGCATCCGAGCGGACCGGACCCTTCAACGTCACCTGGCCGTTCTGCGTGACGATCTTGACGTTGTGGGCGTACGTGGACAGCGACTTGTCCTGCATGATCGCCTGCCGAATCTTCTGCGTCAGATCGCGATCGCCTGGATTGTCCTTCTGTTGATCGGCGGTGACGGCGGTCTTCGCCCGGTCCCGTGTGTTGACCTTCGTGTTGTCCGCGGGGGTCTGGGCTGATAACGGCAGAGCGAACAGCACTCCGCTCACCGTCAACGCCCGGATCAGCTGTACGACGCGCTGCTCAGACATATGTTGTGCTCTCCTATTCATCGAACGAACTCCGCATTCCACTTTGTGTCCGCTGATGGAGATCGCAGCAACAAGTGGTCCGTCGACCATAGTGCTCAGTCGAGCGCTCTCTTGCTGGGCTTCTTGCGGTGATGCGAATTGATGCCGCTGAGCCGAACGATTCCTATTGGTTGGGATGACGCGGGGGGGACGAAACCTCTGAGACGAAACCTCTGAGACGAAACCTCTGAGACGAAACCTCTGAGACGAAACCTCTGAGACGAAACCTCTGAGACGGAATCTCTGAGACGGG
This sequence comes from Vicinamibacterales bacterium, assembly GCA_035693505.1. Lineage (GTDB taxonomy): Bacteria > Acidobacteriota > Vicinamibacteria > Vicinamibacterales > CAVVIG01 > CAVQFC01. The sequence continues at coordinate 9,418 of DASSGK010000365.1, forward strand.
AATGGCGGCTCACGGAATGACGCGTGAGCCGCCCGTAGATCTATTCGTTCGTCACATCCTCGAGCGCCGGCCCTGGATTCTTGCCGTCCGCAGCCTCGTCATAGCCGACGTTGTGCCGGTTCTTCCGGCCTTCGCGTTGGTCCTTTTGATCGCGGTCATTAGATGAGCGGATTCTGCGATGTTCTGCTTCGGTCTCGCTCGAAGGAATTGGAACGACGATGAGATCTTCCTGATCCTCTGCCATGCGGCCTCCCCAGAGACAAGTATCCTCCCGCATGCGCGCGAACGGAACGGAATCCGTTACGCTCAGTTGCAACCGCCGGGTAGACTCGAGGCTCGGTAGCGCTCGGCCGCGGCCTGCTTCGCTCCAAAGAAATGCACCAGCGGACCCGTCATGGCGGTAGTCGTAAGGGCCATGAGCACAAGAGCCGTGAACACGCGCGGCGAAATGACGCCGAGCTCGTAGCCGACGTTGAGCGCGATCAGTTCCATGAGGCCTCGCGTGTTCAGCAGTGCCCCGAGCGTGAACGCCGTGTTCCAGTCCATGCCCATGATGCGGGCGGTCACGGTGCTGCCGCCGAGTTTGCCGACCGTTGCAAGCGCAACGAGCCCACCAAACATCAGCCATCCGGAGAGGTCGCTCAGCAGGCCGACACGGACGCGCAGTCCGGTGATCGCAAAGAACAGCGGAAGGAGCACGGACGAAATCCTCTCGAGCCGCTCGCGAAGCCCGAGCCGGTACCTCGGCGTGTCCGGCATGACGGCACCGGCGACGAACGCACCAAAAAGAGCGTGGATACCGATCGTCTCCGTCGCGAGTGCCGACACCAGCAGTACGCCGACCGGCAGCGCGAGATCGCCACTGCTGAAACCTTCGCGCGGCCCGCGCGAGACAGTCCAGGCCTGGAGGACTGGCCTGACGATGAAGATCATGATGATCACGAAAAGGACCACGAGCCCCAGCGTCGCGGCGAGGACTGTGAACGCACCGCCCGACGTCACGACCGCCACGACAAAGGCAAGCAGCGTCCACGCGGTCACATCGTCCACCGCGGCACAGGTCAGCGCCATCGCACCGAGCGGCGTCCCGATCAGATGCCGATCTTCGAGAATGCGAGCCAGCACCGGGAACGCGGTGATGCTCATCGCAATGCCCATGAACAGAGCAAACGCGCGAAACGAAATGCCCGCAGGAGGATCGGCGGCATATAACGGCAGCGCTGCAAGGACGCCGAGCAGAAAGGGCAGCAGGATGCTCACGTTGCTGACGGCTACCGCGGCGCGGGCCTGATGGCGGACCTGCTGCCAGTCGAATTCGAGACTCACCACAAAAATGAAGAGGACAACGCCGATCTGGCTGAGAAGCTGCAACGGTCCAAGCGAGTCGGCGGGAAATACGCTCTCAAAGAACGCGGGGAAGTACGTGCCGACCAGGGACGGGCCAAGCACGATGCCCGCGGCCATTTCGCCAAGCACCGGCGGCTGACCGGCGCGGCGCGCGACGCTGCGGCAGAGACGCGCCAGCGCCAGGATGACAATGACCTGGAGAAGGAGAGTCGGGAACGGCTGCGCCAGGTTGCCACGCCAGGTGGCAATGAGACGAGTGCCCGTCACTCGATGCCTCCGGATTCCGGCTTCGTGCAGGACCAGTGCGAGTGCACGATCTTTCAGGTGCCTCCGGCCTGGTGAAACACTTCGGTGCAATTCCAGCGCGTGGCGCTATTCGGTTCCGATCTTCGTTGCGTTATCGAGACGACGATGTGAAGTAGTGGCCCTCGGCGAGATCCGCGAGCAGCCCGTTGCGCATGGGGTCCCACTTGAGCAGCGCGCGTGTCGCGGCACTGGAGGAGGGATTATCCACTTGCGCAAAGGTACCGAGAAATCCGAGGTACTTGGCGGCCTCGTCCGGCGAGACGCTGGTCACCGGCAGTCCCAGTCCCCCGCCGATGGCTTCCGCGACTTGCCTGAACGCCACGCCTTCTTCTGCGACGCCATGAAGACGCGTGCCGGCGGGAGCCGATTCGACCGCCAGGCGATACAGGCGTGCGGCGTCCAGAGTATGGACGGCGGGCCAGCGATTCCCGCCGTTCCCGACGTATACGGAGACGCCGTTCTTGCGCGCCATGGCGATGAGGGTTGGCACGAAGCCGTGGCGATCGAGCGAGCTGTGGACGGTGGGCGGCAGGCGCACCACGGACGAACGCACGCCGCGCGCTGCCATGGCGACCACGGCGTTCTCGGAATCGACGCGCGGGCCCCGCGAGAGGACATCTGTTTCGAAGCCAAGCCTCCCGGGCGCTGCCATGGCCAGCAGCGCCGTACCTGATGTGATCACGAACGGCTTGCCGGATCCTTCGAGTGCCGCACCGATCGCCTCGACGGCTCGAAGGTCGGACTCGGCTGCGCGGGCAAATTCACCGGCGTAGGTCAACTCGTGCTTGAAAGCCAGGTGGATTACGCCATCACTGCCGGCTGCCGCCTCGCGGAGGCCGTCGAGATCGTCCAGCGAGCCGCGCCGAACCGCGACCCCTGCGGCCGTCAGGGCAGCGGCGGACGCCTCGGACCGTGCAAGGCCGACGACCGTGTGGCCGGCGGCGAGGAGATCGGGAACGACGGCGGAGCCGATGTGGCCGGAGGCGCCGGTGACGAAGAGACGCATGATCCACATCGTCCCACAGATCCGTGGACGACATCTCGCGGTGATCGAGATGCGGAGGCGAGCGCTCCCGGCTTCATGACTTGAGCAACAGTCGAATCCAGGCGTCGCCCAGCCAACGCTCGAACTCCTTCGGCGACCAGCCGCGCTGTCCAACGAGCAGGAGGTAAAACTCAGGCGAGTTCATGCTCCAGATGATGTCTGCCGTTTTGCCGACGGAGAGATCGGATCGAAGGCGTCCCGTTGCCGCGAGGTTCTGGGCAAGCAAACGCATGTTCCTGGCCCGGCGCCGTGCGATGCCCTGCCACAGCTTGCGCAGGTCCGGATCGTGCGGCGCCGCGCCCTCGAGCACGCGGATGAGCGGAGCGAGCCTCATTTGTATGCTGCGCAGAGCCGCGGCATAGATGCGCAGCTTCTGATCAGCATGGGTTTCTTCTCGAATCGCCCGGACGTAGTCGCGTTCTTCCGCGGGCACCGCCCTTTCGCTCCCGGAAATCGCGGTTTCGATCAGCAAGCGAAACAGAGAGGGTTTCTTGCCCACCGCCGCGTACACGGTATCCAGGGCGATCCCAGCCGCCTTCGCAATCGCCGGCATCGTCGTCGCCGCGTAGCCCTTCTCGAGGAACATCCGCCGGGCGGCGTCGAGAATCGACAGGCGGGTCGCCTCGGCCGCCCGGCGCCGGGAGCTGGAATCGTACGTGCGCTTCGTGTTCGTCCGCGTCATGATGTCGCTCGACCTCCGATAAATTAATCCTACGTATATTAGGACCAATATGCGTTAAGATGAATCGCAAAGGAGAATCCCATGTTGTCCGCAATGCTCGACTTTACCAATGTCCTCCTCGCCGCGCTGCTGGTCGGCGCGATGTTTGGCGTGTGGCTGTTCCTCAACCCCGCCGGGTCTGACGCCGTCCTCTACACCGCGCTGCAGCAGCAAGGCATCCGGGGGCTGGACAAGACCATGCCGGCTCTCGGGGCCGCCACCATCCTCGTGACGATCGCCGCTGCCGCGCTCGCGAGGGGCGATCGCACACGGTTCGGGTTGCTCGTGGGAACGGTGGCCTGTCTCGTCGTGGCTGGTGTGATTACGCGATTTCAGAATCAGCCGATCAACCGCATCGTGATGACCTGGCATGTCGATGCGCCGCCCGCCAACTGGATGGGGCTGCGAGACGCGTGGTGGCGATGGCACCTTATTCGACTGAGCGCCGGACTCTGCGGGTTGTCTCTCCTCATTGCCGCGACGTTGAAACGCAACTGGATTGGTTGAGGCGCTTCTCGTTTTCGGCGTCGTGCCCGGGTCGCTGCGCCGATCGAACACGAAGGCCACCAAGGACACAAAGGAAGCGTACCAGTCCTACCTTCGTGTCCTTAGCGTCCTTTGTGTTGATTCGACGCGGCTACCTGGTTCGAAAGGGCTAAGCCACGATTCCTGATCTATTCGAACCGCGTCGCCGCCGCCGTGGAGCAGCCGCTTCGGTACAACGTGCCGTCCGCCTTGTAGAACTCATTGGTGCCGGAAGACGTGGCGTGATCCTCGTCGGTGACTTCGAGAGTGTGCGTGACGATCGACCATCCCGCGAAGAAACCTGGCGTAACCGGCAAGGCTGGGTTGAATCCGGGCGTGCCCGGCAGGTTAGCCGCCGTGTCGAAGTTGATGAGGCCGATCATCCGCTGACTGTAGGTGCGATGACCCTCGAATTCCCAACGGCCGTGTCCCGGGCTGCGCTGACCGATGGCGAACGCGGAGCTCGTGGTCGTCTCGCTGATGGTCCCTCCGTCATGGAACGACACCAGCGAGCTGAACGACCCGAGCGACGCGTTCGTGCTGCAGTCGCGAAGCGTAACGCGCACGAGCCAGGCGCCTTCGATCGTGTCCCTCCCGTTGGGCCGGTTCGAATGCGCCAGCCCGACGCTTCCTGACATCATCGCAGCCGCGAAAGCGATAACTACCGCGATCCCACCCGCACCGACGGTCTTCCGAGGATTGATATGCATGTGCTGACTCCAGCTGGCGGCGCATCGGCATGACGCGGTCACGTCCAGCACGCGCATCCTCGCGTCGTGGCGGCACCCCTGACCATGGACAGCGTCTGATCAGAATCTGGAATTCTCATGTACGCGCAAGTAGCCAGTAGCGCTCGACTTGTGGCACTGTACGCACCCGCGATCATCAACGATGGACACTCCAGGATCGGGACGCACGCTGCGGTTTGGCGACTTCGAGCTCGACGAGGCAGCGTACGCGCTCCGGCGCTCCGGCCGGCCGGTCCGGCTGCAACGCCAGTCGATGGATCTCCTGATCCTGCTGGTCGGCAGACGGGGTCAGCTGGTTTCCCGGAAGGAGATCGTCGATCACCTGTGGGCTAAAGATGTCTTCGTCGACGTCGAGACCGGGGTCAATACCGCGATCAGCAAGATCAGGCAGGCGCTGCGCGACTCGGCGGATGCTCCCGCGTTCCTGGAGACCGTCCCGGGCAAGGGCTACCGTTTCATCGCGGCAGTCGAGGTGGTCCCCTCCGCTAAACCCTCGAGCGTCGGCGCGCCGCAGAACACCGCGGCTCTCGCGGCCGCTTCGTCTGGCGATCATGCCGCTGCCGCGAACGACCCGATCCTGCCGGACCCGCTCCCGGAACTGGCTGATGCCGGATCCGCTGTCGCACCCGCCAGCTCCCACGCTCACTGGATTACTCCTCAAAGAGTCGGCATCGGCCTGCTGGCTATCATCGTGGCGTTGGGCATTGTCGGCCTGGCCAAACTTCGGGACGGAGGACCGGCGTCCTCCGCAACCCTGGCGGTGCTGCCTTTCCGAAACCTCGGCAGCGATCCCGAACGCGACTACCTCGCGGCCGGGTTGACCGACGAAACCAGCGCGTCCCTCGCGCAGATCGATCCAGATCGCCTGAGCATCAAGGGCCGGAGCGTGCAGTACACAGGCACGACGAAGACCGCGGCGGAGATCGGACGGGAACTCTCCGTCGACTATCTCGTCGACAGCTCGATTCGAGCGGAAGGCAGCCGCCTGCGCGTGACCGTGACGCTGATCCGGGTGAAGGACCAGGAGCACCTGTGGTCGCAGTCCTACGATAGGGAGCCAACCAGCCTGCTGGGATGGCAGCAGGAGTTGAGTGCGGCGATCGCGCGGCAAATCAAGCTTCGGCTGACGCCGGATCGCTTGAGCGGCCTCGAGCGCCGGCAGACGCAGAGCGTGGAGGCCTACGATGCGTACCTGCGCGGCCGCGACCAGGCCCATCGCCGGACGGCGGATGGCAACATCCGCGCGATCGCGCTGCTCACCAGGGCGGTCGCGATCGACAAGGATTACGCGCTCGCCTGGTCGGATCTGGCGATTGCCTACGCCGGAGGAACCGTCAATGGCGATGCGCCGCCAGCCATGGTTGGTCCGCCGGCGCACGACGCGGCGGCCAATGCGGTCCGCGCGAACAGCGGATTGTCCGAAGCGCAGATGGCGCTTGGCTATGGCCTCTGGTTGATCGACTGGGACTGGGCCGCCGCACGCCGTGCACTCCAGCTGGCGGTCGATCTGGATCCGAGCAACGCGTCGGCCTACCGGCTTCTGGGGCATGCCCTCTCGCAAGCCGGCCGACACAGGGAGGCGGAGTCAGCGATGCATCGCTCGCGCGAACTCGATCCGCTGGACGCGCTGACACACGCGCTTTCTGCCCAGACGGCCTTTCAGGCCCGCGATGCTGCCGCGGCACGCGATCATGCGCGCCGCGCGATTCTGATCGACCCGAACCTGTGGATCGGCTACATCCAGCTCGCGCAGGCATACGAGGGCGCCGGCGATCACGCGCTCGCGCTCGAGGCGGTCGCCGACGCGGAGCGGCTCGCGGCCGGCAACAGCAAGGTTCCGTCGATGAAGGGCTACGTCCTCGCCAGGCTCGGCCGGAAGGACGCGGCTCGCGAGGTCGTGCTCGCGCTCGAAGCCACATCCCGCGAACGGTACGTCCCGCCGTATGCGATGGCGCTCATATATGCCGGCCTCGGTGATCGTGACGCCGTGTTCCGCTATCTCGAAGAGGCCTATGCGGTGCGGGACATTCATCTGATGTACTTGCCCGTCGACATGAAGTGGGATCCGTATCGCAGCGACCCGCGGTTTGTGGGCCTCGTGGCGCGCTGCGGGTTCTCGACGGCTCAGTGAGGGAAGGGCGCGAAACGCGCGTTTCGGAGGGAAGGGAATATCCCCACTAATATGATCCGATAGCGCCGCGCGAAGTTCAAGACTGTTTCTTCATCCGGACTGCCCGTATCATCGGCGGCTCATGTCGAAACACGCCGCTCCTCGTCGTCTCGACAGACAGCCCCCCGAATCGGCAAGCGCGCTGGCGCGCCTGACCGACACGCCGCACCTCGCGCAGGTCGTCTCGCGCCTGTCGCCCGAGCTCCTGCACCAGTTGATCCGGCACCATGGCATCGACGCCTGCGGTCCGCTCGTCGCGGCGGCGACGCCGCGGCAGGTCACCGCCATCCTCGATCTCGATCTGTGGCGCCCGGCCGCCGCAGGTGGCACCGAGCAGTTCGACGTCGTGCGCTTCGGCGCATGGCTCGAGGCCTTGATGGAAGAAGGCGACGCGGTCGCCGCGCGCGTAATCGCGGAGATGGACGAGAGCCTCGCGGTTGCCGGGCTCTCGCGCTACCTGCGCGTGTTCGATCCGGGAATCTTCGAGCCAACCTTCTCGAGCGACGACGAGCGGGAGTGGAATGGGCCAACGCCGTCCGACGACTGCGAGTGCGAAATCGGCGGTTACCTGATTCGTGCGCGCACCGCCGATGCCTGGGACGCCATCGTTGGCCTGCTGATGACGCTCAGCGAGGATCGCCCGCGCGCCTTCCACGCGCTGATGAACGGCTGCAGGGATTTGTCCAACTCGACTCCGGAGGAGGACGGCCTCGACGATCTGCTCCTGGCGCCGGAGCAGGCACTGCACGACGTCGGGCTCGAGCGCGAACAGCGGCGCACGCAGCAGGGCTACCTCTCGGCAGAAGACGCGCGCGCGTTTCTCCGGGTGGCGCGGCAGCCGGCACGGCGCGGGCCGTCGCCGTCGATGAATCCGATCGCCGCCGCGTATTTCCGCGACCTGAACGAGGCGATGGTTTCAACGGACGAACCGGCGCCGCGCGACGATCGATCCGCTCCCGCGGAACTACCGGATGCGGAGCTTGCGGCCTCGCTCGATGTGGTCGCCGAAGTGATGGCCGAGGCCGGCATCGCGCCGGCGCAGCCGCGTGCGCTGCTCGGACCAGCCGAGGCGCTCGGTGCGCGCATCACGCCGCTCGAACCCTTGATGGAGCACGTCCTCGCGGCGCACCACGTCGCGTACCTCGCGCGCAATCAGGAGCTGACGTTCCTCGCGAACGCGCTTCTGGCGGGCTGCTCGGTGCACACGCGCGCGCTCACGATCCAGGAAGCATGGGACGCGGTGGTCGGCGTCTGCAATATCGGCCTGGAAGGCGCGCAGCGTCCAGAGTCGTATCTAGTCGATCATGATCTGATCGCCGCGTTCGAAACGGGCTGGCGGCTGCTGCACGAAGAAGTCAGCCTGTATGTGACGGATCGCCTGATCGGTGTGCTCGCGGAACTTCGAACCGTCGACGAGGATGTGCAACGCGATCTGGAGCGTCTTCGGCGCGAGCTGAAGCGCGAACGCGACGCCGGGACGCCGTGGCGGGCTGCGGAGACGCTCGAGGTGGTCGCCATTCTCGATACGCCGGCCTGGGCGTGCTTGTGCGGGCTGCTGAGCGAGTGTCCCGTCGTGCCCGATGCGCTGGCGGCCGTCCTCGACCACCGCGCGAAAGCCTTGAGCGCGACAGCGTTCGCCTGCTTCACGACGCGCACGCAGATCGAGCGCGTGCATGAATTCGGCGGACGGCTGCGCGATCTGCTGCTTTAGCGCCTTAGCTTCAGCGCGCCGTCACCATCCAGCAGGCGGCGGTGAAGCGCACCTCGCCGTCGTGGATGTAGGAGTCGAAGGCGGGCCGGACAGCCGCGGTGACGCGCGCTCGGGTGACCTCGTCCGCCTCCTGCAGCGCCGTGCCGACCGGGCCGAGCCGAGACACATAGGCCACGAGATCGGACTCCGTCATCGTGCAGGCGACGTCAATCGGCCGAATATCGACGTCCATCCAGCCGCTCGCGTCGAGGATGGTGCGGACGCGGGAATCGTTCGCAAACGCGAACTGACCGGGCGCGTCCGGTTTTCGCTCCGGCAGATTCGGCAGAAGCGGCGCGGCGGCACGCTCGGCCGTCGTCATGAACGGATTGTCCGCGGCCCCGCGCCACGCGAGGAACAGCAGACGCCCCTCGTCGCGCGCCGCCCCGCGGAGGTTCGCAAAGGCCGCGACCGGGTCGGCGAAGAACATGACGCCGAACCGCGAGCAGATCGTGTCGAAGCGGCCGGGTTCGAAGTCGTACGTCTGCGCGTCGGCGACGATGAAGGTCGCCGGCGTTTTCTCGCGTGAGGCACGGGCGCGCGCCGCCTCGATCATCGGCTCCGAGATGTCGACCCCGGTGCAACGCGCCTTTGCGTCCATCCGCCGCGCCATGGCGACCGTCGTCCCACCGGTACCGCAGCCGACGTCGAGCACGTCCCGCGGCGATTGCGCGGTGACCGCGTCGACGAGGATCGTTTCGAGCGGCCTGAACAGCCGATCGAGCAGCGCCTGCGCGTCCACCCACGCGCGCCCTGCCGTACTGTTCCACCGCTTCGCCTGATCCTCGGCAGCATTCATCGACACGCTTCCATTATTCACCCTCGAACGGTGAAAGGGAATCGCGCGTCAGTTGGACACGAGCCGATGGGTCTTGAGGTCCACCGTGACCTGGTCGAACCGTGACTGCGCGATGCTCGTGACGCCCACGAGGTGGAATCCGATCCGGAGCACCTGTGCGTCAACGGTAATCCGGAGATAGCCATAGCTCGTCTTGCTGTCCGCGTATTTCTTGAGCACCAGCCGCTTCGCCGCCGGGCCGCTGAACACCGGATGCACGTCGAGATAGCTCACATCCGTGTCGAAGCTTGGCTCGTGCGCGGGCTGCCCGCCGAACGAGTGCACGATCGGGTTGACGTTGTGCCCGCTGTCGCCGCAGACGACGAACGGCACTTCGAAGTCGCTCGTGCCCACGCGAATCGACCGGATGTAGCGCTGGTAGTTGTGCGCGTGCCCCGACAGCACCGCGTGCGGGTATACGCCCTCCTGTTTGCAGATCGCGTCGATCTCGCGCAGCATCTCGACACTCGAGCCGTGATTGCCGCTGGCGCCCGTCCCGTGATCCTTCGTGGAAAAACTGAAAGGCGGATGGTGCACGGCGAGAATCACCGCGCCTTGATACTTCTCGCTCTTGATGCGCGCAAGCTGGGCCTGCAAGTACTCCAGCTGAAAGTCCGGCACGTGGCCGCCGAGCGGCGACTTGCTGGAGATGACGCCCGGATCCTCCAGCGCGTTGCTGAAGAGACCGACGATGCGGGCGAACGGCGCATCGAGCGTGAAGTACACGCCCGGCTGCGTCATCGCCGTACGGTGCAGCGACCCGGCTTCGGCGGTGAGCAGGGGGTGCGGCGCGCAGAAATTGCGCATGAACGTTTCGAGCGGCGTGTGTGGCGACACGACGCCGGGAAGCACGAACGAGTCGTGATTTCCGGGAATGGCGAAGATGGGACCGGGATAGTTCCGGAACGGCTCGTAGAACTGATCGAACCAGAACTGCGGCTCGGCGAAGTTGTACACGACGTCGCCGAGATGGTAGAAGAACCGCGGACGAGTAGCGGGGTCGGAGGTGTGACAGTCATTCGCCATCTGGTCGGCGACCGTGATCTCGTTCCGGTACTTTCCCTTGGTATCCGTCGATGCGCCGGTGTCGCCGCCGGCGTGGAACGTCAGCTGCCCGGCCTTGCGAATCTCGGCGTCGACGTCGGATCCTTTCGGTCCAAACGCCGTGTGCAACTCGTACACGTCGGCGGGCGCTCCACGCATCTTCTCGAACGACACGACGTCTTTCACCATCAGATCGCCGAATTCCTTGAACAGCTGGCTGTCTCGCACCGGGTCGTGAAAGACCTTGAACTTCGTCGGATCCGCGGTCACCTGCGATTCATCGAACACCGGCTGGGACAGTGTGGTGATTCGTTCGCGCGGCATCGTGCACCCCTTTCGCGTTTCCGCTCGTCCGCGGATGTCGCGGCATGCCATTCGCGCATGCCGCATAAGCAAAGTGAAAAAGACTCCACCCGCGGACTGATCAGACGTCTGCAATCGGGTTGACGGACTTGCTGCGGCGTTTTCCTGGGCTAGTCCGCCGCCACACCGCGCCAGGCATTCACGATGTCCAGGATCGGCTCGGACGGTTCAGCGCCAGGCTCCCAGTCGATGGGCGATCCCGCAACGAGCAGCAGCCGTCCAACCGTCGCGTGATCGCGATCGGTCCGCGAGGTGCGAGCGCCTTCCGCGGCCCAGATGAGCGGCTGCGCCTTGAACTCGCGATCGCGGACCGAGACCGACGCGCCGTGGGCGAGCAGCACGCGAACGGCCTCGGGCCAGCCTTCCATCGCCGCGACGTGCAGCGCCGTCTTCCCGATGGATTCATCGGGGCGGTCGATCTCGAACCCGGCGGCCAGCATCGCCTCGAGCGCGGCCGTGTCATTTCGCTCGGCGGCCCGGTACAACGCGCGGTAGTGTTCCGTGCTGATTTCGCCGCGCAGCCCTGGCTGCCGCTCGAGCATGGCCGCAGCCGACGCACGATCGCCGCGGCTGCATGCGGCGACGAGGCGATCGACGTCGGCCATTGCCTCGTCGGCGCCGTGAGCAGCGAGCCAGTCCGCGACTGCGCGGTTGCCGCTCAATTCGGCGACGGCGTACGGCGTCCGGCCGTCGGCGCGCCGGCGGTTGACGTCCGCGCCATGCGTCACGAGCAACTCCGCCAGGTCGGGTCCCCAACTCTCCGCGACGACATGCAGCGGCGTCTCGCCGTTGCCGGCGAAGGTGGCGTCTGCGGCGGCGCCGTGCTCGATCAACCAGCGCGCGCCGTCCGGCTTTCCGGCCCAGTGAAGAATCTCGTACAGAGGCATGCCGCCGTCGGTGGCCCACGGATGATTGACGTTCGCGCCGTGCGCGCGCAGCAGTTCGAGCGCGGCGATGTCGCTCATCCCCGCCGCCAGCGTCAGCGTTACTCCATCGTCCGGATTCGCGCCGGACTCGAGCAGCGCCCGGGCGAGAGGAAGGGAGCCAACGGCGCAGACGGCGCCCCAGAGGACGGGGCGCCGCACCCCGTGATGCTCCCACGGGAAACGTGTGTTCGGATCGGCGCCGAGCGCGATCAGGCGGCGCGCAATGGCGACAATACCGGCCTCGCGTGCTGCGGATGCACCACCGACCACCGAATGACAGATGTAGTGCAGCGGTTCCCAGCCGCGCGGTCCGCCCGGTGCGACGGCGAGCGATGGGTCCGCGGTCAATCGTTCCTCTACGGCTGCCGCGTCCCCGACAAGTAGCAATGTGTGGAAGCTGGCGCCGGCAATGCCGGGGTGCAGCTTGAGCAGCCGCTCCGCGCGATCGCGCCGCCGCCCTGTCGCCGCCTCCACGAACTGCTCGACGGCGGCCCCGAATTCGAAGCCCAGTTCTTCCACGCGCTCACGGAGCGCATTCCACGAGTCGAATCCGTACTCGCGAGCGACGACGGATTGTGCGTCGTGAAGCGCGAGCGGCACGCGTCCGAGGTCGTCGTTCGATCGATGCGCGAACGACGGCAGGATGCGGAATCGCGCAAGGGCCGCGTGGTCGCGGGCGCGTGCGGAATGGAGCAGATCTTTCGCCTGTCGTTTGAGTTGTTCGAGGTTGGGGCGTTCGGGCAGCTGCCTGGCCGTCATGTGACCTCCATGCTGAACACCAGCGGTCCGCAAGCTGGCCAGCACGGAAACGGCCGTGCAGTCACTGATTGAATGGGGTGGACTCAGTCCTTCGCGCGGACCCGCAGGCGCTCCCGTACGCCAGCCGTCATTCTGGGAGCCGATCGGATGGAAGTCAACCCATCACTGCACCGCGTCAAAGCGGCGTCTGCAGATTGCGCACGAGGCGCAGGGCGGTCGCCTTCGGGATGAACTTCACAAGTGACGCCATGACGCGGTTGCGCGTGCCCGTGACGATGACGCGCCGGTTCTCCTGCCACGCGTCATACCCCATGCGAGCAACCGGCATCGACGGCATCGGCGTGCCGGCTTTGCTCAGACGCACCTTGCCGGTCCCGGCTCGCTCGCGGAATTTGCTGACGGTCGGTCCGGGGCAGAGGCAGCTGACGTGCACGCCGGTGCCGCGCGCTTCTTCCCAGAGCGCCTCCGAGAACGACAGCACGAACGCTTTCGACGCGTAGTACACGGCCATCAGCGGACCGGGCTGGAACGCCGCGGTGGACGCGACGTTCAGCACGCCGCCGCGCCCGTTCTTCAGCATGCGCGGCCAGTAGATGTGCGTCAGCTCGACGAGCGTGCGGTCGTTGAGGTCGATCATCCCGAGTTGCGCCGCCGCCTCGGATTGATCGAAGGCCCCGGCGACACCGTATCCGGCGTTGTTGACCACGACATCGACCGACAGGCCGCGGCGAGCGATCTCTTCAGCGAGGCGCGTGCCGCCGCCGACGGACTGGAGATCCGCAACGATCGGCGTAGCCCTCACGTGGTACGCCGAAGCCAGGCGATCCGCGACCTGGCGCAGGGCGCTCTCGGTGCGCGCGGCGAGCACGAGGTCGTACCCGTCGCTGGCGAAGCACTCCGCGAGATCCACTCCGATGCCGGCGGACGCCCCGGTGATCAGCACCGTCTGGCCGCTGCCTTTGCGTGTCTCGGTCATGGCCCGGATTATACGAGCGCGGGTGCTCCTCGAGGCTCTCCCTGCGACGCCGGATGCCGATCCTGCCGATTGTGCATAGCAAGGCACGCTCGCCTCGCACAGAGTGCACGCGCATGAGCGACTTCATCGCGCTCTCACGATTCCTCGGAGGTATTTCCGCAACAGACGTGGCAGCGATCCTCGCTCAGGCGACGCCGCGACGATTCCGGCCGGAATCGGTCATCACCCGCCAGGGCGATCCAGCAAACGAGTTGTTTTTGATCACAAAAGGGCGCGCCCGGCATTTCGTCACGGCGCCCGATGGGCAGAAGGTGCTTCTGCTCTGGCTGCCTGTGGGAGAAATCTTCGGCGGCGCCGCGCTGCTGGCGGAACGGTCCACGTACAGAGTGAGCACGGAGGCCGTCAAGGACACCACGGCGCTGGTCTGGAGTCGTTCGACGATTCTGGCGCTTGCCGAGCGGTATCCGCGAATCAGAGACAACGCGCTGTGGATCGCGTCGGACTATCTCGATTGGTACCTGGCCGCTCATATCGCACTCAGCTGCCACACCGCCAGCCGGCGGCTCGCGGGAGTCCTGGTGTCGATGGCGCCGCTGCTCGGACGCTCCGTTCCTGGCGGACTCGAAATTGACGTCACGAACGAGGAACTGGCGAGCGCCGCCCATATCACGTCGTTCACCGCGAGCCGGCTCTTGAGTGAGTGGCATCGCCGGCGCGCGGTGATCAAGCGTCGTGGCCGGGTCGTGCTGGTCGCGCCCGATCAGTTGATCAGGATGACCGCCTGACGCCGTGCTAACGATCGAACGACAGGGTTCCGCGCGGCGACGAGAGTTGGAGCGTCGTGCCGGAGACGGTTGCGGTCGTCACTCCACCGAGTAGCGTCAGAAATTCCGAATCGAGCGACGCCGTGCCGCAGTATGCCTTTGTCGAGGCCAGCGGTCCGATCGAGACCGTGTTCCCGCCGATGGTGTAGCCGCCAGACGCGCGATTGCAGTCCACACGCGCGGCAACCTTGCCATCGTCGGTCAACATCAGCGTGAACAAACTCGAATCGTCGATCACGTGGATTGCGCCATCGGCAGTGGCGATCGATCGCAAATGCCACACGGCATTGGTCTCGATCGCGAGCGAAGCCGCGGGCGCGACCGGCGCGACTGACGGTGCGGTGACTGTCCCGCCGCATGCAGCCAGAGCGAGTGCGGAGAAGAAAGCGGTCGTGAGAGAAACGAGGCTCGGCGCGGATGGCATCGACTTGCTCCAGTATAAAAGAGGTGCCGCAATACGCACGGCTCCGGCGTGATGGGAGCAAGCCTGACGCCACGACTCGGCGATTTTCATGGGGAAAGTTCCGTCATCCGCTGGCGACATCGCGTCGCGGTGTCACCTGCACGGGTCGGATCATTGCGCCAGCGCAATGTTCAAGAATCGCGCAATGACCTGGCCGCATCCCACAACCGCGCCGTCCCGCAGGATGCCGAGCGTCAGGAGAACGGATGCCGCGCGACGTCGAGCAGCAGTTTCTGAAGCTCGATGAGCCCGATGCGTAGCCCCCAGCGAGTTTCGAACCAGTGATCGGGCTCGAAGTTGGCGTAGCGAGTGGTTCGGACGGACACGTGTGCCGTGCATTGACCCATGGAGCGGCGCAGCACCCGGCGCAGGCGGCGCGAATGATCCGGGGGGCTGATGATCAGCATTTCGCGGACGGGGTTCGCCTGGCACCAGTCAGCGAGCTCCTTGCCTTCCGACTCCGTACCGGCCGCCGGCGTCGCCAGGCGCTCCGGCTTCATCACGCCGAGGGACACCATCTGCTGCATCAGGTGCGCCGCTTCATCGTCGTACCGAATGCCGCGCCGGCGGAACTCCCGCTCTTCCGGCATGACTGGAGAGGCGAGCACGGCGACCCTATCAACCATTCCCGCTTGAATCAGGTCCGCGACCTCCAGCGCACCGGCGGCCCCCGTCCACTCGGGAACGATGGCGATGTCCGCGCGAACGAGCGGATCGACGCGAATCAGGGCGTGCCCGGCCCATCGAAGTGGCACGGCCCGCAGGGGAGTCATGGCCACGATGCCGGACAGGCACACCGCTATCAGAAGCGCTGATTTCCAACGACGCGCGAATCCCATCGGCTGTGATCGGCGGAAAGATCTTTCCGCATCCTAGCGCATGTGGGATCGGTTGTCGTTCACCACGAAAATCTGAACACGCTGGCCGTCGATCGGCGCGGATCCGGCTTGTCTGAATTGCTGACCTTGTAGTTCTCCGGAACGCTCGCCCAATCGGCGTAGATGTTGCCGCCGACATAAAAGCCAGGTTGCGACGAGGTGTCGGACGAGGACGAAGGAGAGAAGAGCGTGTAGGCGTGGATCGGCTCGGACGATCCTGTCTGATCGGTTCGCGGCACGAGTTCGGGCACACCGTCGCCGTCCACATCCGCCAGGATCCAATCCACGCGGAGCAACCGGTGATACGTGTGGTCCGCGATCATCCCGCGGAGCTGCGCGTTGAACTGGTCGATGATTGACTGCGCGTCCGCGCGCGTGCGCTCGAGCGCGAAGTGCAGCGTCTTCGTGAGCAGCGGCGTCGATCCGATCACGAGCTTCGCGTCCGATTCCTTCGGGTAGTTGCTGATGATGTAGTGGACGACGAGCTCGTCCATCAGCGTGTAGTCCACGCTGCCTTTCAGCAGCTGGCTGAGGCTGTCCTCCTCGCTGCGCGAGCGGATCCACACTGGTCCCGTGGCGTCGATCGTCTGGCCGTACGAGTAGCCGTCGACGATGGCGACGCGCTTGCCTTTGAGATCGGTCAGCGCTTTTGCCGACACGTCACTGCCGTGCCGGCCGATCAACACGAGGCGATTCTCGAGGTACGGCTGCGAGAACAGGAGATCGCGCTCGCGGTCCGGATCCTTCCACGCAGCCGCGCTGCCGTCGAACAAACTGGAAAGCAGCGACGCGGTATATTGCGGGGCGCTCACGATCACGGTCTTCGAGGTAATACCGATGCGACCAAGCGCCGCTTCGACCAGGTCGAGTGCGAATCGCGGTTGCTTCGGCGCGTTGGTGAACGGCGGCCACGCCGTCGAGACGAGCCTGAGCGGCGCCTTTTGAGCAGAGACGATGCCCTGCGGGGCGATGAACCCGAGCACAACGATCGCCGCGGCCGCCAAACGTGCGTGGCGACGTGCACCATCGCGGAAACGCATGGTCGATCCTCCGATGCCAAGCGTAGCCGAATTTCCGCGCTGTTTCGCGCGGCGCTTCAACTGCTGCGAGAGTTCTTAACGCACTGGATCTTTTGACAGTGCTGGCCGCTTTGCTGTCATCTCCGTCATCGCGGAGAAGCCCCGAAAACACGCTCGCTTCACGACCACGACGAGTGATCCGACCCGCGAAAGCCCCGCCAAAATAAGGCCGCCGCGCGAAAAGATTCGCCGCCCCCACGGCACAGGCTTTGCCGGGACACTCACTTCGCGTCCCCTCGTTGCGATCGACAACTTCGGAAACCGGCATCTCGAGTTGGGAGGGAGGCTTCCGCGATGAATCGCGCAATATCCAGGCGACTCGTCCAGTTCGTTGTGCTGGCGTACGCGACGCATGCCTACGCGCAATCCGCGGCGCCCGCGTTTCCGAATCCCGGCAAGACGTCCATGTCGAGAGAGAATCAGCGCGCGCTCGGGATGGAGGTCGCCAAGCAGGTCTATCAACAGATGCCCGTCCTGCCGGACAGCAGCCCGGAATCGCAATACGTCCGGCAACTGGGCCAGAAACTCGTGGCGACGATTCCGCAGGACGTGTCCTGGCCCTTCGAGTTTCATGTCGTGCCGCAAAAGGAGATCAACGCGTTTGCCCTGCCCGGCGGACAGATGTTCGTCAACGTGGGCACCATCACCGCCGCCAAGAACGAAGCGGAGTTGGCCGGTGTGATGGGACACGAGATGGCGCACGTTTACATGCAGCATTCGGCGAAGCAGGCCGGCAAGGCGCAGACGACGAGCATGCTCGCGGGCATCGCCGCGGCGGTGCTCGGCGGAACGGTCGGCGACAAGGCCGGCGGCCTCGTCGGGCAACTCGGGCAGATGGGCATTCAGATGGGCGCCGAAAGCCTGATGATGAAGTACTCGCGGAACGATGAATCACAGGCCGACGAAGTCGGCACGGTCATCCTGTACAAGGCCGGCTACAACCCGCAAAGCATGGCGGACTTCTT
>DASSGK010000366.1:0-3513 GCA_035693505.1 Vicinamibacterales bacterium
TGGGTCGAGCCGATGGATCCGGGGAAGTATCCCATCAACACCTACACGCATCGCGTGGAAATCGTCCCGACCGCCAACGTGGTACTGAACTGGGCGACCGGTAAGACGGAAGCGCACAATCTGGACAAGAATCTCTCCACCATTACGGTCCGTTCATCGGATGGCTTCACGTTCAATCTCGACGTCAGCCAGATTATCCACATCCCTCGCTCCGAGGCGCCGAAGGTCATCGCACGATTCGGCAGCATGGTGAATCTGGTCACGCAGGTGCTCGAGCCCACCATCGGCAACTACTTCAGAAACGCGGCGCAGGGTTCAGATGTCATCGACTTCCTGCGAACCCGGCGCGAACGGCAGGAGGATGCGAGAAAACAGATCGCGTCGGCGCTGAGCGACTACAACGTCGTGGCGGTCGACACGCTGATCGGGGACATCACCCCGCCCGAGGCGTTGATGACAACGCTGACCGATCGAAAGCTCGCCGAGCAGGAGAAAGTCACCTACGACACCCAGCGCCTTGCCGAGGAGACGCGAAAGGAGCTGCAGCAGGCCACGGCGATGGCCGACACGCAGGCAAGCGTCGTCGCGGCCCAGCGCCAGGTGCAGATCCAGGAGTTTCAGGCGAGCGCGGCGGTCAAGACGGCCGAAGGCCAGGCGGCGTCGCGCAAGCTCGTTGCGGATGGCGAGGCCTATGCGACGAGAGCGACCGGCAGCGCCGACGCCGAAAAAACGAAGGCCGTCGGCACCGCGGAAGCGGACGTGATCAAGCTGAAGATCGCGTCGATGGACTCGGGAAACTATGCGGGAATCGAAATTTCAAAGGCGCTGGCGGCGAGCGGTTTCAAGCTGGTGCCTGACGTCGTCGTGAGCGGCGGCGGTGGGGCAAATGGGTCGGACAGCAACTCGCTCGTCAGCGTGTTGCTGGCGAATCTCATTCAGGAAAGTCGAGGCAAGCGGAGCCAATAGGTTCTTCCGATGTCTCGCGGTTGCTAGTCGCGGTCACCCGCCACGAAGAACGGCTCCATGTCCTTGTACTCGAGCGTCTTCACCATCGGAGCCGAGGGGCCTTTGCCCTGCGCGAGCGCGAGGTACGCCTCCTCCGACTGCGCGACCATGGCGCGCGCCAGGTCGTTCTTGTGAATCGAGTGGTAGCGAGACGGCAGCGCCCAGTGAACCAGCGGCATGACAAAACCCAGCGCAGAGGGTGTGTTGGAGTTGCCGAGGATCACGGCAGGGCGGTAGAGCCCGAGGAAGTCGAACTCGAGCGCCTCAGACTTCTTCTCTTTGTCTCCGATGTTGCGAATGTACTTGTTCGACGACTGGGAGTTGGCGCCGGCGGCTGTCATCATCGCCAGCACACGAGCGCCGCCCGCCTTCGCGGCAGATGCAAAGGCCGTGGGGTAGGTGATCTCGATCTTGCGCACCTCTTCATCCGCCATCTTCGCGCTGCCTTTACCGACGCCGAACGCCGCGAGCGCGATGTCGACGCCCCTGGCGTGCGGCGCGAGCTCCTCTTCCAGCTTGTCCATGTTCACGACGACCTGCTGCACCTTGAGGTTCGCGAGCTCCGCCACGTTGCGCCGAGTCACGACGATCACCTTCCGGCACAGCGGGCTCTGCTCGAGCAGGTGCAGGATGCGCCCGCCCACATTGCCGGTGGCGCCGAGCAACATCGCGGTGTATTCGATCTTGGGCATCGGCGTGTCCGCCGTTTCTATTGGTGGCTGGTGAGCGTCACCGCGAGCGTCACCAGCGACTTGATGCCGGGGACGATGCTGCTGGCTTCGGCCGTTTCTTCGAGGCGATGCGGCATGTGCTCCAGCGTCGCGCCGATGGCCACGGCTGGAATGCCAAGCGCCACGGCGTTGTTGGCGTCGGTGGAGCCGACGTCGGCGGGAACGATGGCCGGAGTGCCCGCCTTTCGGAAATGATTGCTGACGGCAAGCGCCGTCTGCACCAGAGGATGATTGAGCCGTTCCTCCTTCGGTCGCGCTTTCGAGTAGTCCTGGAGGACGGATTTCTCCATGTGGAAGGCGACGCCTTCCTGCTCGGCCGCGCGCCGCGCTGCCGCCTCGACCGCCTGCTCCAGCTTCGATTGCGTCGGCGTGTCGAGCGAGCGCAAGTCCACAGAGAACCACGCCTCGCGCGCCACCGCGTTCACCACGGTCCCGCCGCCGATCATCCCGACGTTCGCCACTGGAAGCTTGAACGAGTCGAGTCCCTCGGCCACCGGGGGCAGCGGGATATCGTAGACGGCCGCGATCGCCTTCGCGACCGCTTTTGCCGGGTTCGGACCGCCGCGGCTCTCCATCGTGTGGGCGCCGTCCGAGTTGTAATAGAACTTGTACTGGCTGATGCGCAGTGCGCCGTACCACACCTGGTTGGCGCCGACATCCACGCCGATGAACATGTCGGGCTTGTAGCCGCTGGTTTCGAGCCAGTGCTTCGCGCCGAGCAGCCCGATTTCTTCCTGCACGCTCGCGAGGAACACCAGGTCGCCCTTCGTCTGCACGCCGCCGCGGTTCAGGGCACGGAACATCTCGAGCACCGCGATCACGTTGGACGTGTCGTCGCCGACGCCCGGCGCGCGAAGGATATCGCCCTCGCGCCTCACCTTCAGCTCAGTTCCTTCCGGGAACACCGTGTCGGTGTGCGCGCAGAAGACGACCATCGGACCGCCGCCGGATCCCTTGCGCACGCCGCTGACATTGGACATGTCGTCCACCCGGATGTCAGTGAGTCCGAGCTTCTGCATTTCGGCGCGGACGTATTGCGCGCGGGCCTGCTCTTTTCGCGACGGCGCCGGCATCTCGACCAGGCGGATCCATTCGTCGACGATGACCGACGAGCGCTCGTCCACCGACTGCAAGGCCTTTTTCACATCGGGCCGCTCGAGTACCGCCGGCTGGAACCAGTTGCTTTGTGCGAGCGCCGGTACGGCGGCAGCGAGCAGGAGCACTACGGCGGAAGCGAGTGTGCGCATGGAGAGAGCATACTCCGCTCTAAGCTGCCGACCTGACTCGGCGTCACCGACCACGTCGTGAAATCGCTCGCGGCGATGCAGCAGCTCGCCGGTCACACATCGAAGAACTAACCGCTCACGAAGCACTGCGTCGGCGGAGAGTCGCCGACGCAGATCGCCTGTCATCTCGATGCAGTCTCCGTGCACCCACTCATTCAGGCAGGCGTTTCCCGGCCCCGGCGCGCCGCCGCCGCTGGATGACGATAATCGCGCGCGTCTCGCAGGTCAGATCCCGATCTTGCCGCCACTGGCGGAGCAGTTTCTGCAGCCGTTTGAGCGCCCGGCGCTCGGCGCCCCCGACGGGGGCCATGACCAGACGGTCCATCACAGCCAACTCCAGATCGGCCATGCCACGCCCTGGCTGGAGCGCCAGGAACGCGCGCTCACCATCCAGCGGGATGAGATTTACGCCGGGCAGGTCTTGAAAGATGTCGCGCCGAATCACGATCAAGGAGCGCCCGCCCCCCACGGCAATCAGCTCCGCTTCGTCG
>DASSGK010000367.1:0-11826 GCA_035693505.1 Vicinamibacterales bacterium
CTGCTGGACGCGGCCGCTCTCGAATTTGTGGTGGTACTTCATCCGGACGAACCGCCACTGGAGGCCGGCGAACCGATCGTCGGGCGCCGCGGGCAGCTGGGCGTCCAGGCGCGGCTGAAGCACGGGCAGCAGCGTGAACAGCCCGAGCAGCAGCGCGACGGTGGCGGACTTCATTTGTCCACCAGTTTGAGCAGCAGATCCTGGGCGCGTTCGTAGCCGGGGGCGATTTCCAGCGCCTTCATGACCTGCTTCTTCGCGTCGGCGCGCTTGCCGCCCTTGAAATAACTCTCGCCCAGATCCGTGAACGCCGCCGCCTTGTCGACGGGGCCTAGCTCCAGCACCGCGCGGAACTCGCGCGACGCCGTCTCGGCGTCGCCGCGCGTCAGCGCAAAGCGCCCAAGCATCGTGTGCGCCTCCGGGTCGAACGGATCGATGGCGGCGATCCGCTGATACACCGGCATCAGCTTGGTCGGATCCGCGACACCGACTTGTCGCAGCAGATCGGCGAGCTGCCGCGCGGCCTCGACGTTGTTGAAGTCGACTTCAACGAGCGCCGTCAACTCTTTGATGGCGCGCGGCTGATCTTTTTTCTCGATCGCCATCGCCGCGAGCTGTTCATGCGGGCTGCCCGGTCCGCCTGCGGCCGGGACGAGCTCCGCCGCCCGCTCGAACGCCTTCATCGCCTCGTCGGTCTGTCCGGCTTTTCGCAGCGCGGTGCCGAGCGCCATCTGGACGGGGAAGCTGCGCGGGTTGGCATCGGCGATCGTCTTCAACGCCGGCGCCGGCATCTTCATCAGTTCTTCGGCACCCTCGGGCACCGCCATCGCGCGGCGCATGGATCCGAACATCCGCTCGATGGTCTGGTCGAAGCCGCTCTGCATCTGATCGAGATCAGTATTGAGCGCCGCCTTCAACGCGCCGTCGGTGTCCACGCCGTTCGCGTACGTCCGCACGAGCTTTCTGAGCCCGGCGTCACCGTAGGCGCCGACGATGTGCTCGACGAGGAGCGAGGCCTCGAAGTAGGCGAGCGAGATCGTCTTCGGGTTCATGAACGCCGAGTTGAGATCGCGGAGCTTCAGCGTTTCGCCGCGGTTCAGCATGCCCGCGTACGTGACGTCCATCTCGCGGCCCCACTCGGCGCGCGCCTTCTTCTCCTCGTAGACGGAGATCCCTTCCGTCAGCCAGCGCGGGATGCGCTGATTGGACATCTGCAGCGTGATGACGTGCGCGAGCTCGTGCCACAGCGTCGCTTCCCACTGGAACTCGCCCGGCGGCCGCGCTTTCGGCGAGTCCATCGTCACGACGCGGCCGAAGCAGACGCCGAGCGCGTACGTCATGCCGGGCAGCCCCAGCGTGCGCACGGCGAAGTCGTCGTGCTTGGGGAAGATCTCGACGAGAATGGGACCACGCGGCGTGAACTCGTACCGCTGCGCGAGCGTGGTGAGCGCCTGGTGCGCCAGCGGCATCGCATACTCGCGCAACACCGGCGCTTCGTCCTTGTCCAGCCGCATCACGACGTCGCCGTCGCGGATGGTGACGAACTTGTCCACCTTGTCCATCACCGCGAGCTGGTTGTAGGTGAGCTTGTTGAATGGATCCGCTTTGAAGGCGGTCTCGAGCGCCACGCGCGCGCCCGGCTCGTCGCCCGTCCGCAACAGATGTGAGCCGAGATCGGCTTGCGCGCGGGCGTTGGCGCTGTCGAGCGCGAGGCCGCGGCGCGTGAGCTCGACGGCCTCGTCGAACCGGTAGTTGCGCGCGGCCAGATCGCCGGCGACGCGATACACCTCCCCGTAGCGGGGCGCGATCGCAAGCGCCTTGGCGGTCTCGGCTTCGAATTCCTGCGGCTTGTCCTGGACGTAGGACATGGCCGCGAGAAGCGCGATCGCGTCCAGGCTCGCCGGATTCACGGCCAGCGCCTTGTCGATCGCCTGCCGGGCTTCGTCGTATTTGTTCGCGCCGGCCGCTTCACCGGCGAGGAAGACCTGCGCGTCGACCGACGATGGATTGATCTCAAGCGCGCGTTTGGCGAACACCGTCGCCTGCGGCGGGTTCTCGTCAGCGAGGACGCGCGCGGCTCCGATGAGGGCGGGCGTCCACCGTCCGTCGACCTGCAGCGCCATCTGATACGACTTCAACGCTTCGACCGTGTCGAACTTCTCGAGGAACAGGTCGCCGAACGCGGTCTGGATCGCGGCGTCGTTGGGCGCCGCGTTTGCCGCATCGCGGTACGCCGCGTTCGACTCATGGAAGCGTCCGAGCGCGCGGAGCGCGCGGGCTCCCCGCGCGACCTCGACCGGATCGTTGCTGGCGTCGCCGAGCGGCGCGACCCGCTCGAGCAACGCGACGGCATCGGGCCGGCCGAGCATCTGCTGGAGCAGGCCGAGCTCCAGCGCGGCTTCGCTCGAGGGAACGCGAGCCGCGACGGGACGCAGCATCGCCTCGGCCTCCGCGTAGCGGCCGCGCGCGATGTCGGCGCGCGCCTTCGCGGCCACGACGTTGGGATCCTGCTTCTCCGCGATCGCATCCAGATCGGCGTACCGGCCTTCGTTCAGCGCGCGCGTCGCCGCGCGGTACGGCGTGTCCGCCTGCGCCGGGCGACGAGGCGCCTGCGCGGTTCCGTACGAGGGAAGGGCAAGGAACGCGAGCGCGGCGACCAGAAGGGAGTGGGAGACCCGGGAAGTCATCGCAAATAGGATTATAGGCCCCGAACTGATGGTTTAGACGCCGCGCCGCCTCAGCGGGCCGCCTCCCGAAGCGCGCGCTCTTCAACCGCGATCCGCCGGACGATCAGCCATCCAAACGTCGCGATTCCGGCCACTCCGGTCACCGGCGCGCCGATCATCAGCGCCGCACCGGCCAGCTCGCCGATCACTCCCACATAGTTGGGATGCCGCACCCACCGATACGGCCCGGCCGCGACCAGCCGCGCGCCCGGAACGACGATGACCCGAAAGGTCCAGAACGGACCGAGCGAAAGGATGGCCCACCACTTCAGCGTCTTGGCGGCAAGGAAGAGCGCTGCCCCGGCAACCAGCGTCGCCGGCGCGGGGACCGGGTGAAGGAACCCCTCGACGAACATCGCAAGGAATGCGCCCGGATACGCGATCCGCATGATGGGGTACACATCACCCGCCGGCTCGATCCCCCCGCGCGCACGCTGCGCCCGCTCGTTCGCCGAGGCACGACGGGCCTCGACGAGCATGCTGCCGAACACGACTGCGAAGACGAGAATCCGCTCAGCCAAAATAAAAAAGGCGGCCCGCGAAAACTCGCTGGGCCGCCTTCAGGCTACCTTTGGAAGTTAGAAGTTAGAAGTTAGAAGTTAGAAGTGGAAGTTCAACTCTCCAAGTCTACCGCCTCGAGAATGGGTAGTACGCTCCGCCGTCGGTCGGGAACGGAATGAGGACGACGTTCGATCGCTCCGTCACCGTCCGCACGTCCTTGGCTCGCTGGTCGCCGGCCGTGACAAAGAAGCCGACCTGTTCGCCCGGCGCTGGCTGGTGACCGGCCAGTTCGCCCCACACCCCAGGGCTGTAGTACCAGTTCGAAGCAAGCCGGGAGGGCGGACCGCCTTGACGCGCAAGGCTCTTCCAGAATTCGACGCCGCCCGCGGTGACCCACTGACCGTTGATCAGCTCGACGGCCCACAGGGTGTACTGAATCCCGCCGTCCCACCCGGGAGGCGTCACTTCCGGCCAGCTGTCCTTCGCCGAGAAGTCCACGAACCAGCCGCCGGAGTTGGCGTCGATCACGCGAAGCTGCGTCGTCACCGGCCAGTTGGCGACATCGCCGCAGCAGCCGCCACGGACGAGCACGGAGTGCATGTCGATCTGGTCGCCGCTGCTTGGAGCCGGCGCAGGCGGCGGTGCCGCGGCGACGCGCTGCAGTACTGCGTCGAGCGTCGAATTCTGGGTGAGATTGATCGGCTTCGTCTGGGTGATGTATCCGGCCGCGGCGAACTGCACGGTGACGGCGCCGGTCGCTACGCCGGTGAGTTGATAGTGCCCTGCGGCATCACTTCGAACGGCCTGGCCGGCGGCGCTGACCTCGATCTGCGGCAGGACGCCGCCCGAGGTGCCGTCGGTGATGTTGCCCGAAATCGTGAATGACGTGGGCGCCGAATGCGGCGCGAGGCTCAGCGTGTTGGTGCCCTGCAGCGGTCCCAGGCAGGTCGTGCCGCTGTACGTAATCCGAAACGTGACGCTGTCGATCGGCGTCCCCTCGCCGTTCAGCGAAAACGGGCAGCTGTCCGAGCCGCGCGTGAGCGAACCCGTGACCACGATCGGAATCGTGGCTCCGCCGAGACGACCGGTCACGGTACCGCTGAACACGAGTCCGACGCCGCACTCCGCAGAGAATCGGCCTGAGGCTTCAGTGGCCGTCTGGGTCGTGACCGACCATGTGAAATTCGAGCAGCTCGAAAAGTCCGGGACCGTCACCGACGTCGTCGAGGACGTCGCCGCAGGTGGCGACGTGCCCTGGACCACCCAGGTGCCAAGCATCGACGGCGTCGAAGAATTTCCGGTGGATGAAGAAGTACTGGTCGTCGGACCCAGTACGGTCGAGGTGCGCTCCACCCCGCACGCCGCGACAGCTATCGCGACGGCGAGCGAGCTCGACAGGAAGAGGGATCTTTTCTTCATGGACGTTATCTTTGGGTATCGGACAACAGACGGCCGTCCGATACCTGTCTACTTACAAGATCGTCCTTGCTCCGACACTTTCAGCAGGAGCCGTGGACAACCTCAAGAGTTAGCGCTAGCGATCGTGGAGAGACGGCCGGAAAGCTTCACGAAGCTTGCCACGGTTGACATCGAAAGTACAGTGTCTTTTCGCTCGTCGAGCACGAAGGTTGTGGCGCGCCTACGACAGTTCGTATCGCGCCTACCACACTGCAGTTGAGCAGTCGCCGGCCCGCGCAATGACCGCGTGCAGCATCGACGGCGCGATGCGCGCGCCGATCGAGGCGACGCCGATCGCGCGCGGCGACGCGACGAGCGCGCGAAGCGCACGATTGAATCGCCACTTGCCCGCGAACGCGCGGCGCCGCTCAGCCGTTAAGCCGGCGTGCACGCCGGCCCATCCGCACGCCAGCGCGCGAAGCGCCGCTCCAGCCGCGAGTTCCCCGCCGCAAATCGCGAATCGCAAGCCGTCGCCGGTCATCGGATCGATGAATCCGGCGGCATCACCGGCGAGCAGGATGCCGTCGATTGCCGCGTCGCGCACATCGACGGCCAACGGTCCCAGGACGATCGGCGATCCGATCAATCGCGCGCCGGCCGCGCGCTCGCGGAGCATCGGATCGCCGGCCAGGGTGTTCTTCAACGCCGCGGCCGGATCGCTCAACGCCGTGTCACCGGCAAACGACGGCTTGACCAGGCACACGTTGGTCAATGAACCCGGCACCGGCGCGACGCCGATGTAGTGTCCGCGCCGCACGTGCATCTCTCCCACCGTCAGCGGGCCGACACTACCTGACAAGAAGTCCTCGAAGTAGGCGCCGATGGCCCATCGCCGCGGGCGCGGCGGGTGCTGCGCGAGGCCCAGGCCGAACGCGATCGTGGAGTGACGTCCGTCCGCCGCGATCGTCACGCGGGCCGGAATGGACAGCTCGCGGCGCCCGCTGCCGACCACCGCGCCCCCCACAGATAGCGGCCCCGGCCGATCGTCGACGAGTGCGCGGCGCACGGCGACGCCGGGTTCGAATTGACAGCCGGCGTTGGTCGCCTGCTGCAGGAGCAGCCAGTCGAGGTCGCGCCGCGTCAGGGCGCGCCCCGACAACCCGCCCGGATAACGCCCCTGAATCGTCCGTCCGTCCCCGCCGGTGACGTTCATGCCCTCGACCGGAAGCCCACGCTGATCGATGCCGGCTGCGAGGTCGAGCGCGCGCAGACGCGCGAGCGTACCCGGATTGATCGTGTCGCCGCACAACTTGTCGCGCGGAAACGTCGCGCGATCGACGATGCGCACGCGAGCGCCGGCGCGGGCGAGGATGGTGCCGGCAACCGAACCCGCCGGACCGGCACCCACGATCAGGACATCCAGCATTGGCTAATTGGGTAATTGGGTAATTGGGTAATTGGGTAATTGGGTAATTGGGTAATCGGGTAATCGGGCAACGGGTAATTGGCTGCATCGAGTCGTCATCCGGCATCTATTACCCAAGTGCCCAATTACTCAATTACCAGATGACTAGGCCCGCCCGATGACCAGCGCGCTGTTCTTCGATCCGAAGCCGAGGCAGTTGCACAGCGCCGCTTCGACGCCGGTCGCGCGTCCTTGATTGGGGATCACGTCGAGATCGCACGCGGGATCGGCATGATGGAGATTGATCGTCGGCGGCAGGAATCCCCGTGACAACGCGAGCGCGGCGCTCACCACACCCGCGGCGCCGCTCGCGCCCTGCGGGTGGCCAATCATCGATTTCACCGAGGAGCCCGCGAGGCGATCGGCGTGCGCGCCGAACATCTGACGGACGCATCGCGCTTCGACCGCGTCGTTCAGCACCGTCGACGTCCCGTGAAAGTTGACGTAGCCGATCTCTTCGCGGTGGCGGCCCGATCGCTCGATCGCCAGCGTCATGGCCCGGACGATCTCGTCACCGGCAGGGGCCATCTGCACTCGGTGGTAGGCATCGCACGTGGAGCCGTAGCCGTCAACCGACGCGTAGATCGTGGCGCCACGCGCCCGCGCGCGCTCCTCTCGCTCGAGCACGACCATCCACGCACCTTCGCCGAGCACGAATCCGTCACGGCCCCTGTCGAACGGACGCGACGCTTCCGCCGGCCGATCGTTGTACGCCATCGACAGCGCCTTCATGCGCGAGAAGCCGAAGATCATGCCGGGCGTCACGCACGCGTCGGCGCCGCCCGACAAGATGACGTCCGCGTCGCCGGCGCGCAGCAGCGCCGCGGCGTAGCCCATCGCGTCGGTCGAGCTCGTGCAGCCGCACGACAGCACGTGGCTCACGCCGTGCAGCCGGAGCGAGATCGAAATCTCGCTCGACAGCATCCCGACGATCGACACCGGGATCGCATACGGCGTGACTTTCCTGCCGCGCTCGAGAAAGAAGTCGTGATAGTTGCGCTCGCCGACGTCGATCCCGCCGCCGCCGCTGCCGATGACGACGCCGGCGTTCGGCTCTGCGATCCCGAGCCCGGCGTCCGCCCACGCTTCGCGCGCGGCGATCACGCCGATGAGGGCCGTGCGCGAATAGCGTTTCGGATCGGCGCGGTAGTTCTCGTCCCAGATGTCGTCGCCCGACAGCGCCGGCACATCGTCGGGCGTGACGCCCGTGACCGGCGCGGCGACCTGGCTGTCGAACTCCGAGGCATCGAACTCGGTGATGGCACGCGTGCCGCTCTCGCCGCGGCTGATGTGATCCCAGAAACGTTCGCGGCCGACACCGAACGGCGACACGACGCCGATGCCGGTGATCACGATGCGCGTCGAACCTGCGGAAAACATGAAGATATAGTAATCGTGAATGGCAGGCCGGGCATTCGTCTGGATCGGCGGCGCGCTGTTCGTGATGTCGCTGAGCTGGTGCGTTTGGCTCTATGGCGTCGTACTGGGACGGCCGATGGCGTTCGCCGGATGGACGCCCGTCGTTGTCGATGCGGCACTCGTCGCGGTCTTCGCGCTCCATCACAGCCTTTTCGCGCGAGACACCGTGAAGGCGTGGATGGGCCGCGTCATTCCTTCAGCCCTTTTGCGCTCAAGCTACGTGTGGATCGCGAGTCTCCTGCTCACGCTCGTCTGTGTCGGCTGGCAGCCGATCGGCGGCGAGATCTACAGAACCACGGGGCTTCTGGCGATCGCCCTGTTTGCCTGTCAGGCCGCGGGATTGTGGTTGACGGCGCGAGGCGTCGCCAGGATCGATCCCCTGGAACTCGCCGGCATTCATTCCGCGGCGCAGTCGCAGGGGCTCCAGGTCACGGGCCCGTATCGATGGGTGCGGCATCCCCTGTACCTGGGATGGGCATTGATGGTTTTCAGCGCGGCACACATGACGGGCGATCGCCTGGCGTTCGCCATCGTCACGACCGGCTATCTCGTCGCGGCGATCCCGTGGGAAGAGCGATCGCTTCGGCAGAGCTTTGGCGAAGGATACGATCGCTACACGAGCGATGTGAAGTGGCGGATGATCCCGTTCATCTATTGAAGCGGGTATCGTCGTCGTCGCCGCCCGTATAGGTGCGGCCCGCGGGTGCGCCCTTCTCGATGAAGACCATCGAGTGCTGCGACGGGATGTCGAACTTCTTGCCGCACGTCTTGCACGTCACCGAGTCGTCGACACGAACCATGTAGTCGCGCAGCTTGGCGTACAGCGCACGATCGCGCTCGTCGGCGCCGCCCGGCAGCCGATCCTTCCTGGTGTTCACGACCCAGCGCATCTGATACTCGTTGACGCGCTTGCAGCGCGGGCAGCTCAGCCTGTCGGTGCGGGTTTCATTCCTGCTGTTGAAGAAATCACGTTCGTCGAGCGACATGGCTCGATCATAGCAGGTCGGGTATGCTCTGGAACTTCCATGGCGACCGAACCCGAACGCACCTATCCGAGCGAACTGCCGGCTCTCGCGCTGAGGCAGACTGTCGTTTTTCCCCTCACGATCCAGCCATTGGCGATCAACCGGCCGATGTCGGTCGAGACGGTGAACCACGCACTTGCGGGCGACCGGCTCGTCTTCCTGACGCTGCAGAAGGACGATTCGGACGAGCCAAAGGAATCGGATCTCCACACGATCGGAACGGTCGCCGCCATCCGTCAAATGGCCAAGGTGCCGGGCGGCGGCATCCACGTGATCGTCGAAGGGCTGATGCGTGCGAAAGCCGATCAGTTCACCCGCAGCGGCGTCGCGCTTCGCGCGACGGTCTCCGCCGCTCCGGAGCCGGCCGACAAGTCGCTCGAAATCGAAGCGTACGTGCGACGGCTCCGCGAGCTGATCGATCGAGCGCTGTCGATCGCCACGGGTCTCTCGCCGGATCTGCGAGGCCTGGTCTCCGGCATCGACGACCCGCTGCGCCTTGCCTATCTGCTTTCGAGCCTGATCGATCTGAAACCGGAAGAGAAGCAGCAGATTCTCGAGCAGAACGTCCTCATCACCAAGTTGGAGTTGGTCGCGAACGCGCTCGGGCGCGAAATCGCACTGCTCGAGATGAAGAGCAAGATCGAGTCGGCCGCGCAGCAGGAAATGACCGACGCGCAGCGGCAATACTATTTGCGCCAGCAGCTCAAGGCGATTCAGGACGAGTTGGGTGAGGGCGAAAAGAACGAGCTCGGCGAGCTGCGCGCCCGAATCGCTGCCGCGAAGCTGCCGGACGGGGTCTCCGCCATCGCGTCGAAAGAGGTGGAGCGCCTCGAGCGGATGTCTCCCGCATCGCCCGAGTACCAGATGATCCGGACCTACTTCGACTGGGTGCTGGATGTCCCGTGGTCCTCGACAACAGAAGATCGCCTCGATCCGGCGGCCGCACGTCAGGTGCTCGATCAGGATCACTACGATCTCGACAAGGTCAAGGAGCGCATCGTCGAGTATCTGGCGGTGCAGAAGTTGAAATCGCGGCAGTCGAGCGGCGCGAGCACGCAGATCAAAGGACCGATCCTCTGCTTCGTGGGACCGCCAGGCGTGGGCAAGACGTCGCTCGGACAGTCGATCGCGCGCGCGATGAACCGCAAGTTCGTGCGCATCTCGCTCGGCGGCGTCCGCGACGAAGCGGAAATCCGGGGACACCGCCGGACGTACATCGGGGCCATCCCCGGCCGCATCGTGCAGGCGCTGAAACAGGCCGGCGCGATGAATCCGGTGTTCATGCTGGACGAGATCGACAAGATCACGGCCGGCGGCTTCCAGGGAGACCCGGCCGCCGCGCTCCTCGAAGTTCTCGACCCGTCGCAGAATCACTCGTTCCGCGATCACTATCTCGAGATCAACGTCGATCTCTCACGCGTGCTGTTCATCGCAACCGCCAATCAGCTGGGGACGATTCACCCCGCGCTGCTGGACCGCATGGAGATCATTTCCCTGGTCGGCTACACGGAGGAAGAGAAGGTGCACATCGCGCGGCAGTACCTGATTCCGCGGCAGCTCGAGGAGAACGGGCTCGTGCCCGAACAGGTGACGCTCGAAGAGGACGCCGTTCGACGAATCATCACGCAGTACACGCGCGAAGCCGGAGTCCGCAGCCTGGAGCGGCAGATCGGAGCGGTCGCCCGCAAGATTGCCGCGCGCGTGGCCGGGATCGAGGCGGCCGACGCCGCCGCCGCGCGCACGGTGGTGACGGCCGCAACCGTCGCCGACTACCTCGGGCCGCCGAAAATCCACGACGAGGTCGCCTTCCGCGTCTCACGTCCGGGTGTCGCGACCGGCCTCGCGTGGACCGAAAGCGGAGGCGACGTGCTGTTCATCGAGGCCAGCCTGCTGCCCGCCGGGCACGGCAACATCACCCTCACCGGACAGCTCGGCAACGTCATGCAGGAATCCGCGCGCGCAGCGGTCAGCCACATTCGATCGAGCACGCAGCAGCTCGGCGTCGCCACCGATTTTCTCGACAGCCACGACCTCCACATCCACGTGCCTGCCGGTGCGATCCCGAAAGACGGTCCCTCGGCCGGCGTGACGATGGCGACGGCGATCGTGTCGGCGCTGCGCAACGAATCGATCAAGCAGGACGTCGCGATGACCGGCGAAATCACGTTGAGCGGTCTCGTGCTTCCAGTCGGCGGCATTCGTGAAAAGGCGCTGGCGGCACGACGTCACGGCATAAAGACGATGATTCTTCCAGCGCTCAACGCGCCCGACTTGATCGAGTTGCCTGCGGAGGTGCGCAGCAGCATGCAGTTCGTACCGGTCTCTACACTCGAAGAAGCGTTGAACGTCGCGCTGCCGCGCACGTTGGTGTCGTAAAATGACAGTTCATGCGCCGATGTGTCCTAACCATCGCGACGCTGCTCGCCGGGTTCGTCGCTGCGCCCCGCGGGCAAGTATCCGATAGCGGCGCCATTGCCGGTCGCGTCACACTGACCGCGCGGATCAAAGGACGTGCGCTGCCCTCCACCGCGTACCCGACGCGCGCGGTCGGCGCGCACGATCCGATGGCGCTCCCCGAAATTCGCAACGTCGTCGTCTACATCAAGGACGCCGCGCCACGGGGCGCGCTGCCGGTTACGCGCAGCGAGCTGCGCCAGGGGCACGAGACCTTCCTGCCCCACGTGCTCGCGATCACGCGCGGATCGACCGTGGACTTCCCCAACGACGATCCCATCTTCCACAACGTGTTCTCGCTGTCGAGCGCAGCGACGTTCGATCTGCGCCGCTATCCGCTCGGCCAGAGCCGGAGTCAGACGTTCGCCAAGGCCGGCATCGTCAAGGTGTACTGCAACATCCACTCGCACATGAGCGCGACGATCCTGGTGATGGACAACCCGTACTTCACCATTCCCGCGCTCGATGGCACCTTCGAATTGCCGAACGTGCCGCCTGGTGAATACACGCTGATCGGCTGGCACGATCGCGTGGGCGAACGGCGATCGACCGTCCGGGTGGAGCGAGGCAAGACGGCAACGATCGATCTCTCGCTCCCGGTCGAGGATCCGCGATGATCGCAGCCGCGCCCGTGTCCGTTCCCGCCCCGCCACGCCGTCCGCCAAACCTCGTCGTCAAGACGCTGGGTGTGACGTTCGCGATGGTCTTCGTCCTCCTCGTCGTCGTGTTCGTCGTCGTCAGCATGAGCATCCGCGAGCAGGTGCGGCAGACGGTGAGCGCGAACCTGGAGTCGAGCCAGCGCCTGTTCGGCGTGCTCGAGGGAAGGCGGCAGCGCGAGTTG
>DASSGK010000368.1:0-25693 GCA_035693505.1 Vicinamibacterales bacterium
CGGCTGCCATCCGCCGCCGAGGGCCCGGTACAGCCCGGCCCGCGCGCGCATCTCGGCGCCGATGGTCTGCGCGACCAGCAGTTGCTGCTGGAACAGCGTCTCGTCCGCCGTCAGGATTTCGATGTAGCTGGCGAGACCGGAATCGTAGCGGGCGCGCGCGAGATCGGCCGCGTCCTTCAGCACGTCGACGCCAACCTGCCGTTCGGTGCGCGCCAGGGCCAGCTTCTGGATCGTCACGAGCGAATCGGCCACTTCGCGATAACCGTTGAGCGCGGCCTTCTGATACATGGCGAGCGCTTCGTCGTACCGCGCGCGCATCGCCGCGAGGTTGTTGCGAAGCCGTCCGCCCTGGAAAACCGGCTGGAGCAGCCCTGCTCCGACCGACCAGACTCCCCCGTCGCCGCCGAGGAACGAGGTCAGGTCGCCGCTGACCCCGCCGAGGAACCCCGTCAGGCTGATCGTCGGGTAGAACAACGCCTTCGCGGCGCCGATATCTGCGTTGGCCGCCACCAGGAGCTGCTCCGCCTGCATGACGTCAGGCCGGCGTTCGAGCAATGAAGTCGGCAGCCCCGCAGGGATCGCCGGCGGTGCAGGCTCAAGCGGTTTCGTCAATTCGCGCGCGATCGCACCCGGAGGCTTGCCCACCAGCAGCGACAGCTCGTTCTCGACCATGGCCAGCTGTTGCTCGAGGGACGGGATGGCCGCGGCCGTCTGCGATCGAAGAGCCTGCACCCGATCGAGCTCGAGACGATTCGAGACGCCGCCGTCCAGCCGGTCCTTGAAGTACGAGACGGTCTGGTCGTTGATCCGGAGGGTCTGGCGGGCGATGTCGAGCTCCAGATCGAGCTCGCGCAGCAGGAAGTAGTTCGATGCCACGTCGCCGACGAGTGTCACGAGGACGCCGCGCCGTCCCTGATCGGTGGCCAGCAGCAGCGCGTACGCCGATTCACGCTGACGCCGGAGCTTGCCGAACAGATCGAGCTCCCACGACAGCTGGAAGCCGCCGACAACGCTCTGATTCGTCGTGTTCTCCTCGGTCGTCCCCGCCTGCGGCGCGTTGGTCGCCTGCCGCGCCCGGTACGACGCGACACCGTCGACCTGCGGATAGAGATACGACTTCGCGATGCCGGCGCGCGCCCGCGCTTCTTCTACGCGGGCGACCGCCGCGCGCAAATCGAGATTGTTGCCAATCGCGTCGCGAATGAGCGCCTGGAGCGTCGGATCGTCGAACACCTGGAACCATGGCAGGTCCGCGAGCGATTCGGCTTGAGCGGTTCCCTCCACGAAGCGATAGGCCGCCGGTGCCGGCATCTTCGGCCGCTCGTAGTTCGAACCGACGGCGGCACAGCCGCCGAGGAGGCAGCAGGCAGCACTGGTGAGCGTGAGGGCGGCCGCGCGCGGCAGCATCTCAGTGACTCCCCTGTCCGGGTTGCGGCGTCAGCGTCACGGGCGCGACGCCGGCCGGTGCGTGGTGCTTCGAGCCCACGATGCGTTCGACCATCACGAACAACATCGGGATCAGCAGAACACCGAGAAATGTCGCGATGAGCATGCCCGCGAACACGGAGACGCCAATCACCTTCCGGCCCTCCGCGCCGGCGCCGGACGCGGTCAGGAGCGGTACGACGCCGAGGATGAACGCGAACGCCGTCATCAGAATCGGGCGGAACCGGAGCTTCGCCGCGGTCATCGTCGCGTCCATGAGCGGCTTGCCCGCTTCGAGCTCCATCTGCGCGAACTCGACGATCAGAATCGCGGTCTTCGCCGCCAGGCCGATGAGCATGATCAACCCGATCTGCGCGAACACGTTGTTCACGTAGCTCTCTCCTATGAGCTGCCGCGCGATCCACAAGCCGAGATACGCGCCGAACGCGGCAAACGGCGTTCCCAGCAGCACGCTGAAGGGCAGGCCCCAGCTTTCGTACTGCGCGGCCAGAATCAGGAACACGAGGAAGATGGCCAGCATGAACACGACGGCGACGCCGGGCGCCTTCCGTTCCTGGTACGACATGTCGGCCCAGTCGTAGCTCATATCCGACGGCAGTACTTCTTTCGCCGTCTCCTCCAGCGCGTCGAGCGCCTGGGCCGACGAGAACCCGGCCGCGGGCACTCCCGTGACTTCGGCCGTCCGGAACAGGTTGAACCGGTTGGTGAACTCAGGCCCTGCGGTCGGCCTCGTCGTCACGAGCGTGTCGATTGGCACCATGCCACCGGTCTGATTGCGGACGTAGAAGAGGCCCAGCTGATTGGGATCGCGCCGGAACTCCGGCTCCGCCTGCACGTACACTTTGTACACGCGACCGAATTTGTTGAAATCGTTCACGTAGGAGCTGCCGAGGAGAGCGCCCAGCGTCGTGTTGACATCGCCGAGCTGCACACCGGCTTTCGTCACCTTGCTGCGATCGATATCCGCGAAGATCTGAGGCACGGACGCGCGATACAGGCTGGTGACGCGGGCGATCTCCGGCCGCTTGCGCACGGCGTCGATGAACTTCGCCGTTTGCTCCGCCAGGTACTCCGGCGTGCCGCCGCTGCGGTCCTGGAGCTCCATCGTGAAGCCCGCGCCGGTCCCGAGGCCAGGAATCGCGGGCGGCCCGAACGCGATCACCGCACCTTCCCGAATCTCTTCACCAAACGCGCGATTCAGCTCCGCGGTCACCGCCGCGGCCGTGTGCTCGCGGCCCCTCTCGGCCCACTCCTTCAACTGGACGAAGAAGAAGCCCATGTTCGACGAGTACGCGCCCGTCAGCAGGCTGAAGCCGCTGATCGTGTTGTAGCCATCGACGGAGTGATTGTTCTTGAGCACCGCCTCGGCTTTCCTCATGACCGCATCGGTGCGCTCGAGGGAAGCGGCATCGGGCAGCAGCGCCTGGACCAGCAGGAAGCCCTGATCCTCTTCCGGCACGAATCCGGCCGGAATGTTCCGGACCAGTGCGACGATCACGAAGAGCAGCACGCCGATGAACGCCAGGCTGCGGAACATCTTGCGGGCGAGAATTCCGGCGAAGCCGACGTACCGGTCGGTGGTCCAGCCGAACACCTTGTTGAATCCGTTGTAGAACGGCGTAAGGAGCGTCTTCTTCCCGGTCGGAGCCTTCAGGAGGAGCGCCGAGAGCGCCGGGCTGAGGGTCAAGGCGTTGACCACCGAGAACAGCACGGAGATCGCGATCGTGATCGCGAACTGCTGATACAGCCGGCCCGTGATCCCGCCCATGAAGCCCACAGGCACGAACACCGCGCTCAGAATCAGGCCGATCGCGATGACCGGTCCCGACACCTCCTCCATCGCTTTGATCGTGGCCTCCTTCGGCGCCATGCCATGCTCGATGTGATGCATGACCGCCTCGACGACGACGATCGCGTCGTCGACAACGATTCCGATCGCGAGCACCAGGCCGAGCAGCGAGAGCACGTTGATCGAGAAGCCGAGCACCGGGAAGAAGATGAAGGCGCCGACCAGCGACACCGGGACGGTCATCAGCGGGATCAGCGTCGCGCGCCAGTTCTGCAGGAACACGAACACGACAAGGATCACGAGCACGACGGCTTCGAGCAGCGTGTGGACAATCTCGTTGATGCCCTCCGAAACCGGCAGCGTCGTGTCGAGCGACACCAGGTACTCCATGTCGCGCGGGAACCGCTTGGATACATCCTCGAGCGTTGCCTTGATCTTGCCGGCGACGTCGAGGGCGTTGCTCCCCGGCACCTGGTAAATCGCGATCACCGCCGCCGGCTGGCCGTCATGCCGGCCGATCGCGTTGTACAGCATCGTCCCGAGCTCGAGGCGGGCGACGTCCTTGAGCAGGACTTGTGATCCGTCGGCGGCGGTGCGCAGGATGATGTTGCCGAACTCGTTCTCGTCGAGCAGCCTTCCCTGTGTGCGAACCGTATAGGTGTATTCCGTGCCGGCCGCGGCGGGCGGTCCGCCGATTTGCCCCGCGGGGCTCAACTGGTTCTGCTGCGCGATTGCATTGGCGATGTCAGGAACCGTGAGTCCGAGCCGCCCGATCCGGTCGGGGCGCAGCCAGACGCGCATGGCGTAATCGCTGCCGCCGAACAGCGTGACCTGCCCGACGCCCGGGATGCGGGCGAGGGCGTCGTTGATGTTGATGGTCGTGTAGTTCGACAGGAAGCTGCTGTCGTAGCTGCCCTTCGGCGACTTGATCGAGATGACCATCAGCGGGAACGCCAGCGACTTCTTCACGGTGACGCCGTAGTTCTTCACCGACTGCGGCATCTGCGGCATCGCCTGTGACACGCGGTTCTGCGTGAGCACGTTGTCCATGTCGAGGTTCGATCCGACCTCGAACGAGACCTTGAGCGTCAGCGTGCCGTCGTTCGCGTTCGTCGATTTCAGATAGATGCCCTGTTCGACGCCGTTGATCTGCTGTTCGAGCGGCGTCGCGACGGAGGCTTCGACGTCGGTGGCGCTGGCGCCGATGAACGTCGTCGTCACCTGGATCATCGGTGGGACGATCTCGGGATACTGCGCGATGGGCAGGCCGCGCATCGCGACGACGCCGAGCATGACCATGATGATCGACAGCACCATCGCGACGATGGGACGGTTGACGAAGAATCGCGCCATGATCTACTTGGCCTCGCCTGATGTCGCGGTGGGCGCCGGCGCAGCCGAGGGCGGCGGCATCGGTTTCGTACGCACGACGATGCCGTCGCGAAGTCCCTGGAGCCCTTCGGCGACAACCTGATCGCTTTTCTGAAGACCGCTCTCGATGACCCACAGCGAGTCAACTCGAGGGCCCACGGTCACGTTGCGGAATGCCACCTTGTTGTCGGCGCCCACCACCGCCACGCTGCGCAGGTTCTGCAACTCCTGGACAGCTCTCTGCGGAATGAGCAGCGCGCCGGCCTTGTTCTCGATGAGCACCCGCGCGCGCCCGTACTGGCCGGGACGCAGGACAGACTGCGGGTTGGGAAACGAAAGCTGGACGCTCAAAGTTCCGGTGGCGGCGTTAACCGCGCGATCGACGTTGAAGACGGTTCCCTTCTGGTCGTAGACGGTTCCGTCGGCGAGCGTCAGCTCGATGCCGCCGGCACGCGGCACGTCGCCCGCTCGCGCCGGATCGCGTTTGATGATCTTGAGGTAATCGGCTTCGGTGACGCCGACGCGAAAGAAGATCGGGTTGATCTTGGAGACCGTGGTCAGCAGCGTGCTCTCTCCCCGGCCGACCAGGCTTCCAGGCTTCACCTTCGTGGTGCCGATCAGACCGTCGGTCGGCGAGAGTACCCGCGTATAGCCCAGGTCGAGCGTCGCCTTGTCGATGGCCGCCTGAGCGGCGTCCACCTGCGACCGTCCTGCGTCCTGTTCCGCGCGAGCGTTATCGAGCTCCTGCCGGCTGACGGCCTGCTTCGCAACCAGCGGCGTGTAGCGCGTGACGTCGTTGGTCGCTTTGTCGAGTTTCGCCTGGGCCGTCGCCTTGTCGGCCTTCGCCGCGGCGACCGCCGCCTCGAATGGCTTCGCGTCGATGCGATACAGGAGGTCGCCCCGGCGGACGAAGGACCCCTCGCGGAAGTTCATCGTCTCGAGGAAGCCTTCCAGGCGGGCCCGGACGTCGACGTCCTCGGAGCCCTCGGTCTGGCCGACGAGATCCAGATAGACCGGAACGTCCCTCTGGACGACGCTGGTTACGTACACTTCTGGCGGAGGAGGCGCGACCGCTTGAGGCTTTTCGCAAGCGACGCCGAGCACCGCCGCCATTGCCGCCACGGGGGCGAACACCATCATTCGCACGTCGGTTGTCATCCTCACGTCCTTCTCTTTGTCGTGGGTACGCTGACTGATGCGACATGAGAGCAGTCGGCGTGCCACGCCGGTGACACGTCTCCGCGGGCCAATTACTGGGGAAGCTGCGCGATTCCGGCGCGACGACGCAAGGGCACCACCGGCTGCTCCGTGCGAACTCCGAAATGGTGGACGAGATAGCGGAATCAACTCCGGCCATGCGGCGCAGCGAGCGGCGTGAGACGTACGAGGCGCATGTCGGTCGCGCGGCAGGCATCCGGACGGCCAGCATGGCACGGCGTGAAAGCGCTCTAATCAAACGGAGGGCCTCCGAAACCTCGGAGCGCCCGCCGGAGACGCATCACCGAGTAGCGGTGAGGCGTCGAAAATCGGCATAAAGGTCGTGGCATGGCGCGTGCTGAGAACGAGACACCATGCGCACCTACACACGCTCTCTGCTCGTTCTCGTACCTTCGATCATCGGGTTGATCGCGCTCTCCACGCTGGCCGTGGCTGCGGCGGGTGAAACCTTCACCGCAACGGCGCAGGTCAAGTCGGCCGGCGGCGTCACCGCATCCGCTCCCGTGACGGTCTCCATCGACCGCCTCTCGACCGACGCGGATCGCGATGCCCTCATCGCGGCCGTCAAGAAGGGCGGCACCGATTCCGCGCGGGCGTTGCTTCTGCCGCGGCCGCCGATTGGGACGGTCAAGGTCGGCGCGAACTCGACGGCGATCAAGTACGCCTATGCCAGGCCGGGCGCTGGCGGCCGCGTGATCACCATCGTCACCGGTTCGCCCATCGCGTACGTCGGCGCCGGCGTCCCTGGGGCCCCGGCCAAGTCGGGTTTCTATCTCGGGCTGCTGGTGCTCGACGTGCCCGCATCGGGACCCGGCCACGGCGAGCTTTCGGGCGCCGCGAAGGTCACCGTGAACGATCAGGGCGCGATCGTCACGCAGGACTACAGCGGCGAAGTCGTCCAACTGCAGAACGTCACCGGCAAGTAGCCGGCCCTGCACGATGGCGATTCAGGCCCGCGGGTGGGTGGCGGCCTACGATCGCTCATGGCTGCGATCTGACGTCATCGCCGGCATCACGCTCGCCGCCTACATGCTCCCGGCCGCGATCGGCGACGCGTCGCTCGCCGGTCTGCCGCCGGAGGCGGGCCTGTACGCGTGCCTGTTCGCCGGCCTCGTCTTCTGGCTGTTGTGCAGTTCGCGCATGACCGCCATCTCCGTCACTTCGGCGATCTCCCTGCTCATCGGATCGACGCTCGGCACGCTCGCCGCCGGCGATCCGGTGCGCCACTCCGCGCTCGCGGCGTGCACCACGCTGATGGTCGCGGTCATCGCGCTTGCCGCGTACGTCGTTGGCGCCGGAACCATCATCAATTTCTTTTCAGAGACCGTGCTGATCGGCTTCAAGTGCGGCGTCGCCTTCGTCCTCGCCAGCACCCAGCTGCCCAAGCTGTTCGGCTTTGCCGGCAGCCACGGCGACTTCTGGGAGGCGATGGCCCATTTCTTCAGGAGCCTTCCCCAGACGAACGCGACGGCGCTGACCGTCGGGCTCATCGCGCTCGCAGCGCTGGTGGGCGGGAAAAGTCTCTTCAAGAATCGACCGGTGGCACTGGTCGTGTTGATCGCCAGCATCGTCGCCGCGGGGATGCTGCATCTCGACCAGCGCGGCGTGAAGCTGATTGGCGACGTGCCGCGAGGATTGCCGCTGCCCTCGCTGCCGCCCGTCACCCGGAGTGACATCAGCACCCTGCTGCCACTCTCGATGGCCTGTTTCCTTCTCGCCGCCGTCGAAACGTCGGCCATCGGCCGCATGTTCGCCCGCTCGCACGACTATCGCCTCGACGCCAGCCAGGAATTCCTCGCCATCGCAGGCAGCAATTTCGCCTCGGGCCTCTTCGGAGGGTTCCCTGTCAGCGGAGGTACCTCGCAGTCGCTCGTCAATGCCTCGGCTGGCGCACGCTCGCCGCTGTCGGGGCTGATCTC
Organism: Vicinamibacterales bacterium; assembly: GCA_035693505.1. Lineage (GTDB taxonomy): Bacteria > Acidobacteriota > Vicinamibacteria > Vicinamibacterales > CAVVIG01 > CAVQFC01. The sequence continues at coordinate 7,744 of DASSGK010000368.1, forward strand.
GGCGATCGCGATCCTCCTCGTCGCGCTGTTCCTGACCACGTTGCTGCACGACCTGCCGCAACCGGTCCTGGCGGCGATCGTGCTGGCGGCAGTCACCGGCCTTGTCGACGTCCACAAGCTGCGCGAAATCTGGCGGTTCGATCGCGGCGAGTTCCTGGTGGCGGCGGCAGCCTTCGTCGGCGTTCTCGGCTCGGGACTGTTGAACGGCGTCGTGCTCGGCGTGGCACTCTCGCTGCTCCTGCTGCTGCGACGCGCCTCCCGTCCGCGGGTCGCCGAGATCGGACGGGTGCCGGGCACCACCTACTTCGCGGATCTCGTGCAGTATCCCGAGAACCAGCCGGTACCGGACGTGCTGGTGGTTCGCAGCGAGGGCTCGCTCCTCTATTTCAACGTCGATCACGTGCGCGACCGTCTGTCGGCGCTCGTCGGCGAACGCCGCTCGCCCACGCGGCTCGTCGTCTTTTTCATGGGCAACGTGCCCTCCATCGATCTCGCCGGCGCCGAGATGCTGATGGATCTTCGGACAGACTTTCGCGACAAGGGCATCGACGTCCGCCTCGCAGAAGTGCACGGGCAGGTTCGAAACGCGCTCGAACGTCTCGGTAAGAAGGAGGCGCGCGCGCTCGCCGTCCCGCATCAGAGCGTGGACGACGTCTTGCGGGAGTGGCGGGCGCAATCAGCGCGGAGCACTCATTTCAACGACGACGCAGTGCATACACATCCGGAGGTTCTATGAAACGTGTGAGATTCAGAGTTCTGATCGTTGTCGGGCTGGCGGCGTTGTGGGCGGTCCAGGCCCCGGCCCGCGCCCAGAGCCAGCAGCCACCGCCGGTCCAGATGCCGCAGCCCGGCGTACCTCAGATCATGACGCTGGAAGGCAAGTTCGTTCGCGCCGCCTACAACAACGAAGGCTACGTGATCATCGGGTACCAGATCGTGAACCGATCGATCGGTGAGGAATGGGTCCGTCTCGAAGTCGGGATGTCGCTCCTCGGCGACGCGCCGGACTTCAAGCTGACGCGGGAGGCGCTGAGCCTCGAGACGCCGGACGGCAAGACCACTCCTCTGGCCAGCGTCGAGGACTACCGCAGCGCGAACCTGCAGGCGATGGAAAGCCGGGCGAAAGTGCAGCGCGACTCCATCAACTATTTCCCGCCGATGGCGAGCCAGGCGTGCCGGATCGGGTTCTTCTCACAGTTGAACCAGCGCGCGATGCCGTGGGACGAAGTCGAGCTGAGCACCCGGCGCGCGTGCCTCGGACAAATCTACTTCCACCCGCCGACGAAGATCACGTACGGGCAGTACTGGCTCAATGTGAAGTTCGAGAAGAGCCTCGTGCGGGTCCCCTTCCGCGTGCTGACGGAAGACGAGGAAAAGCGGTTAGGGAAGAACTTCGGCAGTATCAAGAAGCAGGTCGATAACGCCTTCAAGCCAAAGAAAAGCTGACCGGGAAACCGCCGGTCCACTAATCAGGAATCTCCGAAATCTCGGAGCCAGTCCATGCGGTCACCGGCCGCGTGGGGCCGGACCGGCGGAACTGCGGCCGGAATCCACGCCCATCGCGGGTGTGCAGTTTGCACGACACGGTATCGACCCGTCGTGTTCCCGATGAAAGGAAGGATTGAGACGATGAAGAGTCGACTTGCGTGTCTGCTGCTCGTGCTCCTGGCTGGCGCGAGCCAGGCCATGGCCCAGGACGTTCGATACAACTTCGACAAGGACGCCGACTTCGCCACGTTCAAGACCTACAAGTGGGTCACGATCAAAGGGGCGACGCCGCTCAGCGATCTCGCCGACAAACAGATCAAGGCGGCTGTCGACGCCGAGCTCGTCAAGAAGGGCTTGACCAAGTCCGATGCCGACAGCGCCGACCTGTACATCGGCTACCAGGCGGCCGTCGGTCAGGAGAAGGAATACACCTCCTTCGACACCGGCTGGGGCTATGGACCAGGTTGGTACGGCGGCGGCTGGTACGGAGGCGGCGGTGGCATGACCACTGGCCAGACCAACACGATCTATGTCGGCCAGCTGGCGCTCGACATGTACTCGTCCAAGCCCCATACGCTCGTGTGGCGCGGCGCCGCGAGCAAGACGCTCGATACCGAAGCGAAGCCTGAGAAACAGCAGAAGAACCTCGCGAAGGCCGTGTCGAAGCTGCTCAAGAACTATCCACCCAAGGTGAAGAAGTAAGAGAGCCCGGCTCCTACTTGTTTGCCGTTCGGGTCGGGTACTTCTCGAACAGCTCTTTGACCACGGCGTTGATCGCCGCTTCGAGTTCGGCCGGCTGCGTGTTGATCGGTTTGTCCGCACGCAGCCGAAGCAGCCGCTTCCGATTACCTGGATCGAGCAGCGCGACGACAAGCGTGCCGACCGAATACTGCGGGCGCGTGCCGTTGGCGTTCTCTTTCGCCTTCAGGTCGACGTCGGTGCGCGTGAGCGAGTAATAGGCCAGCAGCACATCGCCGTGTCCCGAGGTGGCCTTCGTCATCCCGAGCGCCGCCAGCTCGCGGTCGACGGCGGCGACGATCTGCGCGTCGATCGACGTCACGGCCGAAGGCTGGCCCTTGGTCCACGTGTAGGTCTTGAACTTTGCGTAGTCGACGTTCTTCTCCGTGGTCACGGTGACGCCGTACTTCGGTGTCTGACCCGCAAGCGACAACGACATCAGTCCAAGCAACGCGACGACGACGCACGATTTCATCATGATTTGTCTCCAGACAAAGACGAACGTGGAAATGGACGTTGAGCGTTGATGCAGATCCAGCGCCAGATGCCGTCGGTGCGCGAAACTGACTTCCGCCATTGCCGAATCCCATCTGTTGCTGTGAACACATGCGCGGGCACGCGGACGCGTGTCATCCGCCGGCTCGGAGATCGCCCACGAGATGTCGGAATCAGCGGTCATCGCAACCGCCGGTTTCGGCTATCGTATTGGCCGTGACATCGCGCGGACCCTGGGTGACGGTATCGAGGACAAGCGCGGCCCGCAGATGGACGGCGATAGCGGCCAGCGTGCTGACGTTCGTCGGATCCGCCGCGCTTCTTCGCAGCGCCCCCGAACGCACGGCATCCCTCGGCGGCACTGCTTCGAGCCCCGCGATTCAACATCCACAGGTCCTGGTGGTGTTTTCCGACGATTCGTCGCAGAACTGGATCCGGGATCTGACGAACGGATTCGAGCTCGCCTCGTCAGACGCCGGCGCAAACGCGCCCGCGTGGTACTTCGAGTATTTCGACGCGGTCAGATTTCAGGAGGAACATCACGCGAGGGCATTCCGGTCATCCATTCGCGACAAGTATCGCGATCGCCACCTCGATCTCATCATCGCGATCGCCTCGAATGCGATCAAGCTGCTCGCCGACGCGCGCGACGAGCTCTGGCCGGATGTGCCGGTCCTGTTCGCCAATTACGCCGGCGCAGTCCCGCTCGAGGCGAGCGCGATGGCAAACGCGTCCAGCCTCACGTTCGAGTACGGCTTCGACGCCGCACTCATGACCGCAAAGGCCGTCTTTCCCGATATGACGACGCTGGCCGTCAGTTCGGGCTCCTCCGCGGCCGAGCGGCTCCGGGAGAGCGACGTCGATGAACAGGTCAGGCACGCCGGATTGACGTTTCTCGATATCGCTCCAGTGTCGGCGGCCGACGCAAAAGCAAAAGTCAGCCGCCTGCCCAATCATTCGATCCTGTTCCTGGCCGGGGGTCAGCTCGACGATTCAGGCGACGCCATCCCGTCGTGGCAGTTGTGCGAGATGATCTCCGCGGCCGCCAGCCGACCGACGATCATGCTGGGCGGCCAGTTTCTCGGGTGCGGGATTGTCGGCGGCCTCATGCGCGACTACGTGAAGATCGGACATGTCATCGGCGAACGCGCGATTTCGGCCGCGTCAGCGCATCCCGGCGGCCGCGAGGTGGTCCCGTTTGCCGCCATTTCCACTCTGAAATTCGACGCGCGGCAACTCGAACGCTGGAACATAGACGAGCGGCGGCTCCCGGCTGGAAGCATCATCGCCTTCCGCGATCCGAGCCTGTGGCGCGACTATCGGGGTCAGGTCCTGGCATTTTCGGCGGCGCTGGCGCTTCAACTGGCACTGATTGCGGGACTGCTGTACGAGCGGCGAGCCAGGCGGAAGGCCGAAATCGACAGCCGCCGCAACCTGTCACTGGCCGCGAGCATCGAGCGGCGGGCCAGCGTGGCCGCGCTCACCGGATCGATTGCGCACGAGCTGAATCAGCCGCTCGGCGCCATTCTGCACAATGCTCAAGCCGCCGAGATGCTGATCGCCTCGAATCGAGCCACACTGCCGGATCTTCAGGAGATCCTGCGCGACATTCATTCGCAGGACGTTCGCGCGACCGAGATCGTACAGCGCCATCGGACGATGCTCACGAAACACGACGTGAAACAGGAAACGATCGACATCTTCGACGCCGTGCGCGAGAGCCTCGCACTGATCGACCACGACGCCGCGATGCGGCAAGTGCACGTGGATGCCAAGTTGCCGCCGGATCCCTGTTACGTGATCGGCGACAAGGTCCTCCTTCAGCAGGTCGTGGTCAACCTGGTCGTCAACGCCATGGACGCCATGGCGGCCACGCCGCCACCCTCGCGCCGCGTGGCGATCCGCAACGCGATAACAGCCGAGTCCGTCGAAATCTCGGTACAGGACAACGGCTCGGGTCTGTCACCCGACCTCGACGGCCGTTTGTTCGAACCGTTCGTGAGCACGAAAGCCGGCGGCATGGGCATAGGCCTGACGATTACCCGCAGCATCGTCGACATGCATGACGGCGCGATCGACGCGTGGAACAACGCCGAAGGCGGCGCGACCTTCCGCTTCCGGCTGCCGCGCGTGGCCGTACCATGACCGGAGCACCTGTGAACGCGGCGCGGACACCCTCACCCATCGTTCACGTCGTCGACGATGATGAGGCCGTCAGGAAGGCGACGGAGCGTCTTCTCAGTGCGGCAGGCTTCACGGTCCGGACGCATGGGAGCGCCGATGCGTTTCTGTCCGCCTTCGAGGCGGATACCGCCGGCTGCATCGTGCTCGACGTCCGGATGCCGGGGCCGAGCGGAACGGAATTGCAGACGATACTGGCCGGGCGCGACGATCGGATTCCGATCATCTTCCTCACCGGTCATGCGGAAGTGCCCGCTTCGGTGCGCGCGATCCAGCGCGGCGCGATCGACTACCTGATCAAACCCGTCGACGCAACCGTGCTGATCGATGCCGTCTCGCGTGCGCTGGCACGCGACAGCGCCGACCGTGCCGCGCGCGCGAACCGGCGGGCGCTGCAGGTTCGATACGAGCGGCTCACGCCGCGCGAGCGCGAGGTCTTCGCCCATCTGATCGGCGGCCGGATCAACAAGCAGGTCGCGGCCGACCTGAACATCACGGAGCGGACGATCAAGCTGCATCGCGCGCGAATCTTCGAGAAGCTCGAGGTCGACTCGATGGCGGGCCTGGTGCGCCTGGCCATCGATCTCGGGATCGCTCCCGCGTCAGTGGAATCCTAGAGACGCCTTTCATGGCACGGCGCCCCTTCGACCTGATCGCATTCGACGGCGACGATACGCTCTGGCACAACGAGCGCAGCTATCGTGACGGGCGCGAGCAGTTCCGGCGGCTGCTGGCGGACGCGGGCGTCGATCTCAGCGCGGAGGAAGTCGAAGCGCGTGTGAATCGGACCGAGCTCGTCAACCTGTCGTACTACGGCTACGGCGTCTCGAGCTTCGTGCTCTCGCTCATCGAGACGGCGATCGAGGTCACGGATGGCCGGATTGCGGGCGCCGGCCTTCGGCGGGCGATAGAGCTCGCCAAGCAGATGCTCACCGAAGACATCGAGCTGTTCCCCGCCGCCGAGGAGACGCTGACCCGTCTCTCGGCGACCTGCCCGCTGATGCTGATCACCAAGGGCGATCTGCTGCATCAGTCGTCGAAGGTGGAACGCTCGGGCCTGCGCGATCGCTTTCGCTTCGTCGAGATCGTCAGCGACAAGACGCCCGACGTCTACGCGCGGATTCTCAGCGGCCGCGGCATCGCGCCGAATCGTTTCCTCATGATCGGCAATTCGCTGCGCTCCGACATCCTGCCGGTCATCGAAGCGGGAGGATGGGCGCTCCACATCCCCGCGGCGCTGAGCTGGTCGCACGAACACGCCGACGTGCCTCGGGGCGTCAAGCGCCGCTACCTCGAAATCGGCGGCCTCGATCAAGTGCCGCGGGCCATCGAACGGCTCGCTAGAACGTCACTTTCACGGCGAGCTGGAGCTGTCTCGGGTCGCCGACGCCCTCCCGCAAGAAGCCGTCGAAGTTGAACAGCGCCGGCGTCGTGAGCGGATTGATGTTGTTGGCGTTGTTGAACGTGTTGAACATCTCGAGGCTCGGAATGACGTCCGTGCGCGCCCCTACCCGGAACGGCCGCTGCAGCCGCCAGTCGAGTGAGAAGTACGCATTGTCTTTCCGATCCCAGTTGCGCCCGCGATCGACGCCGTTCAGGACCCGCGGCGAGGTGGTGATCGGCTGCGCCGTCCGCCCCTGGATCCGAACGTTCAGCAGCACCCGCTCCGGCAGCTCAGCGTAGGTGAAGAAATTGACCTTGTGTCGGATGTCGCGATCCGACGGACCATAATCGAGATCCAGGTTGTAGAAGTTGAACGACCGGTCTGTGAACGGATCCCGCTCGTTCGAGTCGTCGTCTTCGTCTTTCGAGAGCACGTAGTTCGCCTCGAGCTGATAGTGCTGCGAGAAACGCTTGCGAACGCCGAACGTGGCGCCTCGATACAGGCTGTGGCCCAGGCTGTTGGTGACGAACACGTCACCCAGCTGCGGCTCGAACGGATTGGCCCCCGTATACGTCGTCGTATCCCGCGTGGGAGGCTGCACCGCGGCCGCCGCCGTGCCGTGCACGTTGTAGTTCAGGAATCGCGTGAGGTCGACGCCCTTCGCCACGGTGAAGTCGATGTAGGCGGCAATGCTCGGAGCCAGTTCCCGTTCGTATCCGGTGTTGAACGCGTACACGCGAGGGTTGCCGTAGCTGCGATCGAACACTCGTATGCCGGTAAACAACGGGAAGGTCCCGGCCGGGACGGCCGTGGGCGCGAGCAGGTTCGGCCAGACCGGCATGTCTCCAAAGCCGGTGGCGCGAAAATCACTCTTCTGCTGAATCCCGTTGGTGGTTACCGATCCCACCTGGCTCAACATGTTCTGGCGCGCGTAGTAGATGCCGGCGCTGGCGCGAACGACCGACTTGCCGTCCTGATTCACGTCCCACACAAAGCCGCCGCGCGGCTGAAACTGTTTCCACTGACTGTGAATGGTCCCGTCGGACGGGAATCGAGGATCGTTCAGGTACTGCGCAAAGGCGGTCGTCGTCGGATCCACCGTGGCGGGCATCTTCTGCCCGTCCCATCGAAGCCCGTAGTCGACCGTCAGCCCGCTGCGTACGCGCCATTTGTCCTGGACGAACAGCGCGATCTCGTCATTGCTGATGTCGGATGCGCCGGCCGCGTCGCGCGCGATGCCGTCCGGACTGCTCGATTGCAGATAGAACAGCAGCGGTCCGCCGGTTTGGGACGAGCCGGCCGGACACGCCGTGGGAGCCGTGACGTACGAGCCGTTCGAGCAGCCGATGGTGCTGGGGCCGAAGCCCCCGGGCGCCGCCGGCGACGCGTAGCGGAGGAAGCCGTTCACGCTGTCGAAGAGGTACCGCCCTTCGAAGAAGCCTCGGAAGACCTGCACGTTGTTCGTGTGAATCCATTCGGCGCCGGCCTTGTACGTGTGCGGCCCCTTCACCAGCGTGATGTTGTCCTTCACCTGGAATCGCTTGACGACTTCGTCCACGTTCGGCGCGAGGAAGAACGGGTTCCCGAACCGGAACGTCGGAAACGACGGATCGGCGCCAATCCCGGTGTCGGCCGGTATGGTCGACGCCGTCGCGGAACGCGGGCGATCCTCCCGTGAGTACGTCACATGGAACTCGTTGAGCCGGCTTGAAGTCAGGGTGCTGAACAGGTTCACGTTCACCACGTTGATCTTCGAAGGCCCTTCGGTGCCGTTCGCCGACGTTCCGTACGTGGGCACGTCGAAGGTCTGATTCAGATTCTTCGAGAAGTCGAAATTGTACGAAGCCGAGAGATTGCTCGTTGTCGACAGGATCGCGTCGATCTTCCCGAGAAACGCGTTGTTGTTGATCTGATGCTGAACGGGCTGTCCCTCGTCCTGTCCGCGGCTCGTCTTGAAGAAGTTGAGGAGCGCGAGCCGCTGGCAGTCCGCGCTCCCGGCAATCAACGACGCGTTCGCGGCGAGCGTCGGCGCGCTCACCGGGCACGGTGTGCCAATCGCCTCGGACAGGTTTGGCCGCAGAAGGTTCTCCCGCACACCCTCCAGCGCGAGGAAATAGAACGTCTTGTCCTTCATCAGCGGGCCGCCGACCGTGCCGCCGAACTGCTCGCGATGGAAATCCTGGAGCGGTTTTCCGTCGGATGTGTCCGCGGTGAGTCCCTCGAGGCGCTGGTAATAGAACAGCGATCCCCTGACGTCGTTCGTGCCCGACTTGGTGATGACGTTCACGACGCCGCCGGCGGTGTGCCCGAACTCCGCGCTCGCGCCGCTCGCGATGACCTGAAACTCCTTCACGGCTTCGAGCGTGATGTCGATGGCGGCCCGCTGGCCGCCGACCTGCTCGCCGAAGAAGCCGTTCGTGTAGTCGCCGCCGTCGAGGCTGATGTTGTTGAAGACGCCGCGTTGGCCCGCGAAGGTAATCTCGTCGCCGTCGGGTCCCTGGACTACGCTCACGCCGGGCGTCAGGGTCAGCAGGTCTTCGAATTTACGGCCCAGAATCGGCGTCTGTGAGATGGTGGTTTCGTCGAGCGTGCTGACGGCCGTGACGAGCGATGTGTCAACGGTTGGCGTTGCCGTGCTGACCGTTACCGTTTCAGCGAGGCCGGAGACGCGCATGGTCGGCGTGAGCCGTAGGGTCTGACCGATGCTGACAACAACGTTCTCCTGAACGACCGTCGCGAAGCCGCTGAGCCTCAGCGTGACGGTGTATCGCCCCGCCGGCAGTTGAAGGACTGCGAATCGGCCGGAGCCATCCGTCGTGACCGTTCGGACGAGGTTGGTCTCGACGTTGCGTGCCTCGACGTCCACGCCGGGGAGGACGCCGCCGCTCGAGTCGACGACCGTGCCATCGATCACGCCCGTGGTGATTTGAGGTTGGGCTGAGGCCGCTGCGGCCGTCGCCAGGAAGCTGATGATGATGAACGACGCGCGCAATGCTCGCATCCAGACCTCCTGCAGTGCCGCGCATCATGCGTTATTCGTCTGTGAGCGGCAAGGCGAATGCGAAGCACAGCTGAGGAAATCTGCAGGAATGGCGGAGCTTCGGACAACCAGGAAGAGCCGAGCCTGTCTCATATGACAGGCCCGGTCCGAATCGATCAGCCGAAGGTCGTGAATCGGCTGCCTGAAGCGTATCGGCGCAGCCCGGCATCGAACACCAGCACCGCAAGCGTGAAATACAGTACGGCGCCCGTCGCGAGCATCGACATGTTCTGAATCGATGGTTCGCGCACGACGCTCGCCGGCAAGTAGCCCACGAAGCCGGCGGGCAGCACCGTGAACAACGCCAGCCGCAAGGCACCGCCGAAGAGCGGTTCCGGATATAGCGAGAACGTCAGGAGCAGTTCCCAGAGCTGGCGTGCGGCCGTTTCCACTCGGCCGACCCAGAACGCGAGGCTGAAGAACACGATCCCGCAGGCCGCGCAGGCCAGCGCACTCGCGGCGATGGCCAGGGCGACCGCTGGCGCCGTCCGCCAGGACACCTGCCCCGACCAGAGGATGAACACCAGCCCCGACAGCACGTCGCCGAAGCCCGACGGCTGCAGCCGCAGGCCGAGCGCGTGCAGCAGCACGGGCTTGGGTTGCGTGAGCAGCGTGTCCAGCGCGCCGTCCTCGATCGCCTGTCCGAGATAGCGCACGCCGCCCGCGAGCGTCACCGTGAGGCCGTAACCAGCGGCCACGACCCCGAACAGCACCTGAATGTCCGCGAGGCGCCATCCTCGCAGCGTCGGCGTCCGCCGCATCAGCACCCACCAGAACACGAAGAACGTGAAGTTGTTGAGCACCATGAACAGCGCCTGCATGACGAACGCGCCGCGCAGTGCCAGCGCCGCCTTGAGGTTCGTCGTGACGAGCGCGCGCGCAAACCTGAGCGTGTTCACCCATCGAGTCATCGGATACCTGCCTTGAAATCACTCACCCACCGTTCACTGTCAACCCGGCGGCCGCACGTCGATACGTCCACTGGACGACCAACGCCATGACGCCGCCCCAGAGCGCGAGGTCGCGCGCCAGGATGACCGGGCGAACGAGCCCGGTGCCGAGCACGATCGAGGCAGGCGCAAACAGCATCACGGGAAACGGCGTGAAGGCCGCCGCCTTCTGCATCGCCGACGGGTACATCGCCAGCGGCAGCATCAACCCGCCGAACACGAACATCAGCTTCTGGGTCACCCAGAACACCGGCGACACGTCCTGCAGCCAGAATGCGAGCAATCCAATCCACAGGTACAGCGCCACGAGCAGTGCGGCCGCCATAACCGCGAACGGGATGAACAAGGCGATCGCTGAGAGCGGCGGCGTCCACCGCGTGAACGCGAACGCGCAGCCGAACGCCGTCAGTCCCAGGAACGGCATCCGGAGCGCGGTCGCGCCGAGACCGGCCGCGAACTCCGCCATCACGTACGACGCCGGGTGACCCAGCCGGTAGACGACATCGCCGCGACGGATGGCTTCCTGGATCTCGAGATGGATCTGCGGGGCGCTGAGCATGATCCACTCGGTCGCCGCGAGATACCAGACGAGGGCCCTCGGATCGCCGGAGGCCGGCAGGCCGGCTTCGCCGACAGCCCGCCAGAGGCTCGAGAAGACGCCGAGGATCACCGCGAAGAACACCACGCGGCCATAGAGCTCCGCGCGCTCGCGACGGCCCTGAGCCATCGCGATGCGCGCATAGGCCGTATGCTTCTTCAAGTAGGTCAGCGTCATGTCGCGCATCTCCTTTCCGCTTTCGCGTAGAGAGCCCGGATCACTTCGTCGAGAGGCGCGTCCTCGATCACCATGTCCGTGATCGACGATTGGCGCAGCGCCGCATCCACGACCTGTCCGAGCGGTGTGGCGCCCGATTCGATCTCGAGCTCCGTCCTGTGCGCGGCGGACGACACCACCTTGACGCCCGGCAGCGTCACGTCCAGATGCTCCGCCTCGCTCCAGAACGTGACGCGCTTCGCGCTGAGAAAGCTCTTGCGAAGCGCCGCGATCGAGTCGTCCCACAGCAGGCGGCCTCGATGGATCACGATCACGCGATCGCACACCGATTCCATGTCGCCGGTGTCGTGCGACGTCAGGAGCAGGGTGATCCCTTGGCGAATCGATTCCGTCAGCAGCAGCTCGCGAATCGCCGCCTTGGCCGACACGTCGAGGCCGATGGTCGGCTCGTCGAGAAACAGCATGCGCGGCGAGTGCAGCAGGCTCGCGGCGATTTCGCAGCGCATCCGCTCGCCCAGCGACAGATGGCGGACCGGCGTCGACATCAGCTCGCCGAGTCCGAACACGGCCGTCAGCGCTTCTATGCGACGGGCGTGCGCGCGCGCGTCGATCTCATAGACGCGCCCGAGCAACTCGAACGTGTCCCGGGGCGGCAGCTGGTACCACAGCTGCGACCGTTGGCCGAACACCGTGCCGATCGCGAAGGCGAGCTCGGTCCGCTGGCGCGACGGCACCAGGCCCATCACGCGCACCTCGCCGGCGTCGGGCTGGAGGATGCCCGCCAGCAGCTTCAGCGTCGTGGATTTGCCGGCCCCATTCGGCCCGATGAAGGCGACGCGTTCACCGGGCGCGATCGAAAACGACAGCCGGTCCACGGCCGGTACCGCCTGGACGTCCGGTGCAATGAAGTTGGAGAGGCGTGCACCGATGCCGCCGCTCCGCGGCCGGCGGACGCGAAACGACTTCGAGAGCTCGTACAGGTCGACGGCGGGTTGCATGGCGGCGACTCCGTGTGCCGCCCTGCGAAAGCTCCCGGAAAACAAAAACGCCCTTCCGGAGGAGCTTCCGGAAGGGCGCGGTTAGAAGAAACGCTGGCTTCCGGCTTTCAGGCAGTGACACCCATGTACAGGCCGCTGATAAGGGCGGTCTGGCACGGCTGGACGACGCTGAAAACCGAATGCGAAATCACAGACGGTATTATGCGCGCCTCGGATCGAGCCTGTCAAAACGAGGGCACGCTGGCCTGCACCACACACGAAGAAGCCAAAGAATCGTGACGAGCAGCAGGCCGGCGATGCTGGCAAATTTCCAGGCGCTCGATGAGGCGAACGCTTCGGATCGCACCGTGTAGTCGACGACCAGCTCGCGCTGCTCAGGGTCGCGGCGCTGCGCGCCGACGGCGATGCGGTCACTGTCTGGAGCCAGGCTGTTCGCCATGTAGACGCTGATGTCCGGACGATACGAATTTCTGAACGACACCTGATGCGAGCCGCTGGTCAAACGCAAGGGCGCGGCCGCCCGGAGTCGTATCGAGTCATCCCCTCGCCGCAGCGCGGCTTCGTCCGGAACATCCCACCCGATCGCTTCGAGCCGAAGCGACCGCCCGTCGCTGCGAAGATCAATCGCCTTCAGCACCTGTGCGACGTAGTCGTGCGTCTCGTTCGGAGACAGAGCGCCATCGCGGTCGGAATCAATCCCCGCGATGATCGATTCGGCGACGGCGATCCCCGGCGTCAGGTCCAGTTCGACTTCGATGCGTGAAGGCTCGATGCCGACCCTGGCCGCCTGCAGGTACTCGTCGCGCCGATGGGCCGACACATCAGTCACAACGCCCACCGTCGCGACAACCGCGAGCGCGAGCGTGGCCGTCCTACCGGCGCGCAAACTTCGCTCCGTAGTCATTGGTCGGATCGCGGTAGATCGTGTGGATATGATCCACGGTGCCCTGCGGCGCATATTCGATTACGAGCGTGGGACCCTGCACACGGAAATACGCGGCGCTCCCGTTCGTCGTCGGTCCGCTCCACGCGAAGTACGTGTCGTTCAGATGAGAGCGGAGCTCGGCCATCCGGGGTTCCGCGAAGGCATCGTTCATGATGCCGGTCCATTCGCGCACGAGATCCCAGAGCATCGTCTGCTGGGGCGCCGACAACGCCGACGCCTTCACCCCTTCGGGCTGAATCGATCGTCCGTCCTGTCCCGGGCCCAGCACGAGATCCGGGACGCGATAGCCGAGGATCGCCTGCCGCTGCAGGTTTGCGTCCAGCGCGTTGATCAGACCGAACGCCTTGTCGTTCTCTCGCCCCAGGGGACGAATGGTCTGTCCCTCGAAGGTGTAGGTCGCCGGCTGCGCCGCGGGAAGACTCGGCGCCATCGTCGCCTCGCTCCCCATCAAGGTCAGATTGATCGCCAGATGATGGCCGCCGAACTGCAGCATCCAGGGCGCGGTCGCCGACGGAGTTCCCACGAAGGCGAGGTAGTACTGGTCCTGTCCGAATTCCGGCCCTCCCCCGCCGGGCATCCCGCGGCCGCGTCCGCGCGCTCCGCCGGCAACGCCGGCACCGGAGCGATCGGGAGGGGCGCCGCCGCCGTTTGGCGCTCCGCGTGCTGGTCCGGAGGTATCGCCAGTCCGCAGCATCTCGTCGCCGCGCATGATCTCGGTCACCTTCCGGTAGCCGTCGCGACTGAGCGCGACAGACAGCAGCGCCATGACGGCGGTTTTCTGTGCGGCGGTCGCATCGGCGAGCCGCAGTCCGGTGCGCTGGAACATCGGGCTCGGAAGATTCGACCACCTCGTCTTCTGCGGGCTGTCGAACGGAAACTGGACTTTGGCTCGACCGGCCTCGTCGAGCGTGGTGAGCACCGCTTGCGCCGACGCTGCCAGGCGAGCCGTCACTTCCGCTTGTGTGGCGGGCGAGGCCGAAGCCGAACTGGACGCGCGTTGAGCAATACCGACCGCGGCAATTCCCGACAAGACCAGACAAGACAACGTTGCAAATCGTGGGAGTGACGGCATAGAGGCATCCTAATCGCCAATCACGCGGCGAATAAAGAATTCGTGGTGACGAGATCGTGTCAGGAGTGTGGAAAACCGCCGTCTACGCGGATTCAGCGATCTGTGTGCTGAACAGGGCCACGCGCGAAGCCTCGGCCTTCGATTCGATCGGGACGCGCACGCCTATCCGTGTGCCAGCGCCCGGCGCGGAATGGATGACCATCTGCCCGCCGAGAAAGTTGACGCGCTCACGGATGCTTACAAGCCCGAGGCCGCTGCGCTCCCTGGTCGACGGCACGAATCCGACACCTGAATCGGCGATGCGCAGGATGAGATCGGTCCCCTGCTGTTCGAGGCGAACGGACGCGCGCTTCGCGTGGCTGTGCTTCACGACGTTGCGGAGCGATTCCTGAACGATTCGATACATACACAGCACGACATCCGGCGAGAGCCCGTCGGCGATGGGCTCGTGATCGAATTCAACCGTGAGCCCGTGCTGCGCCGATACGTCGGCACACAGGCTCTGAACCGCCGCGACAAGCCCCAATACTTCGAGCTTGAAGGGATGAAGCCGGTGCGACACCTCGTGCACGTCGCTCGCAATCTCGCCGGCTCGGCGCGCGATGCGGCCGACACGAACGGCGAAGTCCGGGGCATCCTGCGCCAGCTGCTCCGCGTCGATGGCCAGCAGCGCGACTTTCTGGCTCAGATCGTCGTGGAGCTCTCGCGCCAGCCGCTTGTGCTCGGTCTCCTGGGCCGCTATCAGTCGACCCGCGAGCTTCTGAATCTCCGCGTAGCTCTCGCGCAGCGTGGCTTCGCGCACGCGCAGCCGCTCTTCGGCGTCCTTGCGGTAGGTCACGTCGGTGCACGTGCCAACCACGCGGCCGGGCGTGCCGTCCGGCCGCGGAATCACGGATCCGCGCGTGTGAAACCACCGGAGGCTGCCATCGCGATGGACCAACCGATGTTCGATGTCGTAGTTCTCCCGAACGCCTCGCGCGCATTCGAAGACGCAGGCCCTGGTTCGTTCCTGATCCTGAGGGTGAAGGAGCCGCGCCCAGTCCACCTGATGGTCAACCGGTTCGCCATCGGCGTATCCGAGAATCCGCAGCACTTGAGGATCGACGTAGAGGTCTCCGGTCTCGATATTCCAGTCAAACACACCGACGCCGCCCGCCGCGGTCGCAAGCGCATACCGATCCTGGCTGACTTGAAACCGGCTCTCTGCCAGCTTCTGCCGCGCTTCGCTCTCGATGCGTCCGCGCTCAGCTCGTTGACGACGACGCAACTGGGCGAGCAGGAGGGCGATGAAGATCAGCTGGACGATGAAGATCCCGAGAGCCGCGATGCCGTATCGGCGATAGCGTTCCCAGAACGTCGGCTCCTGAAATCGAACGATGCTTCCCGGCGGAAGCCGGCTGTCCAGAATCTTCCACCGTTTCAGCTGTCGCGCGTCGAAGACCGGAACCGTGGGACTTCCGTTCTCGCCGGTGTTCGACGGACGCTCGCCGTTCGCGAGCCGCCAGGCCAGCGCTCCTGCCGCGGCGCCGTTCGCCTCACTGCTATAGAGGTAGCCGCCGACGACGCCGAAGCCCAGGTAGGTATCGAATCCGCCGTAAATCGGGAGCGAGACCGAACGCTCGAGCTGCGCGAGCAGATCGCGTGGGTCGCCATGGACGTCGCCCGGACCGCTCGTCTGACGCACGTACACGACGATCGACTGCGCCGGCGCATGCTGCAACGTGGCGATCACGTCCGCCATCGGCATCTCCGACAGATACCGGATGGGCACGCGCGTCTCGAACGATGCGAACTCGCGGCGAATGTTCGCCTCGAACGGTGGGCCCTCGGGTGACGTCTGCACCACCACATATACCTGACGCGTGTCCGGATGCAGCGTGAGCGCGAGCGCGAGCGTCTGCCGCTGATCGGGACCGAAGGATCCCACCAGCCGGGAGGCACCCGGCGGCGCGTGCAGCGATGCCTGATCGAGTGTGTAGAACACCGTCGGCACCTGTGAGAAGAGCGGTTGCCCTTCGACGACGTCAGCCGCTGTCCGGCCGACGAGCACCAGGGCGTCTATCCGCCGGCCCTGGTATTTGCCCGCGAGGTAGTTGCGAACGGCCTGGAGGTGACGCTCGCCCGGGAAACGCGAACGATCGATGAACTCGGCGTAGTACGACACCTCGTCGCCCGATGACGTTTGCAGTGTCTTCCGCACACCTTCGTCGAAGGCGGCGATGTTGGACGCTTCGCGAGCCTGAGAGTAAACGGTAAGAACGGTTTTGGCGGAATCGGGCGCGGCGACCGAAGGAGAGACCGCGAAGAGCGCCGCAACGACCGCCGTAAAAACCGCGATCCTCTTCATAGCTCATCCTGTGGACGAAACGCCGGCTGGTCGACCGTCGTTCGCCGTCGCCGCGGTGGGACGCCCGCTAGGATGAGGCAAGAGGCCGCAGATTGCAATGTGCGAAGGCGCACGCTTCACGTATCGGCGCACGCCTACTTGGCGGCCAGGCGCCGTCTGCCGATCGCGCGATCTTCCCTGCCCAGCACGATTTCGATCACATGGTCTCCGCCGTCGCCGGAGAGTGGAATGGCTTTCGGATCCACCGGCGCGCCGTCCATCAAAGCCGTCGCGATGCCGGACGATCGATGGTCAGGATTGCTCACGTTGATCCGATAACACGCACTTCCGATCCGCCACTCGACCGAGTAGGCCTGCCACATCGCCGGAATGGCGGGATTGATGCTCAACGACATGCCTTCCCGGCGCAGCCCCAGGATGTCTCCGATCGCGGCCTGATACATCCAGCCGGCCGATCCCGTGTACCACGTCCACCCCGCCCGCCCGACATGCATCGGGTGCGCGTAGACGTCACCGGCCATGACGTACGGCTCGCCTCGATAGCGCTCCACTTCTCCTGCGGATCGCGTGTGGTTCACCGGATTGATCAGGTGAAAGATCTCCATCGCCTCATCGCCGAGCCCCAGCCGCGCGAGAGCGAGGACGGTCCATGCGGCCGCGTGCGTGTACTGGCCGCCGTTCTCGCGAACGCCGGGCAGGTATCCCTTGATGTACCCGGGATCGTGCGCGGTGCGATCGAAGGGCGGTGTCAGCAGCAGCACGAGTCGCGCGTCACGCCGGAGCAGATGCGAACGTACTGCCTCCATCGCCTGACGAGCGCGGACCGGTTGACCCGCGCCCGAGAGAACGGCCCACGACTGGGTCAGCGAATCGATCCGGCACTCGTCGTTCTGCGCCGAACCGAGCGGCGTGCCGTCATCGAAGTAGGCGCGCCGGTACCAACCGCCATCCCACGAAAGCTCCAGCACGCCGGCGAGCCAGTGCGATTCGCTGCGGAAGCGCTGCGCAAGATCCGCGCGGCCGTGCCGCTGACAGAGCGGCGCGAAGTCGTCGAGCACCCTGACCAGGAACCATCCCAGCCACACGCTCTCGCCCCGGCCTTCCGCACCGACGCGGTTCATGCCGTCGTTCCAGTCACCCGAGCCCATCAGCGGCAGCCGGTGAACGCCGAAGTGACTCGCATGCGCGATCGCGCGGAGGCAGTGCTCGAACAGCGACGCCTTTTCCTCCGACACGCGCGGCAGATCGTAGCGCTCCGATTGCGCGGGCTCGAGCGGCGGCGCGTCGAGAAACGGCACGACCTCTTCGAGAATCGACTCGTCGCCGGTCCTCGACACGTAGTCGCTCACCGCGTACGGCAGCCAGAGCAGATCGTCGGAGCACCGCGTCCGCGTTCCCCGGCCGGTCGGCGGGTGCCACCAGTGCTGCACGTCACCTTCGACGAACTGACGGGATGCCGCCAGCAGGATGTGTGCGCGGCAGATGTCGGGACACGCGTCGATGAGCGCAAGCACGTCCTGCAGTTGATCCCTGAAC